>NZ_JBJHAI010000029.1:0-37941 GCF_054050955.1 Modestobacter sp. SYSU DS0290
GGGGGCGGGGCGAAACAGGCGCCCCCCCCGCCGCGCGCGCCGTGGGGGGCCCCCGCCCCCCCCCCCCCCCCCCCCCCACCGCCCGGTCAGACCGACAGCACCTGGCCCACGTAGATCAGGTGCGGGTCGCTGACGACGTCGCGGTTCCGGTCGAACAGCTGCTGCCAGCTGGTGCCGTGCGCCGCCGCGATCTTGCCCAGCGTGTCACCGGGCGCGACCGTGTACGTGGCCCCCGCCGCGGGGGCCGGGGCGGGGGCCGCCGCGGGGGCCGGGGCGGGAGCGGCGACGGGCGTCGTCCCCTCGGTGAGGTACTGCCCGCAGACCGGCCAGGCGCCGACGCCCTGGCCGTCGAGCACCCGCTCGGCGACGGCGATCTGCTGCGCCGGGGTGGCCAGGTCGGCGCGGGGCGCGAACTCCAGGCCGCCGTAGCCCTCCCAGGTCGGCTGGAAGAACTGCAGGCCGCCGTAGTAGCCGTTGCCGGTGTTGATGCTCCAGTCGCCGCCGGACTCGCACTGGGCGACGCCGCTCCAGTCGTGCTGCGGCGCGGCGGACGCCGGGGCGGCGAACGCGCCGACCGCCAGGGCGGCGGCACCGGTGGTGAGAGCGCCGCGGCGGACCAGTCGGCGGGTACGGGTGGATTCGGGCATGGGGATCCTCCGATCGCCGCCTGCGAGGTGAGCTGTCGGGTTCGGGCGATCGGTGCCCGGCCGCGCGCACGGACCGGCGGCCCGGCACGGGAGCCGGGCGTCGGACGAGCGGTGCGGCTTCACCCCGAGGCGCGAGCGTTCGCGCCGGAGATGGGTCCCCCGCCCCCGTCCTGGGGTTCGGTTGAGGTCACCGGCGGACGGGGTTGGGCGGTCCGGTGCCGTGCCCGGCCGGGAAGGCCCGGGCACCCGCCCGACGCTAGGTGGGCCCGGGCCACCCCGGCAGGCCGACCGGCGACAGGCCCGGCTCCCCTCACCGCACGCAGGCACCCGTTCACGGCCGGTCTGGATCCGAGACGCTGGGGTCCGTGGGGCGCGGGGCCGGACACACCGTTGCGCCCCCTTCCTGCGGGTGGTCGGGGCCACTAGCTTCGCGGCATCCGGCACCAGCCGGATCCGATCCGGAAGGGGCGTCCCGTGGGCGTCGTGCGCACCCTCGTCCTGCCGGTCCTCCGGCTGTTGGTCTGGACGGTGATCGCCGCCGCGCTGGTCGTGCTCGCCTTCCGCGGCGGGACCGGCGACGCCGACCCGGTGGGCGCCTCCGGCCCGCCCGGCCTCGACCTGAGCAGCCCCGCCGTTCCCGTGGCGCGCGGCACCGTGACCAACACCGTGACCGTCGAGGGCACCGTCGCCGCCGACGCCGACGTGCCGGTGAAGGCCACCTCGGCCGGCGAGGTGCGCCGGATCATCGCCACGCCGGGCAGCCGGGTCGAGGCCGGCGCCGCGCTGCTGGAGATCCGCTGGGAGGAGGAGCGCGACCCGGTGGTCGGGGTCGACGCCGAGGGCAACCCCACCTCCACCCCCCGGGACCCGCTGGTCCGGAGCGTCACGGTGACCGCGCCCGCGGCCGGCACGGTGGCCGAGATCGACGTCCTCAAGGACCAGGTGGTGGCGGTCGGCGACGTGGTCGGCGCCCTCTCACCCGGCACCCTGTCGGTGACCGCCCCGATCACCCAGGCCGACCAGTTCCGGCTGCTCAGCCCGCCGTCCAGCGCCGAGATCACCGTGCGCGGCGGGCCGGCGCCCTTCACCTGCAGCGACCTGACCCTCGGCGCCCCGCCGGCGGACGCCGGGTCCGGCGGCGGGATCGACCCGATGACCGGGATGCCCACCCAGGCCGCGGCGAGCCAGGCCCGGTGCACCGTGCCCGGGGACGTGACCGTCTTCTCCGGGATGGCCGCCACCATGGCGATCAACGCCGGCGAGGCGGTCGACGTCCTCGTCGTCCCGGCCACCGCGGTCCAGGGCGCGGTGCAGAACGGCACGGTCTGGGTGCCCGGCGCCGACGGCACCCCCGAGGAGCGGCCGGTCACCCTCGGCCTCACCGACGGCCAGCAGGTCGAGATCACCGGCGGGCTGACCGAGGGCGAGTCGGTGCTGCAGTTCGTGCCCGTCCCCGACGACACCCCCACCGGCCCCGGCATGGGCGGCGGGTGGGGCGGGTGAGCCTGATCGAGCTGTCCGGGGTCGGCCGCGACGTCCGCCTCCCCGACGGCAGCCTGCTGCCGGTGCTCGGCGGGGTCGACCTGCGCGTCGAGGCCGGGGAGCACATCTCCATCGTGGGCCGGTCCGGATCGGGCAAGTCCACGCTGCTCAACGTGCTGGGGCTGCTCGACAGCCCCACCGCCGGCAGCTACCTCCTCGACGGGCAGTCCACCGACGGGCTGTCCTCCCGCCGCCGTGCCCGGCTGCGCGGGGAGACCTTCGGCTTCGTCTTCCAGCAGTTCAACCTGCTGCCCCGGCGCACCGCCGTGGAGAACGTGGCCGCCCCGCTGCTCTACGCGCGGCGAGCGGAGTTCTTCACCCGCAACCGCACCGCCCGGGCGATGCTCGACCGGGTGGGGCTGGCGCGTCGCGCGGACTCGGTGCCCGAGCGGCTCTCCGGTGGCGAGCAGCAGCGGGTGGCGATCGCCCGGGCCCTGGTCCGCACCCCCCGGGTGGTGCTCGCCGACGAGCCCACCGGGGCCCTGGACGTCGACACGGGTGCGGCGGTGATGGCGCTGCTGGCCGAGGTGACCGCGGAGAACGGTGCCGCCCTGGTCACCATCACCCACGACCTGTCCGTCGCCGCCCTCGCCTCCCGCAGGTTCCGGCTGGACGCCGGCCGGCTGACCCCCGTTCCCGCCGGCGGCGAGCTCGCCGCCGCGACCGCGGACCGGACCGCGCCGTGACCGGGCTGATCGGCAGCCTCTCCGAGGCGTGGGGCGAGGTGCGGGTGCACAAGGCCCGCGTCGTGCTCTCCCTGGTCGGGGTCTTCCTCGCGGTGCTGGCGATGACCTCGGTGACGGCGCTGGGGCAGATCGTCGCGCAGGTGCAGCAGGAGCAGGCCGAGCGCTACGGCGGCCGGACGGCGACCGTCTCGGTGCAGGCCTTCGGCACGACCGGCCCGCTGTCGGCCGCCGACTGGCAGGCGGGGATCGACGACCTCGTCGCCCGCTACGGGCTGCCGCCCGAGGCGGTGGCCACCCGCGGGTACCGGGACCAGCTCTTCCGCTTTCCCGGCGGCACCGAGACGGTCCCCGCCTCGGTGGTGTCACCGTCCTACGGGCCGCTGCACCGGCTGCAGCCCACCGAGGGGCGCTGGCTGCGCGAGGGTGACCGGCTGACCCTCGCCCCGGCGCTCGTGGTCAACCAGCCCTTCCTCGACCGGCTCGGGGTGCCCGACCTCTCCGGCCGCCCGACCGTGGTGATCGGCGGGCCCCGGCCCCAGCTCGCCAGCATCGTCGGGGTGGTCGCGGAGGGCGGCAGCGACCCGATGGTCTACCGGGTCGACCGCGCCGCCGGTGACGCGACGGCCGCCGACGCCGAGTCGTTCGGCTACGGCCCGCCCAGCGTCGAGCTGTGGGTGCCGGCGGCCCAGGCCGACGAGGTGATGGCCGCGGTGCAGACCGACCTGAGCCGGCTGCTGCCGGGCGCCCAGGTGGACGCCTACCGCTCGGACCCGGAGAACCTGGAGGAGACCATCGGCCAGCTGCGGCTGGCGGTCCGCGGCGCCGGCCTGCTGGTGCTGCTGCTCGGTGGGATCGGGGTGCTCAACATCGGGCTGGTCACGGTGCGGCAGCGGATCCGGGAGATCGGCGTGCGCCGCAGCTTCGGTGCGACGTCGGGCCGGGTGTTCGCCGCGGTGGTGCTGGAGAGCGTCGTCGCGACGGCGCTGGCCGGGCTGGCCGCGGTCGCGCTGTCGGTGGCGATCGTGCGCAACCTGCCGCTGGAGGACTGGCTGGGCGGGGGAGTGCCGCTGGCCGACGCCCCCGGGTTCCCGGTCTCGGCCGCCGTGGAGGGGCTGGTCGCCGCCACCGCCGTCGGCGCCCTGGCCGGCCTGGTGCCCGCCCTCATCGCCGTCCGCGTGAAGGTGATCGACGCCATCCGGTTCTGAGCCCTCACCCGCCCGGGCAGTGGTGACGCTGCCGCTGGGCCTGGACGCGGACCTGCTGGGACGGCCGGTGGGCCCGGTCGGGTGGCGTGCCGCCTGACCGGCGGCCGGAGGTTCCCGGCCGCCGGTCGGGGACTAGTCGCGGACCAGGAGGGCGACCGGCAGCTGGGCGAGCAGCTCCGCCAGCGGGGCGCCGTGCGCGTCGGCCACCACCCGGGTGCCGGTGAACAGGTCCCGCCACGCGCCGGTGGGCAGCGCCAGCCCGGTGTCGCCCCACCCGGTCCCGGCCAGGTGCACCGGCAGCCGGGTCGCCACCGTCACCACGCCACCGCGGTCGAAGGCGACGGCGTGGTCGGCGGCCGCCCCGGTCGCCTGGACCGGGGTGTAGCCGGCGAAGGCCTCCGGGTGGTCGCGCCGGTGGCGCAGCGTGCGGGAGACGACCAGCAGCTTCGCGGCGCCCTCCGCGTCGACCGGCGGCACCCAGCCCTCGTCGAGCCGGGCCAGCAGCCGGCGCCGCAGGGCGTAGTCGACCGGGCGGCGGTTGTCCGGGTCGACCAGGGAGAAGTCCCACAGCTCGGTGCCCTGGTAGACGTCCGGGACGCCGGCGATGGTCAGCTGCAGCAGCTTCTGCGACAGCGAGTTCGACCAGCCGAACGGGGCGATGCGGGCCACGAACCGCTCGATCTCCGCGTGCGTCGTCGGGTCGTCGAAGGCGGCGTCGACCAGTGCGTGCAGCTGGTCCTCGAACTCCTGCACCGGGTTGGTCCAGGTGGTCGAGGTGCCGGCCTCGCGGGCGGCCTTCTCCACGTACGCGTGTGCCCGCTCCCGGGACAGCGGCCAGGCGCCGACCAGGTTCTGCCACACCAGGTGCGCCAGCGACCGGTCGGCCAGCGGGTGCCGGCCGATCCACCCGCGGACCAGCCCGGCCCACTCGCTCGGGACCTCGGCCAGCACCGCCAGCCGGGCACGCACGTCCTCGCTGCGCTTGGTGTCGTGCGTGGACAGCGTGGTCATCGACGCCGGCCGGCGGTCCGCCCGGCGCTGCTGCGCCGCGTGGAACTCCGCGACCGTGCCGCCGAACCGCGCCGGGTCGCCACCGACCTCGTTCAGCGCCACGAACCGCGCCCACCGGTAGTAGGCGCTGTCCTCCACGCCCTTGGCCATCACCGGGCCGGAGGTCTGCTCGAACCGGGTGGCCAGCTCGGTGCCGGCCGAGCCGAGCAGCGGGTGCAGCCCGTCGACGGCGGCGGCCAGGTCCGGTCGCCGCAGCTTGACCGCGGCGACGGTCTCGTCGAGGTGCTCGCGGCCGTCGGGCAGGTAGCTGCGGTACACCGGGAAGCTGGCCAGCAGCTCCGCCAGCCCCTCGGTGACCTGCTCGGCCGGCACGCCCGCCAGGTCGCCGACGATGCGCTGCAGCCGGGCCACCTCCGAGCCGAGCATCCCGTCGGTGACCTCGCGCTTGCAGTCGTGCACCAGCTGCGCGTAGTCGACCCGGGCGCCGGCCAGCTCGGTGTCCAGTGCGGTGAACGCCGGCTCCCCGGCCGGGTCGATCAGCACCTCGTCGACCTCGGCGAGCGCGTCGTACCCCGTCGTCCCGGCCGTCCGCCAGCTCTCGGGGAGCTCCTCGCCGGGCTCGAGGATCTTCTCCACCACGGTCCACCGGTTCCCGGTGGCCGCGGCGAGGGCGTCCAGGTAGCCCTTCGGGTCGGCGAGGCCGTCGGGGTGGTCGATCCGCAGCGCGTCGACCGAGCCGTTCTCCACCAGCTCCACGATCAGCGCGTGGGTGGCCCGGAACACCTCCGGGTCCTCCACCCGCAGCCCGGCGAGGGTGTTGATCGCGAAGAACCGCCGGTAGTTGAGCTGGTCGTCGGCCCGGCGCCAGTCGACCAGCTCGTAGTGCTGCCGGTCGTGCACCGTGACCGGGTCGTCGCCGGCCTGGGCCGTCCCGGGCGCGACGGGGAAGCGGTTGTCGTAGTAGTGCAGCTCCAGCTCGCCGTCGACCTCGACCAGCTCGAGCCGGGCGACGTCGTCGGCGCTGCCCAGGACGGGGATGCGCACCCGCCCCCCGCCGAAGTCCCAGTCGACGTCGAAGGCGTCGGCGTGCGCGGACTCCCGCCCGTGCCGCAGCAGGTCCCACCACCAGCCCGACTCGTGCGCGTCGGAGACGCCCATGTGGTTGGGCACCAGGTCCAGCACGAGGCCGAGGCCGTGCTCGTGCAGCTGCGCCACCAGCCGGTCCAGACCCGCCCGGCCACCGCGCGGCTCGTCGATGTGCGCGTGGTCGGTGGTGTCGTAGCCGTGCGTGCTGCCCGCGGCCGACCGCAGCAGCGGCGAGGAGTAGGCGTGGCTCACCCCCAGGTCGGCCAGGTAGCCGGCCACGGACGCCGCGTCGTCCAGGGTGAAGTCGGCGGTCACCTGCAGCCGGTAGGTGCCCGAGGGCACCTGCCGGCCACGGTCGCCGGTCGAGGGTGCCGTCACGACGCGGCCGCCTGCAGCACGACCGTCGACCGCGGCTGCAGGGTGACCTTCCCGCCGGCCTTCAGCTCCAGCGGCTCGACCTCGCCCAGCTCGGCGGTGTCGACGACGAGCGTCCAGCCCTCCGCGTACTCGTCGCTGGGCAGGGTGAAGTCGATCTCCTCGTGCGAGGCGTTGAAGGCCAGGTAGAAGTGGTCGTCGCTGACGTACTCGCCGCGCTCGTCCATCTCCCGGATGCCGTGGCCGTTGAGGTACATCGCCAGCGACTTGGCGGAGCCATCGGACCAGTCCGCGTCGTCCATCGGCTCGCCGTCCGGGCCCAGCCAGGCGATGTCCTGCTGCGGGTCGGTCTCCTCCCACGGGACGGGGCGCCCGTGGAAGAACCGCCGGCGGCGGAACGTGGGGTGGTCGGTGCGGAGCCGGGTGACCAGCTTGGTGAACTCGAGCAGGCCCTCGTCGACGTCCTCCCAGTCGATCCAGGTCAGCTCGGAGTCCTGGCAGTAGCCGTTGTTGTTGCCGCCCTGGCTGCGGCCCAGCTCGTCGCCGTGCAGCAGCATGGGCACGCCCTGGCTGAGCATCAGCGTGGCGATGAAGTTGCGCCGCTGGCGGGCCCGCAGCTCCAGCACCTCGACGTCGTCGGTCTCGCCCTCGACGCCGCAGTTCCAGCTGCGGTTGTGGCTCTCCCCGTCGTTGTTGCCCTCGCCGTTGGCCTCGTTGTGCTTGTCGTTGTAGGAGACCAGGTCGTTGAGGGTGAACCCGTCGTGGGCGGTGACGAAGTTGATGCTCGCCACCGGCCGGCGGCCGGCGTGCTGGTACAGGTCGGCCGAGCCGGAGATGCGGCTGGCGAACTCACCGAGGGTGCCGTCCTCGCCGCGCCAGTAGTCGCGCACGCTGTCGCGGTACTTGCCGTTCCACTCGGTCCACAGAGCGGGGAAGTTGCCGACCTGGTAGCCGCCGTCGCCGACGTCCCAGGGCTCGGCGATCAGCTTGACCTGGCTGACGATCGGGTCCTGGTGCACCAGGTCGAAGAAGGCCGACAGCCGGTCGACCTCGTGGAACTGGCGGGCCAGGGTGGAGGCGAGGTCGAAGCGGAAACCGTCGACGTGCATCTCGGTGACCCAGTAGCGCAGCGAGTCCATGATCAGCTGCAGCGACTGCGGGTCCCGGACGTTGAGCGAGTTCCCGGTGCCGGTGGTGTCCATGTAGTACTGCTCGTCGCCCTCGACCAGCCGGTAGTACGCCCGGTTGTCGATGCCCTTGAACGACAGGGTGGGGCCCAGGTGGTTGCCCTCGGCGGTGTGGTTGTAGACGACGTCGAGGATGACCTCGATGCCGGCCTCGTGCAGGGCCCGGACCATGCCCTTGAACTCCTGCACCTGCTGCCCGTCGGTCGACTGGGCGTACTCGTTGTGCGGGGCGAAGAAGCCGATCGTGTTGTAGCCCCAGTAGTTGCGCAGGCCCTTCTGCAGCAGCGTGTCGTCCTGCACGAACTGGTGCACCGGCATCAGCTCGATCGCGGTCACGCCCAGGTCGGTGAGGTGCTCGATGACCGCCGGGTGGGCGATGCCGGCGTAGGTGCCGCGCAGCTCCTCCGGCACCCGCGGGTGGGTCATCGTCAGCCCCTTGACGTGGGCCTCGTAGATGACGGTCTTCTGGTACGGGGTCTTCGGCGGCCGGTCGGTGCCCCAGTCGAAGAAGGGGCTGACGACGACGGACTTCGGCATGTGTGCCGCGGAGTCGTCGTCGTTCCGCTCACCGGACTCGAAGTGGTAGCCGAAGACCGACTCGTCCCAGTCGATCTGCCCGTCGATCGCCTTGGCGTAGGGGTCGAGCAGCAGCTTGTTCGGGTTGCAGCGGAGGCCCTGCGCCGGGTCGTTGGGCCCGTGGACGCGGTAGCCGTAGCGCTGGCCGGGCTGGATCCCCGGCAGGAACGCGTGCCACACGCCCGCGTCGCGCTCGGGCAGCCGGACACGCTCCTCGTTGCCCTCGGCGTCGAACAGGCAGAGCTCGACCTTCTCGGCGACCTCGCTGTAGATGGCGAAGTTCGTGCCCGTGCCGTCGTAGGTCGCACCGAGCGGGTAGTCGGAACCGGGCCACACCTGGGTGGTCATGGGAGAGGTCGTCCTCCTGGCTGAGGCCCCCGGGGTGGGGGCTGGCGTCACACCCCTGGTCCGTGACCGGGCCAGGGGTTCGCCGTCGGATGCCCGGAACGGGCCCCGATCACACCTGTCGCCTCCACCACGGTGGAGCGGTGGGCGGGACACGTCGTCGAGGTGTCTCAGGCAGGTCACCCAACAGTCTGCCAACTCCGGCCCCGGTCCGCGATCTTGGTGGTCACCGGCCCGCGCGGTCGGTGCGGACCGTTCTGTCGCATCCGCGTCGTACCGTCGTCCCGTGCGCACGAACACCGACCTCCGCCCGACCCGGGGGCGGTTCCGCGTCGTCAGCGAGTTCCAGCCCTCGGGCGACCAGCCGGCGGCGATCAAGGCCCTCGCCGAGCGGGTGAACGCGGGGGAGACCGACACGGTGCTGCTCGGCGCCACCGGCACCGGCAAGTCGGCGACGACGGCGTGGCTGATCGAGCAGGTGCAGCGCCCCACCCTGGTGATGGCGCCGAACAAGACCCTCGCGGCGCAGCTGGCCAACGAGTTCCGCGAGCTCCTGCCGGACGCCGCGGTGGAGTACTTCGTCTCGTACTACGACTACTACCAGCCCGAGGCGTACGTCCCGCAGACCGACACCTACATCGAGAAGGACTCCTCGATCAACGAGGAGGTGGAGCGGCTGCGCCACTCGGCGACGAACAGCCTGCTCACCCGCCGCGACGTCATCGTCGTCTCCACCGTCTCCTGCATCTACGGCCTGGGGACGCCGGAGGAGTACGTCGACCGGGCGCTGAAGATCAAGGTGGGGGAGGACCGCGACCGCGACGAGCTGCTGCGCACGCTGGTCACCGAGCAGTACACCCGCAACGACCTGGCGTTCACCCGGGGCACCTTCCGGGTGCGCGGCGACACGATCGAGGTCTTCCCGGTCTACGAGGAGCTCGCGGTCCGGATCGAGATGTTCGGCGACGAGGTCGAGCGGCTCTACTACCTGCACCCGCTCACCGGCGAGGTCGTCCGCGAGGTCGACGAGCTGTTCGTCTTCCCGGCCACCCACTACGTCGCCGGCCCCGAGCGGATGGAGCGGGCGATCGCCACCATCGAGGCCGAGCTGGAGCAGCGGCTGGCCGAGCTCGACCGGCAGGGGAAGCTGCTGGAGTCCCAGCGACTGCGCATGCGCACCACCTACGACATCGAGATGATGCGGCAGGTCGGGTTCTGCTCCGGCATCGAGAACTACTCGCGGCACATCGACGGCCGTGCCCCCGGCAGCGCCGGTGCCTGTCTCATCGACTACTTCCCGGACGACTTCCTGCTCGTCATCGACGAGTCGCACGTGACGGTGCCGCAGATCGGCGGCATGTACGAGGGCGACATGAGCCGCAAGCGCACGCTGGTCGAGCACGGCTTCCGGCTGCCCTCGGCGATGGACAACCGACCGCTGAAGTGGGAGGAGTTCACCGACCGGATCCACCAGACCGTCTACCTGTCCGCGACGCCGGGGAACTACGAGCTGGGCCGGGTGCAGGGCGACGTGGTCGAGCAGGTCATCCGGCCGACCGGCCTGGTCGACCCGGAGGTCGTGGTCAAGCCGACCAAGGGCCAGATCGACGACCTGGTGCACGAGATCCGGCTGCGCACCGAGAAGGACGAGCGGGTCCTGGTCACCACGCTGACCAAGAAGATGTCCGAGGACCTCACCGACTACCTGCTCGAGCTGGGCATCAAGGTGCGCTACCTGCACTCCGAGGTCGACACCCTGCGCCGCGTCGAGCTGCTGCGCGAGCTCCGGCAGGGCGAGTACGACGTGCTGGTCGGCATCAACCTGCTGCGCGAGGGGCTCGACCTGCCCGAGGTGTCGCTGGTGGCGATCCTGGACGCCGACAAGGAGGGCTTCCTCCGGTCCGGCACCTCGCTGATCCAGACGATCGGCCGGGCGGCGCGCAACGTCTCCGGGCAGGTGCACATGTACGCCGACAAGATCACGCCGTCGATGGCGCAGGCGATCGACGAGACGAACCGGCGTCGCGAGAAGCAGATCGCCTACAACACCGAGCACGGCATCGACCCGCAGCCGCTGCGCAAGAAGATCGTCGACATCCTCGACGGCATCTACCAGGCGGCGGAGGAGACCGAGGCCGCCACCGAGCTGCTCGGCGGGTCGGGGCGACAGCAGTCGCGCGGCAAGGCGCCGGTGCCCGGGCTGTCGTCGAAGAGCAAGGCCAAGGCCGGGTCGATCGACGTGCAGGGCCTGCCGCGCAACGAGCTCGCGGACATGATCACGCAGATGAACGACCAGATGCTCGCGGCTGCCCGGGAGCTGCAGTTCGAGGTCGCCGCCCGGCTGCGCGACGAGCTGACCGAGCTGAAGAAGGAGCTGCGCCAGCTCGACGCCGCGCACGCCTGACCGGTCTGCGCCGCCCGTGTGCCCCGTGGTGCTGACCGGACCGGTCGGCCAGCACCGCCCGAGGGCCGGCGTCAGCCGGACGCGGTCGGCCCATGGCGGGTGGCGAGGTCACGGGCCAACTGGTGGACCAGTTGGCGGGCGGGCTCAGGCGCCAGCACCTCGATGTGGTCGCCGAACTGCAGCAGCTGTCGGACTCCCTCGACCTCCTCGTACCGGACCGTCACCTGGCACCAGAGCTCGTCGAGGTGGCGGACGTCGCCCATCCGGGAGCCCAGGATGCGACGGGCGAGATCCAGGCGGCTCCTCCGGAGGCGGGCCGTGATCGCCACGTCCCCGGCCTGCTCGACCTGTGCGCGGAGGTGGGCCCACACCGTCGTCAGGGTGTGCCCGGCTCGCAGTCGGGCGGGGGGACGGAGCACCTCGTAGGAGGTGAGACGCTCGAGGGCGAACACCCGAGGGGCACCGTCGGTGTCCGCCACGAGATACCAGCGGCCCGCCTTGACCGCGAGTCCGTACGGGTCCACCACCACCGGGGCCGGCTGGGTGGTGCCGCTCCGTCGATAGCGGATCTCCAGCCGTTGCCGGGCCCGGAGGTCCGTCGCCAGGTCAGCGATGTCGACGTCGGCGGGGGAGGCCAGCCAGGCCGTGCTGTCCGCGATGATCAGCTCGCTCCACGGTGTCACCCCAGCGCCGGGCATTCGGGCTCGCCGTGCGGCGAGCTTGTGCGCGGCCTGCTCGGCGGCCGCGGCCAGCCCCAGTTGCTGGAGGCGGGCGTGGTCCACCCCGGTGAGCGAGAGCGCCTCGATCTCCCCGGGGTCCAGGTGTGACGCGTTGAGGCGTGCCCCGGTGAGGAGGACGACCCCGCCGTGCCGGCCGCGCTCCGCGTAGACGGGGACCCCTGCCGCCGACAGCGCCTCCACGTCGCGCAGGACCGTCCGCCGTGACACGTCGAGCCGCTCGGCGAGCTCACGGGTGGTCATCCGCTGCCGGGCCTGCAGGAGCAGCAGCAGGGTCAGGAGCCTGGCCGCCTTCACGCCCACATCCGCACCGGAAAGGTGACCGCTCCTGTCGTCATTGCGCGGTGGAGTCGCGGACGTCCACAGTCCGACGTCCCCGGAGCCCACGTGTCCGCACCCAACCTTTTCCTCGTCTACGTCCAGGACGCCGAGCAGGCCACCGCCTTCTACCGCGACCTGTTCGACATCCAGCCGTGCTTCACCAGCCCCCGCTACGTCGCGTTCGAGGTCGCTCCGGGGGTGCTGTTCGCCGTGTGGACGGGCCGCGCCGAGCACGCGGTCCCGGCCACGCCCCGGGTCAGCGAGGTGGGACTGATGGTCACTGGCGGCGCTGCGTCCGTCGATCGCGTCCACGCCCGGTGGGCGGCCAAGGGCGTCACCGTCGTCGAGGAGCTGCACGACGACGTGTTCGGCCGGACCTTCGTCGTCTGTGATCCCGACGGGAACCTCATCCGGGTGTCACCGGTCGACTGATCGCCGCAGCCGTCCTGTCTCCCGGGGGTGGCCGGCCGCGGTCACGGCGGGCCCCGGGGTCGGTGCCCCCGGTCCTGTGCCGTCCGCGGCCGAGTCCGCGGTCGACGGGAACTCTGTGCGCCGGCTGGACGTTGGGGGCTCCGGACTCGCACTGCGGGCATACCAGGTGACAGCGCAGCCGCTGCCGGTGGTGAGCGGGTCCGACGTGGAGGGGAGTATCCCTGCGCGGCAGTGGTCGTCAGCACGGGTCACCGACCCCGGCCCTGTCGGTCGGCCCGGTCTCCGGGGCGGCGGGAGAGACCTCCGGTACTGACTGCTGCCAGTGAACCGGAGGAATCCGAATTGGACGTCCCACTCTGGGTCTGGGCGATCACCGTCGCCGCCATCATCGGGATGCTGGTGTTCGACTTCGTCGGACACGTCCGCACCCCGCACGCCCCCACGCTGAAGGAGTCGGCCACCTGGTCGGCGGTCTACGTCGGCATCGCGCTCGTCTTCGGCCTGCTGGTGCTGTGGTTCGCCGGCGGCAGGTACGGCGGTGAGTACTTCGCCGGATGGGTCACCGAGAAGAGCCTCTCGGTCGACAACCTCTTCGTCTTCGTGCTGATCATGGCCAGCTTTGCCGTGCCCCGGGAGCTGCAGCAGAAGGTGCTGCTCTTCGGCATCGCCTTCGCCCTGGTGCTGCGGACGCTGTTCATCTTCGTCGGCGCCGCCGCGATCGAGAACTTCAGCTTCGTCTTCTACATCTTCGGCGGCTTCCTGATCTGGACCGCGATCGCGCAGGCCCGCAGTGGTGGGCACGACGAGGACGAGGAGTTCAAGGAGAACGCCGTCCTCCGGCTCACCCGCAAGGTGCTGCCGACGACGCAGGAGTACCACTCCGACCGGCTCACCGCGAAGATCGACGGCAAGCGCCACATCACCCCGCTGGCCATCGCGCTGATCGCCATCGGCAGCGCCGACATCCTCTTCGCCGTCGACTCCATCCCGGCCATCTTCGGCCTCACCCAGGAGACCTACCTGGTCTTCACCGCCAACGCCTTCGCGCTGCTGGGGCTGCGGCAGCTGTTCTTCCTGCTCGACGGCCTGCTCGACAAGCTGGTGTACCTCGCCTACGGCCTGGCGGTCATCCTCGGCTTCATCGGCATCAAGCTGGTCATCCACGCGCTGCACGAGAACGAGCTGCCGTTCATCAACGGTGGTGAGCACGTGACCCGGATCCCGGAGATCCCCACCTGGCTGTCGCTGGTCGTCATCCTGGTCACCCTGGTCGTCACCACCGTGGCCAGCCTGCGCAAGAACAAGAAGGACGCCGCCCGCCGGGGGCAGCGCACCGGCCCGGGCGACCCGGGCGCCGACCGGACCGGCCGGCACATCGGTGCCCCGGGCGACCCCGAGCGGGCGTCCGAGGACGGCCTGCCGGAGCCCCGTCAGGCGGCGACCACCGAACGGGACGGCCCCGACCGGAGCTGAGCGACCTGCCCGCCGGCGGCTCCAGGGCGGCCGGCGGGCAGGCCGACCCCTGGTCGCGCCCGCCGGGTGGTTGGTGCAACTGACTTGTAGAGTTCCGGTACGTGGAGCTCCCCGTCTGGTTCGAGATCTCGACGTTCGTGGGGCTCACCGTCCTGCTGCTCGCCGACCTCGCGATCGTCGCCCGCCGTCCGCACGAGCCCTCCGTGAAGGAGGCCACCGGCTGGGTCAGCTTCTACGTGGGGCTGGCGCTGCTGTTCGGGCTGCTGCTGCTCGTCTTCACAGACGGTGCATTCGCCACCGAGTTCTACGCGGGCTGGCTGACCGAGTACTCGCTCTCGGTCGACAACCTCTTCGTCTTCGTGATCATCATGGCCCGCTTCCAGGTGCCCCGGAAGCTGCAGCAAGAGGTCCTGATGGTCGGGATCATCATCGCGCTGGTGCTGCGCGGCATCTTCATCCTGGCCGGCGCAGCCCTGATCGAGCAGTTCATCTGGGTCTTCTACCTCTTCGGCGCCTTCCTGGTCTGGACCGCGATCAACCTGGTCCGGCACCGCGACGAGGACGAGGACTACGAGGAGAACGCCCTCATCCGCCGCATGCGGAAGGTGCTCCCGATGACCGCGGAGTACCACGGCAGCAAGATCCGGGTCGAGCACGGCGGCAAGAAGCTGTGGACGCCGATGATCGTGGTCTTCCTCGCGCTGGGCACCACCGACCTGCTGTTCGCGCTGGACAGCATCCCGGCGATCTTCGGCCTCACCCGCGAGGCGTTCATCGTCTTCACCGCGAACGTCTTCGCGCTGATGGGGCTGCGGCAGCTGTACTTCCTGCTCGGCGGCCTGCTCAAGCGACTGGTCTACCTGTCCCTGGGCCTCGCGGTCATCCTGGCGTTCATCGGCGTGAAGCTGGTCCTCGAGGCGGTGCACGAGAACCAGTACCCGTTCGCCGGGGAGCGGGAGCCGCTGGAGGCGGTGCCGACGGTGCCCACCTGGCTGTCGCTCACGGTGATCCTCGTCGTCCTGCTGGTGGCCACCGTGGCCAGCCTGCTGAAGACCCGCGGCGAGCAGGCCGAGGCCGGCCCGGCCGCCGTGACCGGCGAGCCCCCGGTGGACACCGACGCGACCGGGCGCACGGTGCCCGGCGCGGAGGAGACCGGCCGGGCCGAGGTGGTCGAGGAGCCCCGCGGCAGCTGAGCGGCGGCCACCGGCCGGGCGTCAGCGGGGCGGCATCGTGCCGGGCTCGACGACGGCGCCGCCGGCCGCGACCAGCTCGCCGTCCCGCCACACCTCCCGGACCCGTCCGGCCAGCCCGGTCAGGTCCGCGGCGTCGCCGTCCAGCACGACGACGTCGGCCCGCTTGCCCGGCTCCAGGCTGCCGAGGGAGTCGGCGACGCCGAGCAGCCGCGCCGCGGACAGCGTCGTGGCGTGCCACGCCTGCTCCGGGGTCATGCCGCAACCGGCCATCAGCCCGAGCTCGCTGAGGTTGTCGCCGTGCGGGCCGACGCCGCTGTCGGTGCCCATGGCGATCCGCACGCCGGCGTCGACGGCCCGGCTGACCGCCTCGTCGTGCACCGCCTGCACGGCCCGCGCCTTCGCGACCACGGCGTCTGGGAGGGCGGCACCGGCGTCGGCGGCCGCGAGCACCGCCCGCGGGGCGGCGAGCGTGGGCACCAGCCAGGTGCCGTGCTCGAGCATGAGCTCGATCGCCTCGTCGTCGAGGTAGATGCCGTGCTCGATGGAGCGGACGCCCGCCCGGACGGCGGCCTTGATCCCCGCTGCGCCCTGCGCGTGCGCCATCACCCCGACACCGGCGGCCTCGGCCTCCTCCACCAGCACGGCGAGCTCGGCGGGGCGGAAGTGCGGGTGGCGCGGGTCGTCCCGGGCGGAGAGCACGCCGCCGCTGGTGGCCACCTTGAGCACGTCGGCGCCCGCGCGGAGCAGCTCGCGCACCGTGCGGCGCATCTCGTCCGGGCCGTCGACGATCGTCCGCGGCCGGCCCGGGTGCGGCCCGAGCAGCGGCACCTCGGCGCCGCAGACGTGCCACCCGTCGCCGTGGCCGCCGGTCTGGGACAGCATGCTGATCGCGATCTGCATCCGCGGCCCGGCGGTGAGCCCGCGCCGGACCGCCTCGGCGACGCCCAGGTCGGCGCCACCGGCGTCGCGCACCGAGGTGATGCCCTGGGCCAGGGTGCGGCGCAGGTTCTGGGCGGCCTCGAAGAAGCCGTAGCTGAACGGCGTCTGCAGGTGCCGCAGGGTGTCGACGCCGCTGAGCATCACGTGCACGTGGCAGTCGAACAGGCCGGGCAGCACCGTGGCGCCGGTGCAGTCGACGACCTCGTCGCCGTCCAGGCCCGTCCCGACCTCGACGATCCGGCCGTCCTGCACCGCGACGTCGGCGGGCGCGGCCGGGCGGCCCGTGCCGTCGAGGACCTGGCCGCCGGAGAACACGCGTCGCGTCATGCGGGCACCCTAGGACCTCACCCGTTAGCGGTGCTCACCATCTGGCCCGCGCGGAGCCTGGGTTAGCGTCGCGGGCATGCGGCCGACCGACCTCTCCCTGCTGCGCGTCCCGGGTGTGCCCGCGGTCTCCCCGGACGGGCGGACCGCGGTCGTCGCCGTGACCCGGCTCGACCTCGACGCCGACGAGTACCGCAGCCAGCTGTGGACCGTGCCGACCGACGGCTCGTCCCCGGCCCGCCCGCTCACCGCCGGGCACCGCGACTCGGCGCCCGCCTTCTCCCCGGACGGCCGCTGGCTCGCCTACCTGGCCGCCGAGCCGAAGGGCGCTCCGCAGCTGCACGTGCTCCCCACCGACGGCGGCGCTCCCCGACGGCTCACCGACCACCACCTCGGCGCTGGGGCACCCGTCTGGTCGCCGGACTCCCGGCGGCTGGCGTACACCGCCCGGGTGCCCCAGGCCGGGCGGTACGGCACCGACGAGGACGTCGCCCCGGCGGCCGAGGCGCCCCGGCTGATCACCACGCTGAAGTACCGCAGCGACGACGTCGGCTTCACGACCGACCGGCGCCAGCACGTCTTCGTCGTCGACCTGCCCGGCGACGCCGACGACACCGCCGTCCCGATGCCCGAGCCGGTCCAGGTCACCGGCGGCGACCACGACGACGCCGACGTCGCCTGGAGCCCGGACGGCGCGCTGCTGGCGTTCGTCTCCGCCCGCCACGAGGGGGCCGACGCCGACCTGGTCACCGACGTCTTCGTGGTGCGCCCCGACGGGTCCGGGCTGCGCCGGGTCACGCAGGGCCGTTCGGCCGTCGCCCACCCGGCCTGGGACCCGGCGGGGGAGACCCTCTGGTTCTCCGCCCAGCCCGACCTGGGTGACAGCGGCCGGGACTTCGTCGGCCGCAACACCACGCTGTGCCGGGCGCCCGCCGCCGGCGGCCCGGTCACGCCGGTGCTCGACCCGGAGACGCACGACCGGGGCGACGAGACGCCGGCGACCGTCGTCACGCCCGACGGCGTGCTGTTCGGGGTGCAGCGGCGCGGCGCGGTCGAACTGCTGCGGGTGCCGCTGGGCGGCGGGGAGCCCGAGGCGCTGGTCGACGGGCCGTACACGGTGCGCGGCATCGGGGCCGGCGGAGGCGTCGTGGTCGCCACGGTCGCGCACGACCGGTCCGCCGGCGAGCTGATCGCGATCACCCCGGGACGGCGCCGGCTGATCACCGCCTTCGGTGCCCCGTTGCAGGAGACCGGCCGGCTGCACCGGATGCGGGAGCGGACCGCCACCGCCCCCGACGGGTACCCGGTGCACGGTTGGCTGACCACTCCGCCCGGCCCCGGGCCGCACCCGGTGCTGCTCACCGTGCACGGCGGGCCGTTCAGCCAGTACGGCTGGACGCTGTTCGACGAGACCCAGGCCTACGTCGAGGCGGGCTACGCGGTGCTCATGTGCAACCCGCGCGGGTCGTCCGGCTACGGCCAGGAGCACGGCCGGGTGATCAAGGAGCACATGGGCGAGCTCGACGCCGACGACGTGCTGGCCTTCCTCGACGACGCGCTCAGCGACCCGCAGCTGGACGCCTCCCGGGTGGGGCTGATGGGCGGGTCCTACGGCGGTTACATGACCACCCTGCTGCTGGGGCGCACCGACCGGTTCGTCGCCGGGATCAGCGAGCGGGCGTTCAACGACCCGGTCAGCTTCGTCGGGTCGTCGGACATCGGCTGGTTCTTCCCCGACGAGTACCTGGGCACCGACCCCGAGCGGGTGGCCGCCCAGTCGGCGCTCGCGCACGCGCACCGGATCACCACGCCGACGTTCGTCATCCACTCCGAGGAGGACTGGCGCTGCCCGCTGGAGCAGGGCACCCGGCTCTACGTGGAGCTCAAGCGGCGCGGGGTCCCCACCGAGCTGCTGCTGTTCCCCGGCGAGGGCCACGAGCTCTCCCGCTCCGGGCGGCCGAAGCACCGGCTGGCCCGGCTGGAGCACGTGCTGCGCTGGTGGGCGCGCTGGCTGCCCACGCCCCGGAACCGGGCCGGGGTCGCGGAGCTCCCGGCCGGTGGGGGGCCGGCGGCTCCGGTGGGGGAGGAGCCGGTGCAGGTCCAGGTCGAGGCGGTGGCCGACGGCGAGGCAGGCGGGCGGCGGGACGACACGCTCAGCGTCCCGGCCACCCGGCTGTGACCCCGCAGCTGCAGGCGGCCGCCCCGGAGCTCGCGGCCACCGCGCTGCGGACGGTGCAGGAGGAGTTCCCCAACGGGCTGTACGTGCACTACCGCGCACCCGGGGACGCGCCGGTGCGGCCGCGGGACCGGCACCCGGCCTTCTACGGGAGCTACGACTGGCACTCCGCCGTGGAGATGCACTGGGTGCTGCTCCGGCTGCTGCGGGTCGCTCCCGGGAACCTGCCCGCGGACGAGATCCGGGCGGTGCTCGACGCGCACTGGACGCCGGAGGCGGTCGCCGCGGAGGTGGCCCACGCCGTCGCCCACCCCGGGTGGGAGCGTCCCTACGGCTGGGCCTGGGCGTTGACGCTGGTCGAGGAGGCGGCGTCCTGGGCGGCCGAGGACGGCGCGCCGGACGACGTCCGGCGGTGGGCGGCGACGCTGCAGCCGCTGGCCGACCACTTCCTCAGGGCCTACGCGCGGTGGCTGCCCGCGGCGACCTACCCGGTCCGCACCGGACTCCACCCCAACAGTGCGTTCGGCCTGCTGATGGCGCTGCCGGCGGCGCGGCGGGCGGGGGTCGACGGGATGCTCGTCGATGCTGCCCGCCGCTGGTTCGGCGAGGACGCCGACGCCCCGGTGCGCTGGGAGCCCTCGGGTTCGGACTTCCTGTCGCCGTCCCTGGTCGAGGCGGTGCTGATGACCCAGGTCGTCCCGGACGTCCCGGCCTGGCTGTCGACGTTCCTGCCCGGAGGCGTGTCGTTCACCCCGGCGGTGGTCGGCGACGCGAGCGACGGGCAGACCGCCCACCTGCACGGGCTGAACCTGAGCCGTGCCTGGTGCCTGCGCCGGCTGGCCGATGCCCTGCCCGCCGACGACGCCCGGGTCCCGGGGCTGCGCGCCTCCGCCGGGGAGCACGCCGCCGCGGCGCTGCCGCACGTCAGCGGGAGCGACTACATGGTCGAGCACTGGCTCGCCGCCTACGCGCTGCTGTACCTCGACCCCGCGTACTGAGTGGCGCTGATCCCGCACGCGGACACATGATCACGAACATGTCGGACCGGGTGGGGAACTGGCTGCGGGCGATGTCCCGCCGGCGTCGGCGCTGGGTCGTCGCCGGCCTCGCGCTGGCCGGCTACGGAGCGGTGTACCTGGCCGTGGTCGGCGCACTCACGCTGGTCCGCGGCGGTGCGGCCGACTGGGGCGGTCCGCTCGGTGGGACCATCGGCGGCGCCGCCGGTGCCTCGGCCGCCATCTGGTGGCAGAGCCGGCGGATGGGCGGGCTGGACCGGCTGAACCAGCTGCAGCGGGCGGCGAAGCAAGGAAGGCTGCCGGACGACGCCGACCCGGCGGTCTGGCGGCCGCTGCTCACCCGGGAGCTGCAGTCGATGCGGCGTGCGTGGGTGTGGCTCCTCGCCGGCTCGGCCGCGCTGAGCTCGGTCCTGCTGATCGTGCTGCTCGTCGACAGCACTGGCCGGACCGGCTACCTCGTCGTCGGGGTGTTGCTGATCGGGGCGGTCGTGCTCCTGTTGAGCTGGCTGTCCCGGCGTGAGCGCCGCAAGCTCGAGCGGCTGCTCGCTCAGCTCCCCGGGGCCGAGGACGTCCCGGCGGGCTGACGCAGGTCACCAGCCGCGGTCGCGCCACTCCGCGAGGTGGGGGCGCTCGGCGCCCAGCGTGGTGTCGGCGCCGTGACCGGGGTAGACCCAGGTCTCGTCGGGCAGGGCGCCGAACAGCCGGGCCTCGACGTCGTCGAGCAGGCTGGTGAACCGCGCCGCGTCGGACTGGGTGTTGCCGACCCCGCCGGGGAAGAGGCTGTCACCGGTGAAGACGTGGGTGCCGGCCCCCTCGGGCCCCCGCCAGACCAGCGCGATGCTGCCGGGGGTGTGCCCGCGCAGGTGCACCACCTCCAGCACCTGGTCGCCGACGGCGACGGTGTCCCCGTGCTCGACCGGGCGGGTGACCGGCACCGGCAGGTCAGCGGCGTCGGCCGGGTGCGCCACGGTCTCCGCGCCGGTCGCCCGGACGACCTCGGGGAGCGCGCGATGGTGGTCCCAGTGCCCGTGCGTGGTCACCACGGTGCGGACGTCGGCGGCGTCGATCAGCTCCATCAGCGCCTCGGGCTCGGCCGCCGCGTCGATCAGCAGCGCCTGGCCGGTGCCCGGACCGGTGCCGCTGTCGGTGAGCAGGTACGCGTTGTTCGCCATCTCGCTCACCGCCAGCTTGCGGATGGTCAGACCGGGCAGCTCGCGGACGTCGGCCGGTCCGCCGACCCGCACCTCGCCGGTGTAGCCGTCGCTCATCCCGCTCCCATCTGAGAACTGTCGGTCGCCCCGGTTAGGTTCGACGGCATGGACGCTAGTGCAGGTGCCGCGCCCGCGGGCCCCGGTCCGAGCTCCGGGGCGGGGGCGGACGGGGTCGTCGGGCTGCCGGCCACCGAGCTGGCCGCGCGGGTCCGGTCCGGTCAGCTGACCGCTGTCGAGGTCGTCCGGGCGCACCTGGCGCACCTGGCCGAGGTCGAGGCCAGGATCGGCGCCTTCCGGGTGGTCCGGGCCGCGGCGGCGCTCGCCGAGGCCGCGGCGGTCGACGCCTCGCCGGACCGGGCGCGGCTGCCGCTGGCCGGCGTCCCCGTCGCGGTGAAGGACAACGTGGCCGTGGCGGGGGAGGTGGCCACCGAAGGGTCGGCGGCGCACACCCCGGCGCCGGCGGCCACCGACGACCCGGTCGTGGCGCGGCTGCGGGCCGCCGGTGCGGTGGTCGTGGGGATCACCCGGGTGCCCGAGCTCTGCGTCTACTCGGCCACCGACGGCCCGGGCACCGTCACCCGCAACCCCTGGGACACCGGGCGGTCCCCGGCCGGGTCCTCCGGTGGCAGTGCCGCGGCCGTCGCTGCGGGCGTGGTGCCGCTGGCCCACGGCAACGACGGGATGGGGTCCCTGCGGCTGCCGGCGGCCGCCTGCGGGCTGGTCGCGCTGAAGCCCGGCACCGGGGTCGTGCCCGGGGCGGTCGGGGCGAACAGCTGGTACGGCATGGCCGAGCACGGGGTGCTCGCCACCACGGTGGCCGACCTCGCCGCCGGCACCGCCGTGCTCGCGGGTGCGCCCCCGGCCGAGCCGCCCGCGCCCGCCGGGCCGCTGCGGATCGCGGTCTCCACCCGGTCCTCGGTCCCCGGCGTGCGGCTCGACGCCGCCGGCCGGGCCGCGCTGGACGCCGTCGTGGCCGAACTCCGCGCCGCCGGGCACACCGTCGTCCGTCGGGACCCTCCGATCACCCCGGCCGCCGCGGCCGCCGTCGTCGCCCGCTGGCTGGCCGGCCCGGTCACCGACGCCGACGCCCTGGGGATCGACCGGCGCGCGGTCGAGCCGCGGCACCGGGTGCACACCCGGCTGGGTCGGCTGGTGCAGCGCGCAGGCCTGCTGCGGCCCGGCGCGCTGGCGGCCTTCCGCGCCCGGATGGCCGCGTACTTCACCGAGGTCGACGTGCTGGTCACGCCGGTGGTCAGCGGCCCGCCGCTGCCCGCCCGCCCGTGGCACGAGCGCGGGTTCCTGGCCAACGCGACCGCCAACGCGCGCTGGGCACCGTGGACCTGGGCGTGGAACGGGGCCGGCCTGCCGGCCCTGGTGCTGCCCGCCGGCCCGGGGCGGTCCGGGCTGCCCACCTCGGTGCAGCTCGTCGGACCGGCCGGCGCCGAGACGCGACTACTCTGGCTCGCCGGAGAGCTGGAACGCCGGCTGCCCTGGCGCCGGCACGCGCCCGTCTTCGACCCCCGCACCCTGGCCGGCGTCCCGCTGGGCTGACCGGCTCGGCCGGGAGACCCAGCCGACACCGCGGTGGGGAAGCCCGCCCGCCGGACCCGGCGTTCCACCCAGCAAGAACCACTGCGACCGACAGGGATCACATGGACCGGCTCGTCGTCCGCGGCGCCCGTGAGCACAACCTCAAGGACGTCAACCTCGACCTGCCCCGCGACGCGATGATCGTGTTCACGGGGCTCTCCGGCTCGGGCAAGTCCAGCCTGGCCTTCGACACGATCTTCGCCGAGGGGCAGCGCCGGTACGTCGAGTCGCTGTCGGCGTACGCCCGTCAGTTCCTCGGGCAGATGGACAAGCCGGACGTCGACTTCATCGAGGGCCTCTCCCCGGCGGTCTCCATCGACCAGAAGTCGACCAACCGCAACCCCCGGTCGACCGTCGGCACGATCACCGAGGTCTACGACTACCTGCGCCTGCTCTACGCCCGCGCCGGCCAGCCGCACTGCCCCAACTGCGGCAAGCCGATCAGCCGGCAGACCCCGCAGCAGATCGTCGACCAGGTGCTGGCGATGGAGGAGGGCACCCGCTTCCAGGTGCTCGCCCCGGTGGTCCGTGCGCGCAAGGGCGAGTACGTCGACCTGTTCAGCTCGCTGCAGACCCAGGGCTTCTCCCGGGTCCGGGTCGACGGCACCGTGCACCAGCTGACCGAGCCGCCCGCGCTCAAGAAGCAGGAGAAGCACACCATCGAGGTGATCGTCGACCGGCTCACCGTCAAGGAGAACGCCAAGCGGCGGCTGACCGACTCGGTCGAGACGGCCCTGGGGCTGGCCGGTGGCCTCGTGGTGCTGGACTTCGTCGACCTCCCCGAGGACGACCCGGCCCGCGAGCGGACCTTCTCCGAGCACCTGGCCTGCATCGACGACGGGCTGTCCTTCGAGGCGCTGGAGCCCCGCTCGTTCTCCTTCAACTCGCCGTTCGGCGCCTGCCCCGAGTGCACCGGCATCGGCACCCGCAAGGAGGTCGACCCCGACCTCGTGGTGCCCGACCCGACCAAGAGCCTGGAAGAGGGCGCCATCGCGCCGTGGGCCGGCTCGATGAGCAAGGAGTACTTCCAGCGGCTGCTCTCCGGGCTGGCCGACATGCTCGGGTTCTCCATGACGACGCCGTGGGAGCGGCTGCCCGCCAAGGTGCAGAAGGCCGTGCTGCACGGCTCCCCGGACCAGGTGCACGTCCGCTACAAGAACCGCTACGGCCGTGAGCGCAGCTACTACGCCGCCTTCGAGGGCGTGCTGCCCTTCCTCGAGCGCCGCCACGAGGACACCGACAGCGAGTTCATGAAGGACAAGTACGAGGGCTACATGCGGGACGTGCCGTGCCCCGTCTGCCACGGCACCCGGCTCAAGCCGGAGATCCTCGCGGTCAAGCTCAACGACCGGTCGATCGCCGAGGTCACCGGGCTCTCCATCGGCGACGCATCGGAGTGGCTCGGCGCCCTGGAGCTGGGCGAGCGGGAGAAGGTGATCGCCGACCGCGTGCTCCGCGAGATCCAGGCCCGGCTGTCCTTCCTGGTCGACGTCGGCCTCGACTACCTGTCCCTGGACCGCCCGGCGGCCACCCTGGCCGGCGGGGAGGCGCAGCGCATCCGGCTGGCCACCCAGATCGGCTCCGGGCTGGTCGGCGTGCTGTACGTCCTCGACGAGCCGTCCATCGGGCTGCACCAGCGGGACAACATCCGGCTGATCGAGACCCTCGTCCGGCTGCGCGACATGGGCAACACGCTCATCGTCGTCGAGCACGACGAGGACACGATCAAGCAGGCCGACTGGGTGGTCGACATCGGCCCCGGCGCCGGTGAGCACGGCGGCGAGGTCGTCGTCAGCGGCACCGTGCAGGACCTGCTGGACAGCGAGCGCTCGCTGACCGGTGCGTACCTGTCCGGGCGCAAGGAGATCACCATCCCCGCCGTCCGGCGGCAGCCGCAGCCCGGCCGCGAGCTGGTGGTCAAGGGGGCGCGGGAGAACACCCTGCGCGGCATCGACGTCGCGTTCCCGCTGGGGTGCATGGTCGCCGTCACCGGGGTCTCCGGCTCGGGCAAGTCCAGCCTGGTCAACGACATCCTGTACACGACGCTGGCCAACGAGCTGAACCGTGCGCGGCTGGTGCCCGGCCGGCACCGCACCATCACCGGCCTGGACCAGCTGGACAAGGTCGTCGGCGTCGACCAGTCGCCGATCGGCCGCACCCCGCGGTCGAACCCGGCCACCTACACCGGCGTCTGGGACCACGTCCGGAAGCTGTTCGCCAGCACGTCGGAGGCGAAGATCCGCGGCTACCAGCCCGGCCGGTTCTCCTTCAACGTCAAGGGCGGCCGCTGCGAGGCCTGCTCCGGCGACGGCACGCTGAAGATCGAGATGAACTTCCTGCCCGACGTCTACGTGCCCTGCGAGGTGTGCAAGGGCGCCCGGTTCAACCGGGAGACCCTCGAGGTGCACTACAAGGGCAAGACGGTCGCCGAGGTCCTCGACATGCCGATCTCGGAGGCCGCCGAGTTCTTCGAGGCGATCCCCGCGATCGCCCGGTACATGCGCACCCTCACCGACGTCGGCCTGGGCTACATCCGGCTCGGCCAGCCGGCCACCACCCTCTCCGGCGGTGAGGCCCAGCGGGTCAAGCTCGCCAGCGAGCTGCAGAAGCGGTCCAACGGCCGCACCGTCTACGTCCTCGACGAGCCGACCACCGGCCTGCACTTCGAGGACATCCGCAAGCTCCTGCTGGTGCTCCAGGGCCTGGTCGACAAGGGCAACTCGGTCATCGTCATCGAGCACAACCTCGACGTGATCAAGAGCGCCGACTGGCTGATCGACATGGGCCCGGAGGGCGGCTTCCGGGGCGGCTCCGTCGTGGCCGAGGGCCCGCCGGAGTTCGTCGCCACCGTGCCGGAGAGCCACACCGGGCGGTTCCTCGCCGACATCCTCGACCCCGCCGCGGTCGCCGCGGCCGCCGAGCCGAAGAAGCGGACCCGCAAGAAGGCCAGCTGACGGCTCTCGGCCCGACGCCAGACCACGGAGCCTCGCGCACCCACCGGGTGCGCGAGGCTCCGTCGTGACCGGGGGAGGGCAGGGCGACCGGCGGCATTCCCGCAGGTCGCCGGTGGGACGCCGGACCGTCGGCGTGTCGACATAACCTGGGGGCATGCCCGACCCGTCCACGTACCGACCGGCGGTCGGCAGCATCCCGGAGGACCCGGGGGTCTACAAGTTCCGCGACCCGGCCGGCCGGGTCATCTACGTCGGCAAGGCCAAGAGCCTCCGGCAGCGGCTGAACAGCTACTTCGCCGACGTCTGGGGGCTGCACCCGCGCACCCGGCAGATGGTCACCACCGCCGCCAGCGTGGAGTGGACCGTCGTCGGCACCGAGGTCGAGGCGCTCCAGCTCGAGTACAACTGGATCAAGGAGTTCGACCCGCGGTTCAACGTCCGGTACCGCGACGACAAGAGCTACCCGAGCCTGGCCGTGACGCTGAACGAGGAGTTCCCGCGGCTGCAGGTGATGCGCGGCCCCAAGCGCAAGGGAGTCCGCTACTTCGGCCCCTACGCCCACGCGTGGGCGATCCGCGAGACGCTGGACACCCTCACCCGGGTGTTCCCGGCCCGCACCTGCTCCAACGGGGTCTTCAAGCGGGCCAGCCAGATCGGCCGGCCCTGCCTGCTCGGCTACATCGGCAAGTGCGCCGCGCCCTGCGTCGGCCAGGTCAGCGCCGAGGAGCACCGGGAGATCGTCGACGACTTCTGCGACTTCATGGGCGGTCGCACCGACCAGATCATCCGCCGGCTCGAGCGGGAGATGGCCACTGCGGCCGAGGAGATGGAGTACGAGAAGGCCGCCCGGCTGCGCGACGACCTGGGTGCCCTCCGGCGGGCGCTGGAGAAGCAGGCCGTCGTCCTCGGCGACGGCACGGACGCCGACGTCGTCGCGTTCGCGCAGGACGAGCTGGAGGCCGCCGTCCAGGTCTTCCACGTGCGCGGGGGCCGGGTCCGCGGCCAGCGCGGCTGGATCATCGACAAGGTCGAGGACGTCACCACCGGGCAGCTGGTCGAGCAGTTCCTGCTGCAGGTCTACGGCGGGGTCGACGAGCAGACCGGCGTCGGCGAGGTCGGTGACTCGGTGCCCCGGGAGGTGCTCGTCCCCGAGCTCCCCGACGACGCCGAGGTCTACGCCGAGCTGCTCAGCGAGCTGCGCGGCTCCCGGGTCTCCCTGCGCGTGCCCCAGCGTGGCGACAAGCGCAGCCTGATGGAGACCGTCGAGCGCAACGCCAAGGAGTCCTTCGCCCGGCACCGGGTCAAGCGGGCCAGCGACCTCACAGCCCGGTCCCTGGCCCTGTCGGAGATCCAGGAGGCGCTGGACCTGCCCGACGCCCCGCTGCGCATCGAGTGCATCGACATCTCGCACGTCCAGGGCACGAACGTGGTGGCCAGCATGGTCGTGTTCGAGGACGGGCTGGCGAAGAAGTCCGACTACCGGCGGTTCTCCGTCGCCCAGGGCACCGACGACACCGCCGCGATGGCCGAGGTCGTGCGGCGGCGCTTCGCCCGGCACCTGAAGGACGAGGCCGACCGCCGCGACGAGCAGGGCGTCGCAGCCGAGGAGGGCCGCCCACGGCGGTTCGCCTACCCGCCGAACCTGCTGGTCGTCGACGGTGGCGCCCCGCAGGTGGCCGCAGCCAGCCGCTCCCTGGCCGAGCTGGGCATCGTCGACGTCGCGGTGTGCGGGCTGGCCAAGCGGATGGAGGAGGTCTGGCTGCCCGACGATCCCGACCCGGTCATCCTCCCGCGCACCTCGGAGGCCCTCTACCTGCTCCAGCGGGTGCGCGACGAGGCCCACCGGTTCGCGATCACCTACCACCGGCAGCGACGATCCACGACGATGCTGGTCTCCCTCCTCGACGACGTGCCGGGGCTGGGCGAGACGCGGCGAAAGGCACTGATGAAGCAGTTCGGATCGCTCAAGCGGCTGCGGGCCGCGACCGTCGAGGAGCTCACCGCGGTGCCCGGCATCGGCCGGCGCACCGCGGAGGCCGTCCTCGCCGCGGTCGCCGAGCCGGCTGCGCCGGCGGGCGCCGCGCCCGACCCCGAGCCGGACGTGGAGCCGGCGCCGGGGTCGCCGCCGGTCACGGGTGCGGACGCCGGCGAGATGGCGGAGGTGGGCCGGGTTCGGCCGGCCACCGGAGCAGGGGTCGAGACCGGGGCCGGGGCATGAGCGTGGCCGACCACCGCGCCCCCGCGGGGCCGCAGTCCGACGTCCCGCCGTCCGCGGACGGCGCCGCCACCGAGACCGCCCCGCTGGACGTCGTCGTCGTCACCGGGCTGTCCGGCGCGGGCAAGAACAGCGCCGGCCGCGTGCTCGAGGACCTCGGCTTCTTCGTCGTCGACAACCTCCCGCCGGCGCTGCTGGCGCCGATGGTCGAGCTCGGTGCCCGGGGCGACCTGCGCCGCTTCGCCGCCGTCGTCGACGTGCGCAGCCGCGCGTTCTCCAGCGACCTGGAGGAGGCGATCCGGCTGCTCGCCGACGCCGGGCACCGCCCCCGGGTCGTCTACGTGCACGCCCGCGACGAGGTGCTGGTCCGGCGCTACGAGTCGGTGCGTCGCGAGCACCCGCTGCAGGGCAGTGGCCGGCTCATCGACGGCATCGGGGCGGAACGGGAACTGCTCACCGGCATCGCCGGGGAGGCCGACCTGTGGGTGGACACCAGCGACCTGAACGTGCACCAGCTGCGCGACACGCTGGAGGCGGCGTTCGTCGAGAACGGTGCCCCGCCGCAGGTGGTGGCCACGGTGCTCAGCTTCGGGTTCAAGTACGGCCTGCCGCTGGACGCCGACCTCGTCGTCGATGCCCGGTTCCTGCCCAACCCGCACTGGGTGCCGGAGCTGCGGTCGCGGACGGGGCGGGATCCCGAGGTGCGCGACTACGTGCTCGGACAGGACCACACGACGGAGTTCCTCGACGGGTACATGCGGGTCCTGGACCTGCTGCTGCCCGGGTACCAGCGTGAGGGCAAGCGCTACCTGACCCTCGCGGTCGGCTGCACGGGCGGCAAGCACCGCAGCGTCGCGATCGCCGAGGAGTTCGCCCGCCGACTCGCCGCGCAGGGGGTGTCGGCCACGGCCCGGCACCGCGACCTGGGGCGCGAGTAGTGGTGGCGCCGGCCGGAGCACCGCTCCGCGTCGTGGCCTTCGGGGGCGGGCACGGCCTGGCGGCGTCGCTGGCCGCCTGGCGGCGGCTGACCGACGACCTGACGGCGGTGGTCACCGTCGCCGACGACGGCGGCTCCTCGGGGCGGATCCGCCGCGAGATGCCGGTGCTGCCCCCCGGCGACCTGCGGATGGCGCTGGCGGCGCTCGCCGGCGACGACGGGCGGGCCCGGCAGGTGGCCGAGCTGCTGCAGCACCGCCTGGGCGGCAGCGGGGTGCTCGCCGGCCACCCGGTGGGCAACCTGATGCTCACCGGGCTGGCCGAGATGCACGGCGGCGACAGCGTGCGCGCCCTGGGCTTCCTGGAGGAGCTGCTGGGTGCCCGGGGCCGGGTCCTCCCGATGGCCGAGGTCCCGCTGGACCTGGTGGCCACGGTGGCGAGCACCGACCCCGACGACCCGCAGGAGACCCGGCGCATCCGCGGCCAGGTCGCCATCGCCTCCACCCCGGGGCGGGTCCAGGACATCCAGGTCTCGCCGGCCGACCCGCCCGTGCCCGAGCCGGTGCTGGCGGCGATCGCCCGCGCCGACGTGGTGTGCCTGGGGCCCGGCTCCTGGTACACCTCGGTGCTGCCGCACCTGCTCGTGCCCCGGTTGCGGGCGGCGCTGGTGGACAGCCCGGCGCGGGTCGTCGTCGTGCTGAACCTGGAGCCGCAGCCGGGAGAGACCGACGGCTTCTCGCCCCAGGAACACCTCGCCGTGCTGCAGGCACATTTGGGAGGCGTGTCGTTGCACACGGTGATTGCTGATGCCGCTGCAGTTGTTGACCGGCGTGGTCTGCTGTCTGCTGTGCAGGGATGCGGGGCAGAACTGGTGCTGGCACCGGTCGCCGCGTCCGACGGAACACCACAGCACGACCCCGCGCGGCTCGCCGCCGCACTGGCCTCCGTGGTCGGTGCCCGGTGAGCGGGCGGCGGGGAGTCGGGCACCGGGGCACCGGTGGTCGGCCGGCACACCTGGGGGAGAGGGAACACCGCTGATGGCGATGACGGGATGCACGAGGACCGGTCGCTCCGTGCGGGCACGGGGGTGGACGACGTGGCGATGACGGCGATGGTGAAGGACGAGCTCTCCCGCGTGGAGTGCACCAGGACGTCCGAGCGCAAGGCCGAGGTGACGGCGCTGCTGCGTTTCTCCGGGGGCCTGCACATCGTGGGCGGCCGGGTGGTGATCGAGGCCGAGCTGGACACCGGTTCGGTGGCCCGCCGGCTGCGCCGCGACATCAGCGAGGTCTACGGCTACACCAGCGGGGTCAGCGTGCTCGCCGGCGGCAACATCCGCCGTGGGGTGCGCTACCTCGTGCGGATCGCCAAGCACGGTGAGGGGCTGGCCCGGCAGACCGGCCTGGTCGACCAGCGGGGCCGGCCGGTCCGCGGACTGCCGCCGTCGGTGGTCTCCGGGGGGATCGGTGACGCCGAGGCCGCCTGGCGTGGTGCCTTCCTCGCCCACGGGTCGCTGACCGAGCCGGGGCGCTCCTCCTCGCTGGAGGTGACCTGCCCGGGCCCCGAAGCGGCCATGGCGTTGGTCGGCGCGGCCCGCCGGCTCGGCATCGCGGCCAAGGCGCGCGAGGTCCGCGGCACCGACCGGGTCGTCGTCCGTGACGGCGACGCCATCGGGGCGCTGCTGACCCGGATGGGCGCGCACGACGCGGTGCTGGCGTGGGAGGAGCGGCGGATGCGCCGCGAGGTCCGGGCCACCGCCAACCGGCTGGCCAACTTCGACGACGCCAACCTGCGCCGCTCCGCGCGCGCAGCGGTCGCCGCGAGCGCCCGGGTCGAGCGAGCTCTCGAGATCCTCGGCGAGGACGCCCCGGAGCACCTGCTGGTCGCCGGGCGGCTGCGCCTGGAGTTCGGTCAGGCCTCGCTGGAGGAGCTCGGCCAGCGCGCCGACCCGCCGATGACCAAGGACGCTGTTGCCGGGCGCATACGGCGTCTCCTGGCGATGGCCGACAAGCGGGCCAAGGACCTCGGCATCCCCGACACGGAATCCGTCGTCACCGACGACATGCTCGCGCAATAGCAAAGGGACTGCTGCTGCCTCGGCCCCGTCCAGAGGCTCAGCCCGAGCTTGCGAGGGTTGAGGGGGGCGGGGTCCTTGCACAGACGTCAGCGACGTCTTCCTGACCAGGTCGGGAAGACGTCGCTGACGTATTCACGAGTGCCCCGCCCACCACCCCCAGGGGCGTCGGGCCGCTCGTGACGGGCCGATAGGGTGTGCGCGGAATGTGGCCGTGCGCACGCGCGGCCCACGGTGCCGCTGGGCCGACCGGCCCGGTAGGGCAACACGGTCTGGGAGGTCCGCAGTGACGGTACGGGTCGGGATCAACGGGTTCGGCCGGATCGGCCGCAACTTCTATCGGGCAACTGCCGCCAGCGGTCAGGACATCGAGATCGTCGCGGTCAACGACCTGACCACGAACGAGACGCTGGCCCACCTGCTCAAGTACGACAGCATCCTGGGCAAGCTGGCCGAGGACGTCTCGGTCGTCGACGACGGCATCAAGATCGGCGACAAGACCATCAAGGTGCTGGCCGAGCGCGACCCGGCCAACCTGCCCTGGGGCGAGCTGGGCGTGGACGTCGTCGTGGAGTCCACCGGCTTCTTCACCAAGGCCGACGACGCCCGCAAGCACGTCGACTCCGGCGGCGCCAAGAAGGTCGTCATCTCCGCGCCGGCCACCGGCGACGACCTGACGATCGTCATGGGCGTCAACCACGAGCAGTACGACGGCTCGCAGACGATCATCAGCAACGCCTCCTGCACCACCAACTGCCTGGCGCCGCTGGCCAAGGTGCTCAACGACGCCTTCGGCATCGAGCGCGGCCTGATGACCACGATCCACGCCTACACCGCCGACCAGAACCTGCAGGACGGCCCGCACAAGGACCTCCGGCGCGCCCGCGCCGCCGCGCTGAACATCGTCCCCACCTCCACCGGTGCGGCCAAGGCCATCGGCCTGGTCCTCCCGGAGCTCAAGGGCAAGCTCGACGGCTACGCGCTGCGCGTCCCGGTGCCGACCGGCTCGGCCACCGACCTCACCGTCACGCTGTCCCGTGAGGTCACCGTCGAGGAGGTCGACGCCGCCTACCGCGAGGCCGCCGCCGGCCCGCTGGCGCCCTACCTGGTCTACACCGACGCGCCGATCGTCTCCTCCGACATCGTCACCGACCCGGCGTCCTGCATCTACGACGCCGGCCTGACCAAGGTCTTCGGCAACCAGGTCAAGGTCGTCGGCTGGTACGACAACGAGTGGGGCTACTCCAACCGCCTCGTCGACTCCGTCGCGCTGGTGGGCAGCAAGCTCTGATGCGTTCCGTCGACGAGCTCATCGCCGACGGGGTGTCGGGTCGGCGCGTGCTGCTGCGCGCCGACCTGAACGTCCCGCTGGACAAGGTCACCCGGCAGATCACCGACGACGGCCGGATCCGGGCCAGCCTGCCCACCATCCAGGCGCTGCGCGAGGCCGGCGCCCGGGTCGTCGTCGCGGCCCACCTGGGCCGGCCCAAGGGCGAGCCGGACCCGCAGTTCTCGCTGGCCCCGGTGGCGGCGCGGCTCGGTGAGCTGCTCGGCACCGAGGTGCCGCTGGCCGCCGACGTCGCCGGCTCGGACGCGGCGGCCAGGGCGGCCGCGCTCGGCGACGGCGACGTCCTGCTGCTGGAGAACGTCCGCTTCGAGGCGGCCGAGACCAGCAAGGACGACGCCGTCCGCGGCGAGCTGGCCGACCGGCTCGCCGGCCTGGCCGAGCTCTACGTCGACGACGCCTTCGGCGCGGTGCACCGCAAGCACGCCTCGGTGTTCGACGTCGCGGAACGGCTGCCGCACGCCGCCGGCCGGCTCGTCGCCCGTGAGCTCGAGGTGCTCACCCGGCTCACCGAGAGCCCCGAGCGTCCCTACGTGGTCGTCCTCGGCGGGTCGAAGGTCAGCGACAAGCTGGGCGTCATCGAGGCGCTGCTGCCGAAGGTCGACCGGCTGCTGATCGGCGGGGGGATGACCTACACGTTCCTCGCCGCCCGGGGTCTGGAGGTCGGGACCTCGCTGCTGGAGGCCGACCAGGTCGACACCTGCCGCCGACTGCTGGCCGAGGCCGGCGACCGGATCGTGCTGCCGGTCGACGTCGTCGTCACCCCGGAGTTCAGCGCGGACGTGCCGACCCGGGTGCTCCCGGCCACCGAGATCCCGGCCGAGGAGATGAGCCTGGACATCGGCCCGAAGAGCGTCGAGCTCTTCACCGAGGCGCTCTCCGGAGCGCACACGGTGTTCTGGAACGGCCCGATGGGCGTGTTCGAGCTGGCGCCCTTCCAGGGTGGCACCCGCGGGGTCGCCCAGGCGGTGGCGGGCGTCGACGGGCTCTCCGTCGTCGGCGGTGGCGACTCGGCCGCCTCGGTGCGGCAGCTCGGTCTCGACGAGGCCGCCTACGGTCACATCAGCACCGGCGGCGGCGCGTCGCTGGAGTACCTCGAGGGCCGGGCGCTCCCCGGCCTGACGGTGCTGGCCGACTGATGGCGCGCACCAGGGAGACCCGCCCGGTCCGCGAGGGGCGCCGCCCGCTGATCGCCGGCAACTGGAAGATGCACCTGACGCACCTGGAGGCCATCGGCCTGGTGCAGAAGCTGGCCTTCTCGCTGAAGGAGCAGCAGCTGGAGGCGGCCGAGGTCGTCGTCGTCCCGCCGTTCACCGCGCTGCGCAGCGTGCAGACGCTCGTGGCCGGCGACAAGCTGGAGATCGGCTACGGCGCCCAGGACGTCTCGGCGCACGACTCCGGGGCCTACACCGGTGAGGTGAGCGGGACGATGCTCGCCGCGCTGGCCTGCCGGTACGTCCTGGTCGGCCACTCCGAGCGGCGCACGCTGCACGGTGAGGACGACGCGGTGGTGGCGGCCAAGGTGCAGGCCGCGCTGCGGCACGGGATCGCGCCGATCCTGTGCGTGGGGGAGGGGCTCGACGTCCGCCGGGCCGGTGCCCAGGTGCCGCACTGCACGGCCCAGCTCGACGCGGCCCTCGCGGGCCTCACCGCCGAGCAGGTCGCCGGGGCCGAGGGCGCGGGCCCGGGCATCGTGATCGCCTACGAGCCGGTGTGGGCCATCGGCACCGGCGAGGTGGCCACCCCGGCCGATGCGCAAGAGGTCTGTGCGGCGCTGCGGGCGCGGCTCGCCGAGCGCTTCGGCGCCGACACGGGCGCCCGCGTCCGTATCCTCTACGGCGGATCGGTGAAGGCCGGCAACACGGCCGGCATCCTCGCCGGGCCGGACGTCGACGGAGCGCTCGTCGGCGGTGCCAGCCTGGACGCTGACGAGTTCGCATCGATCTGCCGACACGCCGCCGACGGGAGCTGACCGCCGCCGGCACCGACCCGGGCGGAGCAGCACCACGGTGATGCACAGCAACGACCGACGGCCGGTCCGTCGCCGCACCCGAGAGGGCGCGGCGCGGCCGGCCGTCGTGCTGGCGGCGCTGCTCGCCCTCGCAGTCCTCAGCGGGTGCGGCACCGGGAACACCGGGGTGGCCGGGGTGCCCACCCAGAGCGGTGAGGCCAACAGCGGCGTCGCCGAGGTGCGGAGCCCCTCCGACGAGACCGGCGGCACGCTCCGCCTGGTGGCCGGCGAGATCGACAGCCTGGACCCGCAGCGCTCCTACGTGCCCGGCGTCTGGAACCTGATGCGCCTCTACGTGCGCACCCTGGTCACGTACTCCTCCGAGCCCGGCCGCACCGACGAGCTGGTGCCCGACCTCGCCACCGACCTCGGCACGACCACCGACGGCGGCCGCACCTGGACGTTCACCCTCCGGGAGGGCGTGCGGTTCGAGACCGGACGGCCGATCACCTCCCGCGACGTCAAGTACGGCATCGAGCGGTCCTTCGCCTCCGACGTCGTCGTCGGGGGGCCCACCTATGTCGTCGACCTGCTCGACGACCGGTCGGACCCCTACGCGGGGCCCTACCAGGACGAGACGCCCGACCGGCTGGGGCTGCCGGCGATCGCCACGCCGGACGACCGGACGGTCGTCTTCACCCTGACCACGCCGACGCCGGACTTCCCGTTCGTGCTGGCGCTGCCCTCCAGCAGCCCGGTGCCCGTGGAGAACGACACCGCCGGCGACTACGGCGCCGACCCGATCTCCTCGGGTCCCTACGCGGTGGCCTCGGTGGACGCCCAGACCGGCGTGGTGCTCGAGCGCAACCCGGAGTGGGACCCGGCCACCGACGACGTCCGCACGGCGCTGCCGGACCGTGTGGTGGTGCGCAGCGGGCTGTCCAGCCTCGCCCGGGACCAGGCGCTGCTCGCCGGCTCGGCGGACGTCGACCTGTCGGGCACGGGCGTGCAGCAGGCCACCGCCGCCCGCCTCGAGGACCGCGGTCTGGAGGGCCGGATCGACGACGTGACCACGGGGTCCCTGCGCCTGCTGGCGCTGCCCACCACCGTGGCGCCGATGGACAACGCCGAGTGCCGCGCGGCGGTCGCCGCCGTCATCGACCGGCGTGAGGTGCAGGAGGCCCTGGGTGGGGCGGGCAACGTGGTCCGCACGTCCACGCTGTGGCCGCGCGCGCTGGACGGCGGCCCGGAGGACGAGGACACGGAGCCGGACCTGTCCCTGGCGCGGGAGAAGCTGGCCTCGTGCGGTCGCCCGGAGGGCTTCAGCACGGTCTTCGCGGTGCCGGACGTGCCGACGATCGTGGAGATGGCCGGTGTGGTCGCCGCGCAGCTCGCCGAGGTGGGCATCCAGGCGGAGGTCCGCCCGCTCGACCCGGCCACCTACTACGCCACCGACATCGGCAACCGGGAGGCGGTCACCGCCGGCGGCTACGGCCTGGTGCTGGCCACCTGGACCGCGGACTTCCCCACGCCGGCGTCCTTCCTGGTCCCGCTGGTCGACGGGCGGTCGCTGCGCCCAGTGGGCAACACCAACTACGCCCGGCTGGACGACCCGCAGGTGAAGGGGCTGATCGACGCGGCCCGGGCGGCGGTGGAGCCGGCGGTGGCGGCCGACGCGTGGCGTCAGGTCGTGCGCGCTGTCGACGAGACCGGCACCTACGTGCCGCTGGCGGAGAACCGGGTCCAGCTGCTGGCCGGGCAGCGGTTGCGCAACGGCCTGGTCATGCAGCCCTACGGTGGCTACGACGTGGTCACCGCGGGCGTGCGCTGACGACTGCCGGACGTCGGCGGCCGTCGGCGTGGGGAGCGGCCGGACGGCATCGGTTAGGCTGGTAGGTCGAGAGCCCCCGACGGCTGGGGTGCACGCCCCCCACACCCCCGGTCCACGGGACAGGAGACGAACTGTGATCGAGACGGCCCTCAACGTCCTGCTGGTGCTGCTCAGCATCGGGCTGATCGTGCTGATCCTGCTGCACCGCGGCAAGGGCGGTGGGCTGTCGTCGATGTTCGGCGGCGCGGCCGCCTCCTCGCTCGCCGGCAGCTCGGTCGTGGAGAAGAACCTGAACCGGGTCACGGTGCTCTTCGGGGTCCTCTGGACGGTCTGCATCGTCGCCCTGGGCATCCTGATCAAGGCCTGAGCGAGAGCCCCGTTCCCCTCGCACACTCGGGGCGAGCCGCCGGACGGGGCCGGCGGTCCGTCGCCGTCATGGGCAGTCGGCCGTTCGATCGCGTGCCGGTACCGACGGTGTCCGCATCGTGACCTGTGCAACGCCCGCCAGGCCCTAGACTGCCCGCGCGGTGATCAACTCGTCACCGTCACGGAGCCGACGTCAGGGGGCCGTTCATGGCTGGTGGGAACGCGATCCGGGGCAGCCGCGTGGGTGCTGGACCGATGGGCGAGGCCGAGCGCGGTGAGGCGGCCCCGCGCCACCGGGCCGGCTTCTGGTGCGCCAACGGGCACGAGTCGCGGATCGCCTTCGCGGCCGACGTCGAGGTGCCCGAGACCTGGGACTGCCCGCGCTGCGGGCTGCCGGCCGGGACCGACCAGCAGAACCCGCCGCCGGCGCCCCGCACCGAGCCCTACAAGACGCATCTCGCCTACGTGCGGGAGCGTCGCTCCGACGAGGACGGTGACGCGCTCCTCGAGGAGGCGCTGACCCGGCTGCGCACCCGCCGGGGCGCCTGAGCGACGGAGGCCCCAGGTGCACTCGCACCTGGGGCCTCCGTCGTCGGACGCGACGTCAGTCGCGGGGGAGCCGGCTCGCGGCCGCCGCGTCGAGCAGCCAGCGGGTCGCGCGCTTCCCCCGCGCCCCGGCTGCCGGGATCTCCAGCGGGGTGGCACCGGAGAGCGCCCGGGCGACCGCCTCGGCCTTGCCCTCGCCGCTGACCAGCAGCCACACCTCCTCGGCGGAGGTGATCGCGGAGAAGCCCAGGCTCACCCGGGTCGGCGGGGGCTTGGGGCAGTCGCGGACCGCGACCACCGGCCGCTCGTCCCGGGCGGCGGGGGAGTCGGGGAAGATCGACGCCACGTGGCCCTCGGGCCCCATGCCCAGCAGCAGCACGTCGAACCGGGGGAGCGTCGCGCTCTCCCCGGCCGCCTCCCGTGCTGCCAGGGCCAGCTGCTCGGCGTACCAGGCGGCGGCGTCCTCGGGTTCGTCGAACCCGGCGTCGGACGACGGGATGGCGTGCACCCGCTCCGGCGGTATGCCCGCCGGTAGCACCAGGGTCCGCATCGCCCCCAGCTCGTTGCGGTCGTCGGAGTCGGCCGGGACGAACCGCTCGTCGCCCCACCACACGTCCACCGCCGTCCAGTCGACGACGGCGTGCTCGGGCTCGGCGACGAGGTCCGCCACCCGCTCGAGCACCGCGGTGCCGATCCCACCACCGGTGACCACGACCGAGGCGGTGCCGTGCACTGCCTGGGCGGCGGCCAGCCGCGCGACGAGCGCGGACGCCACGGATCGGGCCAGCCGGTCGGCGTCGGGCTCGATGACGACCTGCGGGGTGGGCAGTCCCTCGTCGGCCAGCGCCTGGTCGACCTGATCGCCCGGGGACGTCTGGCTCATCGCCGTCCTGCCTTCTTCGCCGCGCGGGCCCCGGCGGACTGCACGACCTGCTGCTCGTCGGAGTCGTCGACGGGGGAGTCGTGCTCGCCGCTCTCGGCGATCTCGTCGGTGTCCCCGGGGGTGTCGGGCACGGTGGGGGCGGGCGCGGCGGGGGGGGGGGGGGGGGGGGGGGGGGGGGGGGGGGGGGGGGGGGGGGGGGGGGGGGGGGGGGGGGGGGGGGGGGGGGGGGCGGGGGGGGGGGCGGGGGGGGGGGGGGGGGGGGGGGGGGGGGGGGGGGGGGGGGGGGGGGGGGGGGGGGGGGGGGGGGGGGGGGGGGGGGGGGGGGGGGGGGGGGGGGGGGGGGGGGGGCGGGGGGGGGGGGGGG
>NZ_JBJHAI010000030.1:0-37782 GCF_054050955.1 Modestobacter sp. SYSU DS0290
AGCGTGCTCGTTCGACGGGGTGCCCGGAGCGTCTGCCCTGACCAGCGCGATGCACTGGTCACCGTGCGTGAGCACCTCGTCCGTGATCGCCGGCCCGGCTGGTCCCTTTCCCCCGGGGCCGGTCGGGGGGGGGGGGGGGGGGGGGGGGGGGGGGGGGGGGGGGGGGGGGGGGGGGGGCCCCCCCCCCCCCCCCCCCCCCCCCCCCCCGGCCCGGGTGCTCAGCGTGGGGTCAGCGGCCCGAACGGCCGCGCCCGCGGCCGGCGCCGCCCGAGGGCTGCCCGGCCCGGGCGGCGAGCTCGGCGCGGGTGCGCGCCGGGCCGGCCGGGCGGCCGGAGCCGCGGCCGGCGCCACCGCCGGACGACGAGGCGCCCGACGACGACCCGCCACCACCGCGACGACGACGGCCGCCGTTGGCGCCACCACCGGTGCCCTGCGGCTGCGGCTCGGGGGCCGGCGCCGGCTCGACGTAGGGCGCGGCCGGCCCGGCCAGCGCGGCGATCTCCCGGGCGCCGGGCTTGATCGCCGTGACCTCCGGGGTGATGCCGGCCTGGCGGGCCAGGGTGCGGACCTCGCCGGCCTGGTCGGGGGTGGCGATGGTGACCACGGTGCCGCCGGCGCCGGCGCGGGCGGTGCGGCCCGAGCGGTGCAGGTAGGCCTTGTGCTCGGCCGGCGGGTCGACGTGCACGACGATCGAGACGTCGTCGACGTGGATGCCGCGGGCGGCGATGTCCGTGGCGCACAGCACCCGGATCTCCCCGCTGCTGAACGCCTCGAGGTTCCGCTCGCGGGCGTTCTGGCTCAGGTTGCCCTGCAGGTCGACGGCGGGCACGCCGGCGGCGGTGAGCTGCTTGGCCAGCTTCTTCGCCTGGTGCTTGGTGCGGGTGAACAGCACGCTGCGGCCCTCGCCGGAGGCGAGCTCCTTGACGATCTGGTTCTTGTCCAGCGGGTCGACCCGGAACACGTGGTGGGTCATCGTCGAGACGGGCGCGACCGCCGGGTCGACCGAGTGCGTGGTCGGGTTGGTCAGGTACCGCTTGACCAGCACGTCGACGCCGTTGTCCAGGGTGGCGGAGAACAGCAGCCGCTGGCCGACCTTCGGCGTCCGGTCCAGCAGGCGCTTGACGCCGGGCAGGAAGCCCAGGTCGGCCATGTGGTCGGCCTCGTCGAGGATGGTGACCTCGACCGCGCCCAGGTCCGCGTGGCCCTGGCCGATGAGGTCCTCCAGGCGGCCGGGGCACGCGATGAGCACGTCGATGCCACCGGCCAGCGCCTGCACCTGGGGGTTCTGGCCGACGCCGCCGAAGACGACGGTGGTCTTCAGGCCCAGCGCACGGGCCAGCGGCTCGACGGTGGCGTTGACCTGGTTGGCGAGCTCCCGGGTCGGCACCAGGATCAGCGCGCGCGGTCGCTTGGGCTGGCGCTTGCTGGTCGAGGAGGCCAGCCGGGCGACCAGCGGCAGGGAGAAGGCCAGGGTCTTGCCCGAGCCGGTGCGGCCGCGGCCGAGCACGTCGCGCCCGGCGAGCGAGTCGGGCAGCGTCGCGACCTGGATCGGGAACGGCGAGGTGAGGCCGCTGGCGGTGAGCACCTCGACCAGCGGCGCGGGAACGCCGAGGTCGGCCCACGAGGCGTCGGTCGGGAGCACGGTGGCGTCGGCCCCGACCGGGAGGACGGGGGCGACCGGTGCCGGGGTGGCCGCGGGGGCCGCCTGCTGCTCGGCCGGGCGCGGGCCGGTGCCGCGGCCGCGGCCGCCGCGTCGGCGGCGGTTGCCGCCCTCGCCGTCCGGACGGGACGGCGCAGCGGTGCCGGCGGCCGGCGCGGTGGGGGCGCTGCGGAAGGCGGGGGTGGCGGCCGTCCCGGTGGGGGCGGCGGCGGGGCGGGTGGCGCGACGGCGCGGGCGCTCGTCGTGGGCAGGGCTGGAGGTCATCGAGTTCCTCAACACTCAGGTGGCCACCGTTCGTCCACCCGGTGCGGGGCACCACGGGGGAGCCGCGTCGCATCGACGGGACCGGACGTCTGGTCGCCGGCGCGCCTCGGTGGCGCAGCCTCGCGCCGACGTCGAGTCCACTCGCTCTCGGATGAGCGGGGGCGGCGCCGGTGCCCTCACTCTGCCAGACGAGGAGCTCCCCAGGGCCCGCCGCGGGGAGTCCCTCGTCACATCGGGGTGCCCGCCCCGGCCTCACCGGCCCGGTTCGGTGGAGCTCTCCGAGTGCTCGGCGGGGGAGCTCAGCACGGAGATCCCGCCCTTGGACTCGAACACCGCCAGGTGCACGTCGCGGACGTCGGCGACGCCGTGCTGGCGCAGCGCACTGTCCAGGTCGGCCTGGATGAGCCCGGCCTGGCGCAGCACCTTCTGGTCGACCTCCCCGTCGCGGACGAGCACCCGCAGCTGCGGGTCGATCGCCTGGTGCACCCAGGGCAGGAAGCGCAGCCGGCTGATGGCGGTGTGCACCACGGCCAGGGTGAGCAGCGCCAGGGCGCCGGTCAGCCACGGTGTCTGCGCGGAGGTCGCGGTGCGGCCGACGATCGCACCGACCGCCACGGCGACGACGAAGTCGTACGGCGTCATCTGACCGACGGTGCGGCGCTCGCTGAACCGGAGCACCGCGAGGGCGGTCAGGAAGAGCAGGGTGGCCTTGAGGGCCGCCCAGCCGGCGGACGCGGGTGAGCCGATGAGGACGTCGGAGAAGCTCATGTCCTCCCCATGCCCAGCGCCGCCCGGCTCACCCGGTCGTCCGGTGTCCTCGGTCGGCGGAGGAGGCGAGGGGGCAGCGGTGCCGGCTGCTCTCCGACTCCGCACCGAGTGGCATGGGCCGCCGGTCACGGGGCTCGGGGTGCCGGAGGGGAGGCCGTGCAGTCCGAGGCACCCCGCTGCCGGCCGTCATCGCGGTGCGTCGATGCCTGCCGTCCCCCGGGCGGGTGGGGTGCGGGCGCTCCGCTCGCGCAGGGAGGTCCGTGATGGCGAGGCCGCCCCTAGACTCGGCGGCCGTCCACCACGGGCGGCTGCAGCGGGAGAGCGGATGAGCGACGGGAACGGGCGGCGCGGGCCGGGGGGTGCCGCGTGACGCGGGCGGCCCTGACCGACGCGGCGGCCGGCGAGCAGCCGGCGCCACCCTCGTCGTCCGGCGACCGGCCCGAGGGGCCGGCCGTCCGCCCGCAGACCCACGTGCTCATGTTCTCCGGCACCCACCTGGCCGAGTCCGGCCTCGCGGTCTCCACCGGCGGCCTCATCGACGCCCTCTCCCGGGTGGGCGTCGGCGAGCACGCCGCCCGCTCCACGGTCAGCCGGATGATCCGGCGCGGCACGCTCGAGCGCCGGCGCCGCGGCAAGCGGATCTACCTGTCGCCGACGCCCAGCGCCCGGGCGATGCTCGCCGAGGGCGGGGAGCGGGCCTGGCGCTCGCCGGTGAACCGCACCTGGGACGGCCGGTGGACGCTGCTGGGCTTCTCCCTCCCGGAGAGCCGCCGCGCCGACCGGCACCTGCTGCGCTCCCGGTTGCAGTGGGCCGGCTTCGGCATGCTGCAGAACGGGCTGTGGGTGGCCGCCGGCGACGTCGACGTCGCGGGCATGCTGGGTCAGCTGGACGTGCTGGACCACCTGAAGGTCTTCCGTGCCCAGGTCGCCGCGCCCACCGAGGTTGCCGAGCTGATCGAGGACGCCTGGGACGTCGCGGCGATCGCCCGCCGCTACGCCGACTTCCTGGAGCGCTGGGACCGGCCCGACCCGCTGCCCGACGCCCCCGACGACCTGGCCCGGCAGCTCTGGCTGCTCGCCGAGTGGACGCTGCTCGCCCGGCACGACCCCGGCCTCCCGGTGGAGTACCTGCCGGCCGACTGGCCCGCGGTCCGGGCCGAGCACGTCGCGCTGCGGCTGCGCACCCGGTACGAGGCCGGGGCGAGGGGCATCGCCGACGGTCTGGTGGAGCGACTGACCGCCGAGGAGATCGCGGCACCGGTGGTCGCGGACGCCTTCGACGAGCCGGTCGAGGAGCTGGGGGAGACCGCGCTCTGACCCGTCGGGGGCCCGCTCGATCACTGGGCACGACCGTTGACGTCCGCCACGGAAGTGAATAACGTCCGGGGTGGGGCGAGGAGGCTCGAGAGGCACTTCCCGCCGGAGGTCGACGTGCTACGAGAGGACTCCCATGCAGCTGAACGGCAAGGTCGCCGTCGTCACCGGAGCCGGCCGCGGGCTCGGCCAGGCCTACGCGCGGGCGCTCGCCGCCGCGGGGGCCGCGGTGGTGGTCAACGACCTCGACGGTGAGCTCGCCGAGCAGACCGCGGAGAGCATCCGCGCCGCCGGTGGCCGGGCGGTCGCCGAGCACTCGGCCATCGGTTCGACGGAGGCCGCCGACGCGATCGTGGCGACCGCCGTCCGGGAGTTCGGCCGGCTGGACGTGATGGTCACCAACGCCGGTGTGCTGCGCGACCGGACGCTGCTGAAGATGGAGGACGCCGACTTCGACGTCGTCGTCGAGACCCACCTGCGGGGCACCTTCACCTGCGCCCGCGCGGCGGCCCGGCAGTTCAAGGAGCAGGGCGGCAACGGCCGGCTGATCCTGATCGGCTCCCCGGCCGGGCAGCGCGCCAGCTTCGGCCAGACCGGCTACAGCGCCTCGAAGGCCGGCATCGTCGGCCTGGTGCGCACCTGGGCCGCCGAGCTCGAGCGCAGCGGCACGACCGTCAACGCCGTCGTCCCGGTGGCGCTGACCCGGATGGTCGCCACCATCCCGGGCATGGCCGAGCTGGTCGAGAAGGCCGACAAGGGCGAGCCGATCCCCGCCGACGTCCGCGCCTCCGGCCTGGGCACCGCCGACGACGTCGCCCCGCTGGTGGTCTTCCTCGCCTCCGACGAGGCCGCCGGCGTCACCGGCCAGGCCATCGGCGTCGGCGGTGACCGGATCGCGATCTGGTCCCACCCCACCGAGGTCGCCGTCGAGAGCCGCCCGGGTGGCTGGAGCGCCGACGCGATCGCCGAGGCGTTCCCCACCGCCTTCGAGCCGCACCTGCAGCCGTTCAAGCCCGACACCGTTCCTGGCGCGCCGGAAGGGAAGTGACCGCATGACCGGCAACGTCGCCGGCAGCACGCCCGCCATGGACGTCGACGCACTGGTCGCCATCGACGTCCACACCCACGTGCACCGCTCCGCCCGCGGTGCCGAGCACACCGCCGAGGGGGAGGAGGGCATCGAGGCGCTGGGGGAGTACTTCGGCCACGGCGGCATGCGCACCTACACGGTGCCGGAGCTCGCGGCCGAGTACCGCCGGCGCTCGATGGCCGCCGTCGTCTTCGGGGTCGACGACTGGTCCCGCACCGGTGACGACCCGGTCCCGGCCAACGAGGAGGTCGCCGAGCTCGCCGCCGAGCACGCCGACGTCCTCATCCCCTTCGCCAGCATCGACCCCGCGCGGGGCGCCGCCGGGGTGCGGGCCGCCCGCCGGCTGATCACCGACCACGGCGTGCGGGGGTTCAAGTTCCACCCGCAGGCGCAGGGCTTCTTCCCCAACGACCGCATGGCCTACCCGCTGTACGAGGTGATCGCCGAGGCCGGCCTGGTCGCGCTGTTCCACACCGGGCAGACCGGGGTGGGCGCCGGCACCCGGGGCGGCGGCGGGATCCGGCTGAAGTACGCCAACCCGATGGACGTCGACGACGTCGCCGTCGACTTCCCGGACCTGGACATCATCCTGGCCCACCCCTCCTTCCCCTGGCAGGACGAGGCGCTGGCCGTGGCCACCCACAAGCCGCGGGTGCACATCGACCTGTCCGGCTGGTCGCCCAAGTACTTCCCGCCCCAGCTGGTGCAGTACGCCAACTCGCTGCTGCAGGACAAGGTGCTCTTCGGCTCGGACTTCCCGGTGATCACCCCCGAGCGGTGGATGAAGGACTTCGACGGCCTCTCGATCAAGGAGACGGTGCGCCCGAAGATCCTCAAGGAGAACGCGGCCCGGCTGTTCGGGCTCCGCCCTGGTGGAGCCCAGTCGTGAACGAGAGCTTCGCGACGATCCTCGAGACCGTCGGCGACGTCCGGCCCGGCCGGCTGGCGGTCAGCCACGGGGAGCGCAGCCGGACCTGGGCCGAGCTGGAGGAGCGGGCCGCCCGGCTGGCGGGCCACCTCGCCGCGCAGGGCGTGGGCCCGGAGTCGCGGGTCGCGATCGCGCTCTACAACGGCATCGAGTACATCGAGAGCGTCTACGCGGTGCTCAAGCTGCGCGCGGTGCCGCTCAACGTGAACTACCGCTACCGGCGCGAGGAGATCGTCGGCCTGCTGGACGACGCGCAGGCCGAGGCGGTGGTGTTCGACGCCGCCCTGGCCGAGCGGATGGGCGAGGCCCGCGCGGAGCTGCCGCGGCTGCGGGCGCTGGTGCAGGTCGGCGGCGACGCGGTGCCGGACTGGGCCGCCGACTACGACGCGGCCCTGGCCGCGGCCGAGCCGGCGCCGCGGCGGCAGCGCGGCAACGACCACTGGCTGATGTACACCGGCGGCACCACCGGGCGCCCCAAGGGCGTGCTCTCCCGGCACTCGGGGCTGTACAACACCGTCTGCGCCAACGGGTTCCTGCTGCTGGGGGAGCCCTTTCCGCAGACCCTCGACGAGCTGCGGGCGACCCTCGGGCGGCTGGGGCTCGACCGCGACGCGATGGTCTGCCTGCCGGCGCCGCCGCTGATGCACGCCACCGGCATGTACACGACCTTCGGCGCCCTGCTGGCCGGTGGCCGGGTGGTCTACCTGGCCTCGCGGTCCTACGACCCCGACGAGCTGGCTGCCACCGTCGAGCGGGAGCGGGTGGACACCGTCTCCATCGTCGGGGACGTCTTCGCCCGGCCGCTGGCCGAGGCGCTGGACCGGGCCGAGGCCGAGGGGCGCCCCTACGACCTGTCCAGCCTGCGCCGGATCATCAGCGTCGGGGTCACCTGGAGCGCCGACGTCAAGGAGCGCCTGCTGCACCACGCGGACATCGTGTGCCGGGACCTGGTCGCCTCCTCCGAGGGTGGCCCGTACGCGGTCATCGAGACCCGGCGGGGGGAGGCGACCGAGACCGCCCGCTTCCGGCTGGTCCCGGGGGCGCGGATCATCGACGAGCAGGGGCGGGACGTCGAGCCCGGCTCCGGCGAGGTCGGCATGCTCGCCGCCCCCGTCGACGAGCACATCCGCTACCAGGGCGACGACGCCGCGACCGCGGCCACCTTCCGCGAGATCGGCGGGCGGCGCTGGGTGGTCCCCGGCGACATGGCCAGCCTGGACGCCGACGGCACCGTGGTCTTCCACGGCCGCGGCAGCCGGGTGATCAACACCGGCGGCGAGAAGGTGTTCGCCGAGGAGGTCGAGCAGCTGCTGCTCACCCACCCGGCGGTCCGCGACGCCATGGTCGTCGGCGCACCCGATGCGCGCTGGGGGTCCCGGATCGTCGCCGTCGTCGCGCTGCACCCGGGCGCCGAGCTCACCGAGGCCGAGGCGCGCGACTACGTCGGCGAGCGGCTGGCCGACCACAAGCGGCCGCGCGAGCTCGTCGTCGTCGACGAGTTGCGGCGCAGCCCGTCGGGCAAGGCAGACCTGCGGTGGGCCAGCTCGGTCGCCACCGGCACGGACACGCCCACCCCCTGAACCACCCCCGATCCCGAGGAGAGCCCCATGAGCAACCCCATCACCGTCGACGGCATCGAGGGCGTCAAGAGCCTGGCCGGCAAGGACCTGGGCGTCAGCGACTGGGTGGAGATCACCCAGGAGATGGTCAACACCTTCGCCGACGCCACCGGTGACCACCAGTGGATCCACGTCGACCCGGAGCGCGCGAAGAAGGAGAGCCCGTTCGGCGGGCCCATCGCGCACGGCTACCTGACCCTGTCGCTCACCCCGCAGTTCCTGCCCCAGCTGATGAACATCACCGGCTTCTCGATGGGCGTGAACTACGGCACCGAGAAGGTGCGCTTCCCCTCACCGGTCCCGGTGGGCAGCAAGCTGCGTGCCCGCGCCGTCGTCGACCAGGTCACTGACGTCCCGGGTGGGGTGCAGATGCAGACCACGCTGACCTTCGAGGTCGAGGGCGGCACCAAGCCGGCCTGCGTCGCGACGATCGTCGTCCGCCAGTACGTCTGAGCGCGGAGGCCGCGCCGGCCACCGGCGCGGCCCCGACCCCCCGTCCGTCCCCCACCGCCCCGGGAGGCTCGCCCCGTCCGGGGGCGTCCGCAGATCGCCGCGAACCGGACGCCGGCGACGTGTCGGGCTGGCCGCGCCCTGCGGTTGCCCGCCGAGCTCTCCCGGCCGTGACCGCCGGCGTCAGTGCAGCAGGCCGCCGCCGTCGCAGACGATGGTCTGCCCGGTGATCATCCGGGCGTCGGGGCCGGCGAGGAACGAGACGAGGCCGGCGAGGTCGTCGGGCTGCACCCGGCGGCGGATCGCCTGCTGGGCCATGGTCCGGTCGAAGTCGTCCTCGGAGTTGTACTGCTCGGTGCCCGGAGTGGCGACCTGTCCGGGCATCACGGCGTTGACGGTGACGCCGTGCTCGCCGAGCTCCCGGGCGAGCACCCGGGTCATCCCGAGCACGGCGCCCTTGCTGGCGACGTAGGCCAGCTGCCCGGGGCCGCCGGTGAAGAACGTGCGGGAGGCGACGTTGACCACGCACCCACGCTCGCCGGCCACCAGCCACGGGTGGGCGGCCTGGGTGGCCAGCGCGTAGCCGACCGCGTTCACGGTCAGGAAGCGCAGCAGCTCCTCCTTCGAGCTCTCCGTGTACGGACGTCGCGGGGAGATCAGCCCGGCGTTGTTGACCAGCACGTCGATGCCCCCGTGCGCCCCGGCGATCGCGGACATCGCCGCCTCGAGCTGGTCGGGCTCGGTGACGTCGCACTCGGTCCAGGCAGCGGCCAGGTCGGGATCGTCCGGCGCGACCACGTCGAGCACCGCCACCGCATGGCCGTCGGCGCGCAGCCGGGTCGCGATCGCCGCGCCCAGCCCGCGGGCGCCACCGGTCACCACTGCTGTCGTCGTCCCTGCTCCCATGCCCTCGGACGCTACCGGCGACGGGTCGGCGACGGGTCTGCGAGCCCGTCCAGCAGACAACGTGATTACCGCCTTGACCTGCGGATTCGCCTCGCGCAGCCGAGCGATCGACGGTAGACTTCGTACACACGTTCGAACACGTCGGGAGGTGGCCGTGAGCGAGTTGCAGTCGGCTCTCGACGCGCTCGCGGCCGATGACCTGCACGCGTTCGGCGACGGCGAGCTGCTGGACCGGGTGGGCGAGCTGGTGCGGCTGCAGAACCGGGCGGCCGCTGAGCTGGCGCGCACGGTGCGTTCCTGTGAGCTGGCGCAGGCGGCCGAGCGCGACGGGCTGGCGTCGATGCGGTCGTGGCTGATCGGGCATCAGCAGTTGTCGGCTGCTGAGGCCGGCCGGGTGGTGCGGGCCGGGCGGGCGCTGAAGCACTTCCCGGCGATGGCAGAGGGGTTCGCGGACGGGTCGATCACCGCCGCCCAGGTCGATGTCGTGGCGTCTGCGGTGGGGGAGTCGGAGCGGGCGCGGGCGGCCGAGCAGGGGATCGACCTGGCCGCCTTCGACGCGGCATGGGCGGGCGTCGCGCGGGAGGCGCCGCATGCCTCGCTCGGGGTCGCGGTGCGAGCCTTCGAGGACGCACTCGACCCGGACGGCCCCGAGCCGGACCCCACCGAGGGCCGGCGGCTGACCATCGCCAAGCACGCCGACGGGAGCGTCACCGGCCGGTTCGACCTCGACGCCGTGGGTGGGGAGAAGGTTCAGGCGGCGATCGAGTCGATCGTGCAGGCCGACCGCCCGAAGGGCGACGAGCGAACCCGGGCGCAGCAGAACGCCGACGCGCTGGTGCAGTTGTGTGACAACCAGCTGGCGTCGGGGAACCTGCCGACGTTGCGGACGGTGAAGCCGCACGTGGCCGTGGGCATCGACCTCGACGACCTGGTCGATCCGGCCAGCGGCACGGGTGCGGCGGAGCTGGGCTTCGGGGCGACGATCTCCGCCGCCCGGGCCCGCTACCTGGCCTGCGACGGCAGCATCTCCCGCATCGTGATGGGCCCCGACGGTGTCCCGCTGGACCTGGGCCGGGACCACCGGGTGGTCACCCCCGGCCTGCGCAAGGCCGTCGAACGGCGTGACCGGGGCTGCGTGTTCACCGGGTGCGGTGCCCCGACCTGGTGGTGCGACGTGCACCACCTGATCCACTGGATCCACGGCGGTGAGACGTCGTTGAGCAACTCGGCGTTGCTGTGCGAACGCCACCACACGAAGGTGCATCACGGATTCCGGGTCGAACGACAACCCGACGGCCGATGGCGCACCTGGCGCCCGGACGGCACCGAGATCCTGGTCGGCTCCCTGCTCACCTGAAACGCCGCGTCGGCGGTCGGCATCCCGGTTACGGCCGTGTTCACCTTCTTCCCGGGACTCCTGAGCGGACGGATGTCTCCTCCACGCCCACGCGACGAGGCTGTCGACGGTGGGATGCTCGGTCGCGTGCCCGAGCCTGCTGAGCTGCGGCGGCGGGTCCTCGCCGCCTGGACCGACTCCCCGGCCCGCTTCCGGGAGGACGCCAACGCCGAGGAGGACCTGGTCCGCGGCGGCTACCGGGACCGCCTGCTCATGGAGCTCGCACAGAACGCCGCCGACGCCGCGGCTCGGGCCGGCGTCCCCGGCCGCCTGCGACTGACCCTCGCCGACGACGTGCTCACCGCCGCGAACACCGGCGCCCCGCTGGACGACGCCGGCGTCCAGGCGCTGGTCAGCCTCCGGGCCTCGGCCAAGCGGGACGGCGCGGGCGTGGGCCGCTTCGGCGTCGGGTTCGCCGCGGTGCTGGCCGTCAGCGACGAACCCGCCGTCCTCTCCACCGACCGCTCGGTGCGGTTCAGCGCCGCCGCCACCCGGGAGGCCGTGGCCGCCGTCCCCGCGCTCGCCGCCGAGCTGGACCGCCGCAACGGCGCCGTCCCGGTGCTCCGGCTGCCGTTCGACGCGTCGGGCGCGGTGCCCGACGGCTTCGCCACCACCGTCGTCCTGCCGCTGCGCCCGGAAGCCGGCGACGTCGTCCGCGCCGCGCTGCACGGGCTCGACCCCACGCTGCTGCTCGGCTTGCCCGCGCTCGCCGAGGTCGAGGTGGTGCTCGACGGCGCCGCCCGCACCCTCACCCGCACCGGCGACGCCGGCCGGGTCGTCCTCACCGACGGCCCGGCCCGGACCTCCTGGGCGGTGGTCACCCGCTCCGGGGAGCTGCCCGCGGACCTGTTCGCCGACCGCCCGGTGGAGGAACGTGACCGCCGCGGCTACAGCGTCACCTGCGCCGTCCCGCTGGACGACGACGGCGCCCCCGCCCCGCTGCCCGGCCGCCAGGTGCTGCACGCGCCCACCCCCAGCGACGAGCCGCTGTCGCTGCCCGCCCGGCTGATCGCGCCGTTCCCCCTCGACCCCGACCGTCGGCACGTTGCCCCCGGGCCGCTCACCGACGCCCTGGTCGCGGTGCTCGCGGACGCCTACACCAACCTGATCAGCGAGCTCCCCACCGAACCGGTGCTGCTGCACCTGTTGCCCAAGGCGTCGCTGGCCGCCACCGAGCTGGACGCCGCCCTCTGCCGGGCGGTGCTCGACCGGCTCATCCACACCGCTTGGCTGCCGGCCGCCGACCCCGAAGAGCCACCGCTGCGTCCGGACCGGGCCGTCGTGCTGGACGACGCCACGCCCGAGCTGGTCGCGGCGCTGGCCGGCGTGCTGCCCGGCCTCCTCCCGGCCGGCTGGTCCCGGCGGCCCGACGGGCCGGTGCTCGCCGCGCTGGGCGTGCACCGCGCCGGCCTGGCCGAGGTGGTCGAGGCGGTCCGTGGGGTGCAGCGGCCGGGGGAGTGGTGGGCCGCCCTCTACACCGCGCTCGCCGACGCCGACCGGGAGGAGCTCGCCGCGCTGCCGGTCCCGCTCGCCGACGGCCGCACCGCGCAGAGCCCGTCCGGCGTGCTCCTGCCCGACCCCGCGCTGCCCGCCGGACGCCTGGCCCCGCTGGGTCTGCGGATCGCCGACCCGGCCGCGGCCACCGGCCGGGCCGGGCAGGTCCTGGAACGGCTCGGCGCCCGCCCGGCCACCGCGGCCGCCGTGCTGGCCGACCCGGCTGTCGCCGCAGCGGCGCGGACGTCGCTGGACCGCGCCGACGACGGTGAGGACGTCGCACCGCTGGCCGACGCCGTGCTCGGCCTCGCGGCCGCTGCCGGCCCGGGCGAGCACCCGGAGCTGGCCGAGCTCGCGCTGCCCGACGACGACGGCGGCTGGGCGCCGGCGGGGGAGCTGGTGCTGCCCGGCTCGCCGCTGGCCGCGGTCCTGGAGCACGGCGCGCTGGGCACCCTGGACCGCGCCTTCGCCCGCCGGTACGACCGCACGGCACTGGTGGCGGTCGGGGTGCTCGACGGGTTCGCCACCGTGCGGGCCGAGCACCCCGACGACCTGGACGTCGATCGCGCCGGGGAGTGGGCCGACGCGGTGCTCGACCGGCTGCCCGCCGGCGCCCCGCCGCCGGCCTGGCCGACGGTGACCGCAGTGCGGGACCTGGAGCTGGTCCGCGACTGGCCCCGCGCGCTGCCGCTGCTGGCCGCGCTGCCGGCGGACGCCCGGGCCGACGTCCAGCTCGACGGCACCGTCGTGCCCGGCTACCTCCGCTGGTGGCTGCGGACGTCGCCGGTGCTCGGCGGACGGCGGCCCGACCGGCTGCGGCACCCAGCGGGTATTGAGTTACAGGGACTGTACGAACCCGTTCCCGAGCTGGCCGCGGACGTGCTGGAGCTGCTCGCCCCGCCCCGCACGGTCGCCGACGTGCTGGCCGACGTCGACGACGCGCTCGACCTGCTCGACCGGCTCGGCGACCCCCGGTGCACCGTCGTCCCGGCGCTGCTCCGCAGCGTGTACGCGCAGCTCGCGGCCGCGCTGGACGGCGTGGACGTCGAGCCGCCGGAGCGGGTGCGGGTGGGCCCGCGGCAGGTCAGCGAGGACGCCGTCGTGCTCGACGCGCCGTGGTTACAGCCACTGGTCGATCGTGCACTGGTGCCTGCCGCGGGCGCGCCGGAAGCGGTCGCCGACCTGCTGGACCTGTCGCTGGCCTCGGAGATCGCCGGGCGGGCCCGGGTCACCAGCCGGCCGGTGCGGACCCTCCCGTGGGCCGAGGTGCCCGGCGCCGGGCTGGCCGCTGCCCGGCTGGGCGTGGTCGAGCTGACCGGGCAGGTGGCGGTGCACGCCGAGGTCGCCGTCACCGGCGGGCGCACGGTGCCCTGGTGGCCGGGCGACCCGGACGTGGTCGACGGCACCCCGGCGTCGTTCGGCCGGGCGCTGGCGTGGCGGACCGGGGCGTGGCCGCTGCGGGCCGCGCTCACCGAGGCGTTCGCCCACCCCGGGCGGGCCGCCGAGCTGGCGGCCGAGGACGCCCTCGGCTGAGGGCGTCCTCGGCCGGTCGCTCAGAACCAGCGGGGGGCGGCCTGGGCTCCGGGCGCGTGCCCGTGCCGGCTGTCGGCACGGCCCGCGGAGGCGGCCGGCCGGCCACCGCCGCGCGGCGCGCGTTCGTTCGCCAGCCAGGCCTCGTGCAGGGACAGCCAGTGCGCGGCGGTCAGCGCCGAGGCCCGGGCGGTCGGCGACAGCCCCTCGGCGTGCAGCCAGCGGACCCCGGCGGTGCCGGGCAGCTGGCTGCGCAGAGCGGCGCCCAGAGCGGGCTGCCGGCCGTTGCCGGGGCGGGCGAGCACCGCGTGCACCAGGCGGTCGAAGCCGGCGTGCGCCTCCTCGGGGAGCTGGGCGCGCGCCTCGGCGGCGGCGCCGGTGGGGGCAGGGGTGGGTCGTGACATGAGGACCTCCGGGGGAGTGCAGGGGGCAGCCCGCGACGTCCGGCGGGCAGGCCGGGGAACGGGGGGAGCGCGGTGCGGCCGGTCCTCGGGACCGACGGCCGGCGGGGCTGCGTGGCAGCGCCCGCGGGCGGATCAGCTCAGGCGGAGGTCCGCAGCCGCATGCAGGAGGTGCCCATGCCGAGGACCGTAGGGGCCCCGGTCCGGCGCGTCGAACCCTTTTCGCTGCGGTGGAGGACGGGTCCGCGGGTGCGCTGCGTGCCCGCCGGGCGGTCGCGGACCGGCGGTGGATCGCCCGGACGGGTCATCAAGGAGAGGCCGTGTCGGGACGACGACACCCTGGAAGGACGCCACGTCCAGGAAGCAGGTCACGCTCCATGTCCGACTCCGAACCCGCCGCAGCGCGGACGGGACGCGCCGTGCCCCGCGCCGTCGTGGTGTCAGCCGTCGTCGTGCTGGCCGTGGCAGTCGGGACGGGCGCGGCCGCCGTCCTGGGCCTGCCGGGCACCGGCGGTGGTGGGCAGCGAGCAGTGGCTGCGGTGCAGCCGGCGCCCCCGTCCCCGTCGGCCCAGGAGATGGCGCTCACCTTCGCCGCACGGCAGACGGTCGTGCTGGCCCAGGCTGACGCCCGCACCGCCGCCGCGGAGGAGGCGGCTCGGCTGCAGGCGGAGCGAGAGGCCGCTGCCGTCGCAGCGGCCGACGCCCGGCGTGCGGCCGCCGAGCGGGCCGCGGCCGAGCAGGTCCGGGCCAGCAGCGCCGGCTCGGGGCCGTCGCGGCCGGCGAGCGGCGCCCGAGCGGTCGTCCCGGCGCCGCCCGCCCCGGCGCCGCCCGCCCCCCGTGCAGATGCGCCCCCTGAGGAGCCGGCCCCCACGGAGGTCACCGTGCCCCGGGTCCCCGTCTCCGACGGACCGGTGGACTGCGGCACCCTGCTGCCCAAGCCAGGACGGCCCGACGAGTTCTACACGCTCCCCGGCGGTTCCTGCGGCGGCTGATCCCCGCCGCGAGCCGCGTCTGCCCGCCTCAGCGCTCGGCGCGCTGCCGGTCCTTCTCGGCCTGCCGCGCCTTGTGCGCCTCATAGCGCTGCCGGTCCCGCTCGCGCGCGGGGGCGTTCGCCTCCCACTTCGCCTTGCGGCGCTCGGCGCGGACCTGCTCGCGGGCCTCGAAGTCGGGGTGGTCGTCCCAGGTGCTGGCCAGCTGGACCACCACCACCCCGATGGCGCCGAAGATCAGCACCACGGCCCCGAGGATCGGGTCGGCCAGGAACGCCAGCACGGTGAGCCCCAGCCACACGGCCCCGGCGACGACGGTGCGCTTCGACATGCCCGCCAGTATCCCCGCCGCGGGGGCCGCAGCGGCGGGTGCCGGTGGGCACGGGCATGCTTGAGGCATGTCCGACCTCTCCGGCCCGCCGTTCCGCGCCGACCACGTCGGCAGCCTGCTCCGCCCGCCGTCCCTGCTGGAGGCCCGCGCCCGGCACGCCGCCGGGGAGATCGACGCCGCCGAGCTGCGCGGCATCGAGGACGCCGCGGTCGCCGACGCCGTCCGGTTGCAGGCCGACGTCGGCCTGGCCACCGCCACCGACGGCGAGTTCCGCCGGACGACGTGGCACATGGACTTCATCTACGCGATCGAGGGCATCAGCAAGGTCGAGGGTTCCGGGGCGAAGGTCCACTTCCGCAACGCCGACGGCAGCATCGACTGGGCGCCCGCGGGGCTGCGGGTCGACGGGCCGCTGCGGATCGACGAGCCGATCTTCGGTGCCGACCTGGCGTTCCTGCAGTCCCAGGTGCAGCCGGGGCAGACGGCGAAGCTGACGATCCCCTCGCCCTCGATGGTCCACTACCGGGGCGGTGCGGCCGCGATCGACCCGGCCGTCTACCCCGACGAGGACGCCTTCTGGGAGGCCCTGTCGGCCGCCTACCGCCAGCAGGTGCAGGGCGTCGCCGCGCAGGGCTGCACGTACCTGCAGCTGGACGACACCAGCCTGGCGTACCTCAACGACCCGGCGCAGCGGGCACAGCTGGCCGACCAGGGGCGGGACGCCGAGCACCAGCACGAGCGCTACATCCGGCAGATGAACTCCGCGCTGGCCGGCCGGCCCGAGGGCCTGACGGTGACCACGCACCTGTGCCGGGGCAACTTCCGCTCCTCCTGGGCGGCCGAGGGCGGCTACGACTTCGTCGCCGAGGCGCTGTTCGGCGGGCTGGAGGTCGACGGGTTCTTCCTGGAGTACGACGACGACCGCTCCGGCGGGTTCGAGCCGCTGCGCTTCGTGCCGCCCGGCAAGCGGGTGGTCCTCGGGCTGGTCACCAGCAAGCGACCGGAGCTGGAGAGCAAGGACGACCTGAAGCGGCGCATCGACGAGGCCGCCCGGTTCGTGCCGCTGGAGCAGCTGGCGCTCTCGCCGCAGTGCGGGTTCTCCTCCACCGTGGAGGGCAACGCGCTCACCCGGGACGACCAGATCGCCAAGCTGGCGCTGGTGGTGGAGACCGCCCAGGAGGTCTGGGGCTGAGCCGTCGGGGACTGCCGGGCGGCCGGCAGCTCCGGCGTGGCGGGGTCCGCCACGCCGGAAGCCCCTTGTGCGCAGCCGATCGGCTCCCTAGCGTCAGGGCCACGCGGTTCAACCACCAGCCGTGACCGGGCCCTCTGGGTCCGGCCGCAAGGCCGGCAGCGTCGCCGGCCGCGCACGGGCCTGCCGGAGGCGATCATGACCGCACTGCCCGTCGACATCGACCCCACCCGGATCGACGTCACCGTGAACCTCACTGCCGTGCCCACCGCCGCTGGGTGCACCGTCACCGTGAGCGGTGAGGTGGACTCCACCACGGCACCCGGCCTGCGCGGCGCCCTCCTCGAGGTGCTGGCCCGGCCGGGCATGGACGTCGTCGAGCTGGACCTGTCCGGCGTGACGTTCCTCGACTCCGCCGGCCTGTCGGTGCTCGCCACCGCGCATCGCACCGCGCTGGCCGCCGACCGCACCCTGCGGATGCGCTGCGGCACCGCCCGCGCCGTCGTCCGGCCGCTGCAGATCACCGGCCTCTGGGACGTCTTCACCGTCGTCGACGCCTGACGGCGCAGGCCTTCCCACGCTCTTCGTGCGCTTCCCACGCACCGCACCGCGTGGGGAGCGCGCGAAGAGCGTGGGAAGCGGGCGTCAGGTGGAGGGGTCGCGGTCGGGATAGCGCGCCCGGGCCAGCGCGTACACCCCGAATGCGGCGAACCCGACGGCGACGGCGGTCAGCAGCCACTGCCCGGTGGGCACCGCGCCGATGGCGGTCATCGCGCCGGCCAGCCCGGTCGCCGTCGACACGTCCCGGACCACCGCCGCGTGGGTCAGCAGCCCACCGGAGAGGCCGAAGGCGATGCCCTTGGCCACGTAGCCGACCTGGCCGACCCGCTCGATCAGCGGCTCCCACCGGTCGGGGGCGGCGTGCAGGTCGATGTCCCGCATGAAGCCGCCGGTCACCCCACGGACCAGCACGTAGACCCCGACCGCCGCGACCCCGACGCCGACCGCGCCCACCAGCGTGGAACCGCCGGGGATGAGCAGCGCATCGCCGGTCAGCTCCTGGAACCGCTCGTCGGCCTGGTACCCGGCGCCGGCGGCGAACAGCAGCGCCGTCCCACCGAGGACGGCGTAGACGACCGCCTTCGCCCCGCACTTGGCGCACACCACCGCCACCCGCAGCCGGTGCCCGGGACGCAGCAGCCCGGTCCACCAGCGCAGCACCTCCCCGCCCTGCCAGACCGCGAGCGCGACCAGGCCGAGCCCGATGACCCACAGCAGCACCAGGCCGCCGGGCGAACCGGACACCGCCTGCAGCGCACCGGTCTGGTCGGCGTCCTGGGGCTGCGGCTGGACCACCCAGGCGATCCGGGCGGCCAGCCAGCCGATCAGCAGGTGCAGCACGCCGTAGGCGACCAGCCCGACCCGCGCCAGGTGCTCCAGCACCGGGTGGTCGGTCACCTCGCGGGCCCGCGCGACCGCCTGGTGCGCCCGCCGCAGGACGCCGTTCACCGCGGTCGTCACGTGCGCTGCGGGAACCGGGCGCGGAAGAAGGCGAAGACGCCGAACGCGGCGATCCCCAGCGCGACGAGGGTGAGCAGCAGCCGGCCGAACGGCGCGTCCAGCAGGGTGTGCAGGGCGCCGTCCAGGCCGCTGGCCTTCTCCGGGTCGAAGGTGATCGCGGCCCAGCCCAGCAGCCCGCCCACCAGGGCCAGGGCGATGCCCTTCGCCGGGTAGCCGACCTGCCCGAGCCGTTCGACGACCCGGCGCTGCCCCGCGGACGCCTGCGTGGTGTCGACCTCCTTCAGGAAGCGCTTCGTCAGCCCCTTGTGCACGTGGTACGCGCCGACGCCGATCACGACCAGGGCGGCGATGCCGACCAGGTACCGCCCACCGGGCCAGCCGAGCACCCCGGCCACGGTCTGCTGCTCCTGCCCGGAGCTGGACTGCCCGCCACCGGTGGCGAAGCGGATGGCGGTGATCGCCAGGAAGACGTACACGACGGCCTTCGCCACCGCCTTCCCGCTGCTGGTGAGCGCGTTCTCCCGCTGCTCCCCGGAGCTGCGCAGCCCGTCCCGGTGGCGCAGCAGCTCGGCCAGCTGCCAGACCGCCAGGGCGATCAGCCCGGCGGCCAGCACCCACAGCAGCACCCGGCCGAAGGGCTGGGCGGCCAGGGTGGCCATCGCACCGGACTGGTCGGCGGAGCCGCTGCCGCCGCCCCAGGCCAGCTGCAGCGCGAGCCAGGCGATCAGCAGGTGGACCATGCCGTAGGCGATCAGCCCGACCCGGGCGAGGTGCTCCAGGGCGTCGCTGTCACCCGCCTGCCGCGCCGAGGTGCCGGCCCCCGAGGTCGTCCCCACCTGTCACTCCCCGTCGTCCCGCCCCCGTGGCGGCGATCAGCGTGGCACAGGCAGGGCGGCACCGCCTGCGGACGATCACCGGAGCGGGTGGGGGACACTGGAACGGTGACGAACGCCGTGACCGCCGGCCGCCCGCCCGGCACCGCCCCGACCACCCCTGCGCAGGCCCGGCGGACGTGGCCCCGGACGGCCGCCCTCGGCGGTGCGCTGATCGTCCTGGGAGTCCTGGCACTCAGCTGGTCCGCCGGTCCGCAGCTGCTGCTCGCTGCGGCCGGGGTGGTCGCTGCCGTGCGCGGCGCGATGCTGCTGCGCAGCGCCCGGGCCGGGCAGGTGGCCCGCACCGGTGCCGTCGGCGGGGCGGTCGCCGTCTGGTTCGGCGTCGCCGCGGTCCTCGTCGCCCTGCTGTCCGCGACGGCGACCGGCTGGGTGCTGGTGGCCGGGGTCGTCGTGGTCCCGACCGTGCTCGCCGCGGCGGCCACCGGCCGGGCGGCCGCGGCGGCCGTGGGTGGCGCGCTGGTCGTGGGTGCGATCGCCGTGGGTGTCACCGGCGGGGCCGACGGCCTGCTGTCCACCGGTCGGGTCGCAGCGGCCGCACTGGTGGGCGTGCTCGGTCTGGCCCAGCTGGCCGCGGCCGCGGGGCTGGTCCGGCTGGCCCGGCGCCCCGAGCCGGCCGCCCCGGCTGCGTGCGCCGGCTGCGCGTGCAGCTCCGGCGGGTGCGGCGCCGCCGCCCTGCGCTGACTGTGCCGCGGCCCACCCCGGGCCGTCCCCAGTCGTCTCGTGGGCGTCACCTCCCGGTCACCGGACCGGCCTAGCGTCGGCTGCGGCGACGACGCCGGTGGTCCCGGGTGTGCCGGGCACGACGAGGCCGGCTCCCCGGCCGGGGAGGACGCACAGCGAGATGCGCACCATCGAGCGGACCGTGTGGGTCTGCGAGAACTGCAGCCGGTCCAACAGCACGAGCCGCAAGCGCTGCTCGGACTGCGGCACGACCCGGCACTGAGCCCGGTCAGCCCGCCAGCAGCTCGGCGACCACCCGGTGCAGGTGCGCGGCCCCGGCTGCGTCGTCCACCAGCGTCGGGTCGGTGAGCACCGGGTACGGCCTCGCGGGCAGCGGGTGGGCCGGCCGGACGTCGACGTGGGTGACCCGGTGGCCCAGCGCGTGCAGCTGGTCCGCCATCCAGTAGTCGCTGCCCGAGTCGCCCACCGTGTGCCAGGCGGCGGGCAACGGACCGTCGGCGGACAGCAGCGTCAGGGCCCGCCGGGCACCCAGGTGCTTGCCCACCTCCGTCGACTCGACGTCGGTGGTGATGACGGTCGGGTCGACCCGCCACGGCACGGCGCCGTCGGCGTCGGGGTGCACCCGGTCCCGGATGGCGACGCCCAGGCCGCGGGCGGTCAGGGCGGCGACCAGCTCGGCGTCGAAGGCCGCCTGGGCGCGGGCGTAGTCGGCGGGTGGCACGTCGGTGCGCGCCTCGACGCTGGACATCGACCGCTTGGTGTCGTCGAGGAACATCGTGTCCCGGTAGCGGGTGAGCAGCTCCCCGACCACCTCGTGCACGACCGGGGGGACGGCCAGCGCCTCGTCGACGTGCACCGGCCCCATGCCGGCCGGGCCGATCGAGGCCCAGACCGCGCCCTTCTCGCAGACCGCGTGCAGGCGCGCGCCGCGGGGGAGGCCGCCGGCCAGCAGCGGGGGCACGACCTCTGCGCGGAGGAACGCCTCGGAACGGCCGGTGTTGAACACCACCGGCACGCCGGCGGCCAGCAGGGCGCGCAGGTCCTCGACCAGGCCGGGCGCCGACACCGTGCGGGTGGTCGGGCTGGCGATCGGGCCGTCGACGTCGAGCAGCAGGCCCAGCGGGGGAGCGGAGGTGGTCACCGCGCCATCCTGCTCGGGCCGGATCCGATGGGTGACGAGGGCCTCGGCTGGTAACCCGGAGCGCATGGCAGACCTCGTTCCGGCGGCGGGCCGGGCCGTCGCCCGCCCGCTGGTGGCGCTGACCCGACTGCGGCGGGCCAAGCCGATGCACCCGTACGGCGTCCTCTTCCGCGCCCGCTTCGAGCGCACCGGCCCCGCCGCGCCGTGGGGCGTGGACTGGATCGACCGCCCCGGTCAGCAGGAGGCGCTGGTGCGGCTCAGCCGCGGGGCGGGGCTGCCCGGGCCGCTGCCCGACGTGCTGGGGATGGCGCTGCGCCTGCCGGACGGCGGGCCCGGCGGCCGGCCGGTCGACCTGCTGCTGAGCACCACCGGCCGGGGGCGGCTGACCCGGCTGGTGCCGGTGCCGCGCCGGGACGCCGGGGCCACCTACGGCTCGATCATGGCCTACCGCACCCCGGTCGGGCCGGTGGCGTTCGCGGCCTGGGCCCGGCCGGGGCGGCTGCCCAGCGACCGCGCGACGCTGGCCGCCCGGGCGCCCGGCACGGTGTTCACCCTCGCCGCTGCGCTGGACCGGGGGCCCTGGGAACCGTTCGCCCGGGTGGTGCTGGGCGCGCCTCCCGAGCCGGTCGACCCGCCGATGCACTTCGACGCCGTCCTCGACCACCCGCCGGGGCTGGTGCCCGACGGGCCGATCGCCCGGTTCCGGCGGCCGGCCTACGCCGCAGTCCGCGCCGAGCAGCAGCACGGCGACCCCGCGCCGTCCGGCCGATGAGCGGACACGTCTTCGTCGTCGGGGCCGACCTCACCCGGCTCTCCTGCGACGACGTCCTGGTGCCCACCGACCGCACCGGCCGGGTCACCGCCGACTGGCTGCCGCTGCTGCCCGAGCCCGCACTGCGCGACCGGGACACCGAGGGGGCCTGCGTCGTCGACTGGACCGGCGGCGACCGGGTGCGGGAGGTGCCCGGTTGCGGCGCGCGCCGGGCCTGGCTGGTGGACACCGTGGACACCGGCCCGGTCTCCGGCCCCACGGCCGACGACGACCGGCTGGCCTGGCTGCTCGACGGCGCGCGCGAGGCGCTGGCCGCGGTCGCGGCCAGGCCGGTCGGCTCCCCGGCCCACGGCCGGGCCCGGCGCCTGGTCGGGCTGCCGGCGCTGGGCACCGGGTGGGGCGGGGCGGCCGGACGGCGCGGTGAACTGCTGCACCAGCTGATCCCGGTGCTGCGGTCGGCCGCCGAGGAGCACGACTTCGACGTCGCCCTGGTGCTGCGACGGCCCAGCGACCTGGCCGCCGCCCAGCGGGTCCGCCGGGCCGAGGGCGGTGGCTGGCAGCTGCCCGAGGAGCTGCGCGCCGTGGCCGAGGAGCTGGGCGGCCGGGCCCGCGCCGGGGAGCTGGCGGTCTTCCTGGGGGCGGGCGTGAGCGCGGCGGCCGGGCTGCCCACCTGGGAGGCGCTGCTGGACGAGCTCGCCGAGCGAGCCGGCCTGGACGCCGCCCTGCGGTCCGGGCTGTCCGGGCTGCCGGCGCAGGACGCCGCCGCACTGCTCGCCCGGGCGCTGGGCCGGGAGGCGCTCGCCGCGTACGTGCAGGAGCGCTTCGGGCCCGGGCCGTACTCGCTGGCGCACGCCCTGGTCGCCGGGCTGCCGGTGGGGGAGTACGTCACCACCAACTACGACCCGCTGGTCGAGCTGGCCGCCGCCGACGTCGGCCGGCCGCTGCGGGTGCTGCCCTTCGCCGAAGCGACCGCCGGTGACCCCTGGCTGCTCAAGCTGCACGGCGACGCCGCCCACCCCGACAGCATCGTGCTGACCCGCGAGCAGTACCTGGAGTTCGGCGACCACCGGACGGCGCTGGCGGGGGTGCTGCAGTCGCTGCTGCTGACCCGGCACGTGCTGTTCGTCGGCACCTCGATGCTCGACGACGACCTGATCCGGATCGCCCACCAGGTGCGCACGGTGCTGCACCGGCCGGGGCAGTCCCCCCGCCGGCGCAGTGGCACGGTCCTCTCCCTGCAGGCCGACCCGGTGCGCGCCCGGCTGTGGGAGCAGGACGTGGAGACCGTGGCGATGGCCGGCGACGACACGCCCGCACCGGTGGCCGCTCGCCGGCTGGAGATCCTGCTGGACCTGCTGGGCTGCCTCTCCAGCCGGCCCACCGGCTACCTGCTCGACCCCGCCTACCGGGGCCTGCTCGACACAGAGGAGCACCAGCTGGCCGACGCGCTGGGCGGGGTGGCCGACGCCCTGGCCACCGGCGCCGGGCGCAGCTGGGCCGGCCAGGAGGTGCACCGGTTGCTGGTCGACCTGGGGTCGGCCGACGACGGCTGACCGGTCGCCGTTTCCCACGGCACTCCCGGTGGGCAAGGGGAGGACCATGACCCGGAGGCCGCGACTGGACCAGACGATCCCGATGCTCGCCCAGGGCTACGCCTGGCTGCCCGACCGCCGCCGTGCGAACGGCGGGGACACGGTGCACAGCCGGCTGATGCTCCGCCGGACGTTGGGGGTCAAGGGGCCGGAGGCCGCGCGGTTCCTCTACGACGAGGACAACGTGCGGCGCAGCGGTGCGCTGCCCGAACCGGTGGTGAGCACGTTGTTCGGCCACGGCGCCGTGCACACCCTCGACGGCGAGGCGCACCGGGTGCGCAAGGGCATGTTCATCGAGCTGCTCATGGGGCCGGAGCGGATCTGGCCGCTGGTCGGCCAGGTCTCCGCCGCCTGGGACGCCGCCGTGGCGCGGTGGTCCGGGCAGCCGGAGGTCGTGCTGATGGACGAGGCCGCCCTGCTCATCACCCGCGGGGTCTGCGACTGGGCCGCCGTCCCGGTGACCGACGACGAGCTGCCCGCGCTGACCCGGGACCTGACCCTGGAGATCGACGGCTTCGCCACCGGCGCCCCGCGCCACTGGCGGGCCCGCCGCGCCCGGCAGCGGCGCGAGGCGTGGCTGGGCGGCATCGTGGCGGAGGTGCGCGAGGGCACCCGCTCGGTGCCGTCGGGTTCGGTGGTCGATGTCGTCGCCCGGCACCGGGACGCCGACGGGGAGCTGCTGGAGCCGCGGGTCGCCGCGGTCGAGATCCTCAACGTCATCCGGCCCACGGTGGCGGTCAGCTGGTTCGTCGGCTTCGCCGCCCACGCCCTGCACACCTGGCCGCAGCACCGCGAGCGGCTGCGCGCCGGCGACAAGGCCTTCGCCGTCGCCTTCGCCCACGAGGTGCGCCGGTTCTACCCGTTCGCGCCGTTCATCGGCGGGCGCAGCCCGCAGGAGGTCGAGTTCGACGGCGAGCAGGTGCCCGCCGGGTCGATGGTGCTGCTGGACCTGTGGGGTCAGGACCACGACGCCGAGCTGTTCCCCGAGCCGTTCGCCTTCCGACCCGAGCGGTTCCTGGACGGCGACGAGGTGCGCGAGATCGGCCAGTGGGAGCTGGTCCCGCAGGGCGCCGGCGACCCGCGCACCGGCCACCGCTGCCCGGGGGAGGACATCACCGTGGCGCTGCTGTCGGCGCTGGTGCTGCGGCTGGCGCAGCTGGACTACACGGTGCCCGAGCAGGACCTCTCGATCTCGCTGAGCCGCATCCCGGCCCGGCCGGCCAGCGGGGTCGTCCTCACCGACGTCCGGCCCGGCTGACCGCCGCCGCGCACGGTGGTCCCGGGACCCGCCGGGCGCGTAGGTTCTGGTCATGAGCGTTCGTCACCGGAACGCCGTCCGGGAGAGCGGCCGTCCCGAGGGGCGGCCCATGGTCTTCGTCCACGGGTACGGCTGCGACCAGAACATGTGGCGGTTCGTCGTCCCGGACTTCGAGGTCGACCACCGGGTGGTGACCTTCGACCTCGTGGGCTTCGGGCAGTCGGACCTCTCCGCCCACGACCCGGTCCGGCACGGCTCGCTGCACGGCTACGCCGACGACGTGGTCGAGGTGCTGCGCGAGCTGGAGCTGACCGACGTCGTCTTCGTCGGTCACTCGGTCAGCGCCATGATCGGGGTGCTGGCCCACGCGCGGGCCCCGGAGCTGTTCGGCGCGATGGTGATGGTCGGGCCCAGCGCCCGGTACGTCGACGACGGGGACTACGTCGGCGGCTTCTCCCGGGAGCAGATCAAGGAGCTCCTGGACAACCTGGACGCCAACCACCTGGGCTGGTCCGCCGCGGTGGCCCCGATGATCATGGCCAATCCCGAGCGCCCGGAACTGGCCGCCGAGCTGACCAACAGCTTCTGCCGCACCGATCCCGACGTGGCGCGCCAGTTCGCCCGGGTCTCCTTCCTCTCCGACAACCGCGCCGACCTGCCGGGCGTCGACGTGCCCACCCTGGTGCTGCAGTGCGCCGAGGACGTGATCGCCCCCGAGCCGGCCGGCCGCTACGTGCACGAGCACGTCGCCGGGTCGGCCTTCACCCAGCTGTCCGCGACCGGGCACTGCCCGCACCTGAGCGCTCCCGAGGAGACGACCGGCGCCATCCGGGCGTGGTTGTGACGGCCAGCCGCGAGGCAGCCGGCCGGCGGCACCGGGACGACGAGCGGGCGCGGCTGGACCAGCTGCTGGAGGACGACCCGGCCGACCTCTACGAGAACGCGCCGTGCGGTTACCTGTCGACGCTCCCCGACGGCAGGATCGTCAAGGTCAACGCCACCCTCTGCAGCTGGCTCGGGCGACCGCGCGAGGAGGTGCTGCGCACCCGGCTGCGCGACCTGCTCAGCGTCGGCGGTCAGGTCTTCCACGACACCCACCTGGCCCCGCTGCTGCGCATGCAGGGGGCGGTCCGGGAGGTCGCGCTGGACGCGGTCCGGGCGGACGGCTCGCTGCTGCCCTGCCTGGTGAACGCCGTCGAGGTGCGCGACGCGGACGGCAACGCGCTGATGGTCCGCGCGACGCTGTTCGAGGCCACGGCCCGGCGGCGGTACGAGCGCCGGATCCTGACCGCCCAGCGCGCGGCCGAGCTCTCCGAGGCCCGGTCCCGCACGCTGCAGCAGGTCGTCGTCGAGCTGGCCGGCGCGACCACGGTCGGCGGCGTCGCCACGGTGGTGGTCCAGCAGGCGCGGGCCGCGCTGCACACCCGTGGTGCAGCGCTGGCGCTGGTCTCCGGCGGCGCGGTCGCCCCGGCTCCGGACGGCGGACCGGGCACCGCGGCCGACCCCGGGGTGGAGATAGCGCGCAGCGACGGGCTCCCGGTCGAGTTGCTGACGGAGCTCACCACGGCGGCGGACGGGCGGATCGCCCTGGAGCTGGCCGAGGGCCTGCGGGTGGTCCTCCCCGACGAGCGGCTGGCGGCCCGCCACCCCCGGGTGGCCGCTGCGATGGCCGGCGCGGGGTTGCGCGCGCTCGTCGTCGTCCCGGTCGCCGCCGACACCCGGCGGCTGGGGGTGCTGCTGCTGGGGCTGACCGGCTCGGGCCCGGGCGACCTGCTCGACCTCGACCAGCCGGCGGACGGTGAGCTGTCCGACGACGACGTCGACCTGCTGTGGACGCTGGGCCGGCAGGCCGGGCAGGCGCTGGAGCGGGCCCGGCTGCACGAGGAGACCACGCGGCAGGCCGAGCGCTCGGCGTTCCTGCTCGACGCCGCCCGGCTGCTCGCCCGGGCCACCGGGGTCAGCGAGACCGTCGAGCGGCTGGCGGAGATGGTGGTGCCGCGGCTGGCCGACGTCTGCATGCTCGACCTGGTCACCGACACCGGCGCCGCCCGGGTGGTCGCCCGGCACGGTGACCCGGACCGCCAGCACCTGGTCGACGCGCTGCGCGCCTGGGCACCTCCGGCCCGGGAGCTGCCCTACCCGGCCCGGACGGCGATGGCGGAGGGCCGCACCCGCTGGTTCCCGCTGGTCACCGACGAGTGGCTGGCCGGCGTGGTCCGCGACCCCGCTGAGCTGGCGGCGGTGCAGGCGCTGGAGCTGGCGGGGGTGGTCAGCGTGCCGCTGGTCGCCGACGGCCGGGCGCTGGGCGTGCTGACCGTTTCGGCGGACCGCCGCCGCCGTCCGCTGACCGCCGCCGACGTGGAGCTGGTCGAGCAGCTGGCGCTGCAGGTGGCACTGATGGTGGCCAAGGCGCAGCGTTACGAACTGGAGGCGCGCACCTCGCACACCCTGCAGGCCACCCTGCTGCCCCCACCACCCCCGCGGGTGCCCGGGATGCAGGTGGCCGTCCGGTACCTGGCGGCCACGCACGGGGTCGAGATCGGCGGGGACTTCTACGACGTCGCCCCGCTGTCCGGGGACCACCTGGCGATCGCCGTCGGCGACGTCGTCGGCCACGACATCACCGCCGCGGCCACGATGGGTCAGCTCCGCAGCGTCTACCGGGCGCTGCTGGTGGAGAGCCCGTCGCCGAGCGCGGTCATCGACCGGTTGCAGGCCAGCTGGCCACTGCTGGGGCTGCAGCGGATGGCGACGGCCCTGTTCGCCACCCTGCACCTGCCCACGGGTGCGCTGCACGTCGCCTCGGCCGGACACCCCCCGCCGCTGCTGGTCACCGACGCCGGGGCGGAGTTCCTGCCGGTGCAGCCCAGCCGGATGCTCGGTGCGCCGCCGTCGACACCGGTCGAGTGGCGCGGTGTGCTCCCGCCCGGCGGCACCCTGGTGCTGTTCACCGACGGGCTGGTGGAGAGCCGCAGCAGCGACATCGACGCCGGGCTGGACCGGCTGCGGGGGGCGGCCGCCCGGACGGCGACCGCCGACCCCGACGAGCTGTGCGACCGGCTGCTCACCGACCTGGCCGGCACCCACCGCGCCGACGACATCGCCCTGCTCGCCCTCACCCGTCACCGCTGACCCCCGCCCTCCTGGCGGGGTGGAGCGGGGACCTTCGGCCCGTGACCTCCGCCCCCGGGGCGGGAGAGGGTGGGGTGGTGGCGCAGGGAGAGGGGGCTTCGATGCTGGACGCGGACCGGTGGACGCAGGTGGTCGAACGGGCGGTGCGGGCGCCGTCGATCCACAACACCCAGCCCTGGTCGTTCCGCGCGGACGGCGACCGGCTGGAGGTGCGCCACGACCCGTCGCGCGCGCTGCCGGCGATCGACCCGACCGGCCGCCAGCAGGTGCTCAGCGTGGGCGTGGCGGTGCAGTTCGCCGTCGTCGCGCTGGCCGCCCTGGGCGCCGCCGCGGAGGTCGACGTGCTGCCCGACCCGGCCGACCCCGAGCTGGTCGCCGTCGTCCGGGTGACCGGTGCCCACGAACCCGGCGCCGCCGACCAGCGCGCTGCCGAGGCGATCGAGCAGCGGCACACCGACCGCGCGCGCTTCCTGGAGCAGCCGCTCCCGACCGGCCTGGTCGAGCGGCTGGAGGGCACCCTCGGGCGCGACGGCGTGTGGCTGAAGCTGGTCGGCCGCAGCGAGGAGGAGACCGCGGTCGCCACGCTGCTGGGCGAGGCGGAGAAGTCCGAGCAGCGCGACCCGGCCTACCTGGCGGAGCTGCGCGCCTGGACCCGCAGCGACCCGGCGTCCCCGGACGGCGTGCCGGCCGCCGCCGTCCCGGACGGGGAGCAGCGGACGTCGAACATGCCGGTGCGCGACTTCGGCACCGCCCGGTCGGCCGCCACGGAGGTGCCGGACGACGACGACCCGGCGCCGCCGGTTGAGCACCCCTCGGTGCTGCTGCTGGGCACCGCTGCCGATGACCGCGCGGCCTGGGTGCGCGCCGGGATGGCGCTGGGCCGGCTGCTGCTGGAGCTCACCCAGGCCGGGCTGGTCGCCTCACCGCTGACCCAGGCGCTGGACCAGTCCTGGGCCCGGGCCCGGCTGACCCGCCGGCTCCACCTGGTCGGGCACCCGCAGATGCTGCTGCGGCTGGGCGCCCCCTCCGGCGCGGCGGTGCCCAGCGGCCGCCGTCCGGTCACCGAGGTGCTCACCCTCACCTGAGGCCCGCCTGTGGCCCTCTCCCCGGGGCCCGCCCCGAGCGTGCGAGGGGTGGGGAGGAGAGGGTCCTTTCTCAGGCGTCGGTGAGGCGGGAGAGCTCGTCGGGCAGGTCACCCGGGTGGACGACGGCCATCCGCTGGGTGGCCCGGGTCAGCGCGACGTACAGGTCGCTGTGCCCGCGCACGCCCTCGTCCAGCACGCCCTGCGGGTCCACGACGACGACCGAGTCGAACTCCAGCCCCTTCGCCTCCACGGGCAGCAGCACCACCGTGCCGCGGGAGGAGTCGGCGGCCGGCCCGGTCTGGGCACCGGGCAGCGCCGCGGCGACGGCGGCCTGCCGGCTGGGCGGGACGATGACCGCCGCGGTGCCGCCCTGCGCGGCCAGCTCGGCGGCGATCTCCGCCGTCCGGGTCGCGAGCGTCCCCTCGGTCACCCGGTGCGCGGTCGGCGGGACGCCGGTGCTGCGCACCGAGCGGGGCGCGGCGGTCACCGCGTCGCCGGCGGCCAGCACGTCGGCGGCGACGTCCATGATCTCCGTCGGCGTCCGGTAGTTGACGGTCAGCTGGGCCAGCCGCCACTGCCCCTCGGCGTGCGGGCCGAGCGCCTGCGCCCAGTCGGTCGCGCCGGCCAGGCTGCCGGTCTGCGCCAGGTCGCCGACGACGGTCATCGACCGGGTGGGGCACTTGCGGGCCAGCAGCCGCCAGGCCATCGGGGACAGCTCCTGCGCCTCGTCGACCACGACGTGCCCGAAGGTCCAGCTGCGGTCGGTGGCGGCCCGCTCCGCGGCAGTGCGGACGTCGACCTCGGTCTCCCGGTCGGCCAGCATCTCGGCGTCCAGCAGGTCGACGGCGGTGAGCTCCTCGCTCTCCTCGTCCTCGTCGGCGTCGTGGGAGCGCGAGCCGTAGAGCAGGTCGAGGGTCTCCTGCGCGTGCTCGCGTGCCTGCCGCCGGCGCCGGGCCTCCGCGGCGCGCTCGGCGCTGTCGTCGTGGCCGAGCAGCTCGTCGAGCTCCTCCAGCAGCGGCACGTCGGCGGGGGTCCACTCCGCGTCGGCGGGCCGGTGCAGCAGCGCCCGGTCCTCGTCGGACCAGCCCCGGGTGACCCGCCGGATGCGGGCGGGGTCGGCCAGCAGGTCGCGCAACAGCTGCTCGGGGGAGAGGACCGGCCACATCTCGTCGATGAGCGCGCGCACCCCGGCGTCGGCGGCCATCTCCTGACGCACGTCGTCGACGTCCCGGCGCGACAGCAGGCTCTCCGCGCCGCGCACGTCGTTGCCGATCCGGCCGAGGAACCGGTCGGTGACCAGGTCGACCACGGCCCGGGCGAACGCCGGGCGGGCCAGGTTGTGCATCCGCGAGGCGCGCCGGCCCACGGTGCGGCAGCTGGTGAGGTCCGGCCCGCGCAACCCGATCCGGACCCCGTCGACGACCAGGTCGCGACCGCCGCGGGGCACCACCTCCCGGTCCCGGACGGCCGCCTTGAGGACGTCGACCATCGCCAGCCGGCCCTTGAGCTCGGCCACCTCGGGCGCCTCGGTGCCGCGGGCGTCCAGCCCGGGACGCAGCTGGCCCAGGCCGGAGAGCAGCACCCCGGTCTCGCCGAGGGCCGGCAGCACGTCGGCGATGTAGCGCAGGAAGGTGGGCGTCGGGCCGACGACGAGCAGGCCGCTGCGGGCCAGCCGCTCACGGTGGGTGTAGAGCAGGTACGCGGCCCGGTGCAGGGCGACCGCGGTCTTGCCGGTGCCCGGCCCGCCCTGGACGACGAGGACGCCGCGGACGTCGCTGCGGATGATCGCGTCCTGCTCGGCCTGGATGGTGGCGACGATGTCGGTCATCCGGCCGGTGCGCTCGGCGGTGAGCGCGGCCATCAGCGCGGCCTCGCCGGTCAGCTCGGGGCCGTCGCTGCGCTCGGGGTCGACGGTGAGCACCTCGTCGTTGACCGCGGTGACGGTGCGCCCGCGCGTGCGGATGTGCCGGCGCCGGACGACACCCTCGGGGCGGAACGCGGTGGCGGTGTAGAACGGCCGGGACGCCGGGGCCCGCCAGTCGACCAGCGCCGGGTCGCCCGCCGGGTCGTCGGCCGGCAGCCCGACCCGGCCGATGTAGAGCGGCTGCGGCGCCGCCTCGCGGTCCAGCCGGCCGATCACCAGCCCGTGGTCGGCGGCGTCCAGCGCGGTGATCCGGGCCGACTGGAACCGGGCCGCGGCCTCCCGCTCACCGAGGGACTGCGGGTTGATCACCGGCATCGCCAGCGCCTGGCGGAAGCGCATCACCGCGAGCTCGCGGGCGGCGTCCAGCCGGCGGTACAGGTCGTCGACGGCCGGCTGCTCGGCCGCCCGCTCGGGGTCCTGCCGGTCGGGTTCCTGCGCGGAGTCGTCCACGACCCCGGCCGGTGAGCTCGACAATTCCGGTCTCTCCCCTGCTGTCCGTCGTGCTCCGCCGTGCACGGAGCCCTGCGCCCCACCCGGGCCGTCGCGGCGACCAACCATGCCCTGCCGGTCGCTGTTCCGCCCAGCGGCCGTCGATCTTCCCCGAGCGGACCGGCCGGCCGGCGAGTGGACTGCCCGGTGGACCGCCCCGCCACCGGGCCGGCGGCGGCAGGATGCCGGGCATGGCCACCGCGCACGCCGGGCACACCCACCGGCTCGACCTCGCCGACGCCACCGTGCGGGAGTGGGACGCCACCGTGCTGTCCGCCGATCCGGAGCAGGGGATCGTGCTGGACCGCTCGGCGTTCTACCCGGGTGGGGGCGGTCAGCCGCCGGACCACGGCGTGCTGCTGTGGGGCGGGGTGCGCACCCGCATCGCCGGCACCCGCACCGGTGACGAGCTGTACCTGCTGCCGGCCGACGGCGACCCCGTGCCGCCGGTGGGGACGGCGGTCCGCGGAGCGCTGGACGACGAGCGGCGCACCGCGCTGATGCGCACCCACTCCGGTCTGCACGTGCTCAGCGGCGTCGTCTTCCGCGACTTCGGCGCGCTGGTGACCGGCGGCACCATGGAGCCGCTGACCGCGCGCATGGACTTCGACCTCCCCGAGGTGCCCGCGGACTTCAAGGACAGGGTCGCCGAGGCGGTCAACGCCGAGCTCGCCGCCGACCGGCCGATCGAGGTGCGCACGCTGCCGCGCGCCGAGGCGTTCGCGATCCCCGACGTCATCCGGACCGCGACCAACCTGGTCCCGCCGGAGATCGAGGAGGTCCGCATCGTCGACATCGTCGGGCTGGACACCCAGGCCGACGGCGGCACGCACGTGGCGTCGACGGCGATGGTCGGCCGGGTGGAGGTGGTGAAGGTGGAGAACAAGGGCCGCGGCTTCCGCCGCCTCCGCCTCCGCGTCGTCTGAGCGCGGTGGTCAGAGGCGGACGAGCGTGGCGTCGTCCCGGTCGCCGGCGAAGAAGCGGTCCAGGACGGCGCCGAACGTGGGCTCGCCGGAGACGGCGGCGAACAGCGTCATCGACGAGCGCAGCTTCTGCGCGTCGATCCCGCCGAGGACGGCGACCGGGTCGCTGGTGCCGAGGTCGAGCAGCGCCTGCGCGCACTCCACCAGCCGCGGACCGAGCACCGGGTGGGCCAGGTACGCGCGCGCCTCCTCGGCGCCGCTGACCGCGTACCGCTGCGCCATCGGGCTGCGCCCCAGGCCGGCGACCTGCGGGAGGACGAACCACATCCAGTGGCTGCGCTTGCTGCCGGCGCGCAGCTCGGCCAGCGCCTGCCGGTAGGTGCCCCCGCCGTCCTGGGCGTCGACGAACCGCTGCAGGTCGAACGGGTCCGGGCTCATGGGGGGATCCTCCCGTGGTGGGCCGCCGCCGGCCTGCCAGGCTGGCGGGCACGGCCCCGACGCCGAGCATCCGGCCCTACCGCGCCACCGACCGGACCGCGGTCTACGACGTCTGCGTGCGCACCGCCGACGCCGGCGGCGATGCCCGCGGGCGGTGGTCCACCGACGACCTGATGCCCGACCTGTTCGCCGGTCCCTACGTCGACCTCAAACCCGATCGTGCCTTCGTGCTCGACGACGGGGAGCGCGCGGTCGGCTACGTGGTCGGCACCGCGGACACCGCCGGGTTCGTGCGGCGGTGGCGGGCGGAGTGGCTGCCCCGGACGGCGGAGCGGTACCCGCGACCGCCCGACCCGCCCCGCGACGCCGAGCAGGCGATGGTGGCTCTGCTCTACCGGCCGGAGCGGATGCTGCGGCCCGAGCTGGCCGCGTTCCCGGCGCACCTGCACATCGACCTGCTGCCCGAGCACCAGGGGCGCGGGCACGGCCGGGCGCTGGTCGACACCTTCCGGGCAGCGGCCGCGCGCGCCGGAGCACCCGCCCTGCACCTGAGCATGGTCGCCACCAACACCCGGGCGCGGGCGTTCTACGACCGGCTCGGCTTCGCCGAGATCGCGGTGCCGGACGCCGGCCCGGTCACCTACCTGGGGCTGCCGACCAGCTAGACCGTCTCGGGCACCCGGAGGCGGGCCACCGACAGCGCGTACTCGCTGACCTCCATGACCGTCGTCCCGCTGGCCCGGCTGAACTCCTCCCGCAGCGCACCGCCGGGGTCGACCGCCCGCGCCATCGCCGCGCGGTCGGCGTAGGTGACCGTGGTGGTGGTGCGCCCGGAGAGCCGGTCGACCAGGTAGCTCACGCTGCAGAAGCCGGGCAGCTCCTCCAGGCGGGGCAGCAGGCCGGTGCGCACGGTGCCGAGCACGTCGTCCATCGCGCCCGGTTGGCCCAGCGCGCCGCGCACCACCCGGCAGCAGGCGCCGTCACCGGCCGGCCGCACCCGGTGCATCACCGCGATCTCCCAGGTGGCGACCATCGGCACCGCGTCGAGCAGCTCGCCGAACCGGGCGCGGAAGCTCCGGGTGCTCTCCGCGCTCGCCCGCAGGGCCTCCTCGTCGTGCCAGGCGCTGGTCAGCACACAGCGGCCGTTGCGGTGGTTGGTCAGCAGGGAGAGGCCGGTGCAGCCGGCCATCGGCTCGACGGCGGGGAGCACCTCGTCGCGCACGTAGCCGACGGCGGCGTCGATGGCGGCGGGGTCGCCCCGCACGGTGGTGGTTCGGGCGAACATGGCGAGCCTCCGCGCCGGGCGGCGACGCCTCGGCCGCGTCGCCGCGAGGCTCCGACTGTCCCTGCTCCGGGTCGGGTCGGGCGCCTCGGACGGCGTCGCCGGACCACCGGACGGCGAGCCGTCACCGTGGGACTCCAGCCCGACACCCGGTCGGCGGGCAGACGCCCTGTCCAGCCACCGGACCGGCGACCCGGATGATGGACCGCCGTGACCACCCGCCCGGAACCGCGCGGACGGCGCACCCGTGGCCCGGGCCGCGGGATCGCCCGGGCGGCCACGCTGCTGGTTTCCCTGACGGCGGTGAGCCAGGTGCTCGGCTTCGTCCGGGACGCGGTCATCGCCGCGGTGTTCGGCGCCGGGGCGGCGCTGGACGCCTACCTGGTCTCCCAGGGCGTGATGAACCTGGTGCTGGCGCTGATGGCCGGGGCACTGGCCCGCGCGGTCGTGCCACCGGTGAGCCGGGCGGCGGCCGCGGGCGAGCGGGGGCGGGCCGGCCGGACGGTGCAGACCGTGCTCACGCTCGCCGTGCTGGTGCTCGTCGCGGCCTCGGTGCTGGTGCTGCTGGGCACCGAGCAGGTGGTCGCGGTGCTGGCGCCCGGGTTCGACGAGGAGACCGCGGAGCTCGCCGTCGAGCTCACCCGCATCGTGCTGGTGGCCGCGCTGTTCATCGCCGGCACCGACATCCTCGCCGCCGCCGCACAGGCGCACGGGCGGTTCTTCGGCTCCGGCGTGCAGGGCGTGCCGTTCAACCTGGTGATGATCGCCGCCGCGGTCTGGCTGGGCCCCCGCTGGGGCGCCGAGGCGCTGGCCATCGGGTTCGTGGTCGGCTCGGCGGTGCGGCTGCTGACCCAGCTGCCCGCCGTCCGGGCCGCGGGGATCCGGCTGCGCCCGCGGCTGGCACTGCGCGACCCCGACGTACGGGAGGTGCTGCGGCTGACCCCGCCGCTGCTGGTGGGCAGCGCCGTGCTGAACGTCAACACGCTGGTCGACCGGGCGGTGGGCTCCAACCAGGGGGAGGGGGTGATCACCGCGCTCAACCTGGGGTTCCGGGTGGTCAGCCTGGTCGAGTCGCTGCTGGTGGCCACCGTCGTCGCCGCCCTCTACCCGGCGTTCAGCGCGGCGGGCGGCATCGAGCGCCGGGCCGAGCTGCGCGGTCTGGTCGACCGGGCGCTGCGGGCCATGCTGCTGGTGCTCCTGCCGGTGACCGCCGTGCTGGTCGTCGCGGCCCGCCCGCTGGTCCAGCTGGTGTTCGGGCGGGGTGACTTCGACGCGGCCGCCGTCGCCGCCACCACCACCGCGGCGGTCTGGTACGCCGCTGCCACCCTGGGCCTCGCGTTGCGGTCGATCTCCTCCCGGGCCTGCCTCGCCGTGGGGGACCGGCGCAGCCCCACCGTGGTGGCGCTGGTGGCGATGGCGGTGAACGTGGTCGGCGACCTGACCCTCGGCGTTGCCTACGGCATCGCCGGCATCGCGCTGGCCACCAGCCTGTCGCTGCTGCTGGCCGCCGGGCTGTCGATCGGTCTGCTCGCCCGTCGGCACGCCGGGGTCTCGCTGCGCCCGCTGGCCCGCTCGGGGGCCCGGCTGGGTACGAGTTCGCTGCTCGGCGGCCTCCTGGCGGCGGGGGCGCTGGCCGGGCTCGGGCCGGGGGATGACGGTGCCCTGGACGCGCTGCTCCGACTGGCCGTCGCCGGGAGCGTGGTCGTCGGCGTCCACCTCGCCGTGCTGGTGGGGATCCGTGCCCCGGAGCTCGCCGAGCTGCGCACGCTCCCCGGGCTGCGGCGCCGCCCGCGCTGACCGCGTCGGCCCCGTCGCCGGCAACCGATTGCTAGCGTGCCACCGATGCCTGCGTCCCGACGAGCCCTCGTGCTCACCGCCGGCCGGGCACGTGGCTCGCTGGCCGCCGTGCGTGCGCTGCACCGGGCGGGCTGGACCGTCGGCGTCGGGACGCCGGACGGCACGGGGATGGTCACCACCTCCCGGGCCTGCGCCCGGGCGCACGTGGTGCCCCGGCCGCGGGGCGACTGCCGCGGCTTCCTCGACGGCGTCCAGCGCGCGGTGGCCGAGGGCCGCTACGACGTGGTCTTCGGCGGCGGCGACGACTGGATGGCGGCGCTCTCGGTGCACCGGGCGCAGGTGCCCACCGTGGTCGCGCACCCGGACGCCGACGTGGTCGCCGAGGCGCTGGACAAGGTGTCGCTGACCCGGCGGGCGCACGCCGCCGGGTTGGCCGCCCCGCGCACCGAGCCCGCCACCGAGGCAGCGGTGGCGGCGTGGCGCGGACCGGTCGTGGTGAAGAGCCGGGCGCACTGGCGGCCCGAGCACCGGCACGAGCACCGGATCGAGGCCCGCCGCTTCGCCGACGTGGCGGCTGCGGCGGCCCGGATCGACCTGCTCTACCGGGCCGGGCTGGAGCCGGTGCTCCAGCAGCCGGTCGACGGGCACCTGACGGCCCTCATCGGGCTGTTCCGCGACGGTCGGCTGGAGGGGAGGGTGCAGCAGCGGTCCCCGCGGCTGTGGCCCACACCCACCGGGGTGTCCTGCCGGGCGGAGACGCTGCCGGTCGAGGACGACCTGGCCGACCGGGTCACCGTGCTGCTGGCGGAGCTGGGGTGGAGCGGCCTGGTCGAGCTGCAGTTCCTGCGGGACGCCGACGACGTGCCCCACCTGATCGACCTCAACGGCCGCTTCTTCGGCTCGATGGCGCTGGCCAACGCGGCCGGCGCCAACCTGCCCGACGCGTGGGGCAGGCAGCTGCTGGGGGAGCCGGGGACGCCGCTGGACGACGCCCGGCCCGGGGTGCGGTTCCTGTGGACGGCCGGTGACCTGCGCCGGGCCGTGGCGGAACGGCGCGGCGGGCTGCTGGCCGACGTCGGCTCGACGCTGCGCTGGCTGCCGGGCGCCACCACCAGCGTCTGGGACCCCCGCGACCCGGCGCCCACCGTGGAGCTGATCGGATCGCGGCTGCGGGCCCGCCGGAAGCCGACCACGCCGGTCAGCCGCTGACCCCAGCCCGGCCGCCGGTCCGCCGGTCGCTGGTGTGCCGGTGCCACTCCTCGGTCGCCTCGCCGAGGGCCACCGCGGTGGTCAGCCGCAGCGTGCCGGCCAGCCAGACGAGCAGGTCGTGCAGCCGCAGCCGGGTCAGCGGCACGCCCAGCAGACCGACGGCGTCCTCCAGCGCGGCGAAGGCCGCCGCCGCGGCCTGCAGCTCCCGGTGCACGACCGCTGCGACGCCGCTGTCCCCCTCGCGCAGGTGCGGCACCGTCTGCAGCCGGGTGGCCCGGGACAGCAGCGGCACCAGCCGCGGGTGGCGGTGGTGCAGCGCGGCCAGCACGTACCGCGGCTGCGGCTCGGGCAGCTCGGTCAGGGCCCGCAGGTGCGCCCCGACGGTGCCCGGCTCGCCCAGCACCGACAGCTCGTCGTCCGGCAGCTCCCAGAAGGCCCGGCCGGCGGCCCGCGCCACCAGCGCCTCAGCGGTGGGCTGCGCCTCGTCCAGCGCGCGCCGCACCGCTGCCCAGCCGGCCGGGTCCAGCCGCCCGTGCAGCCCCTCGGCGACCAGGACGTCGTCGTCGCCGAGCGGGCCGGCGGGCACCGGCCGGGCGTCGAACCGGTCGTGGCCGAAGGCAGCCACCTGCACCCACCGGCCCTCGCGCTCGATCGGGGAGCGGTACCGCAGCGGCCGGCGTCCCCGGACGTAGCCCAGGACCGCGGCCAGCGCGGTGTCCCAGGGCAGCGGATCCGGCCCGGCGCTCGGCAGGTGGAGGCCCGGCCGGTCGAGCAGCACGCGCGACGGCTCGGCTCGCCGGTCGTGGGGGACGGACGGTGTGGGCACGGCTGCGCCGCCTCTCGTCGCTCCACCGGACGCCGCGGTCCGGACGTCAGGCCAGCCAACCAGGCGGCCGGCGAACACGCATGAGCCGGCGCCGCGGTGGGCAGGCCGTCCGGGTGGGCCGACCGTCGGTCCGATCGGAGGAACGACCATGCGCAGGACGACGAAGACGCTGGCCGGTCTGGTGCTGGCCGGCGGCCTGGGACTGACGGGCTGCTCCGACGCTGCGGACACCGAGGTCGAGGTCCCCTCGGTCGACGTCCCCGAGACCATCGGCCCGGACACCCTCGACGGTGAGGGTGGCGGCGGAGGTGGTGGCGAGGGCGGCGAAGGTGGCGGCGGCAGCGACGGCTGACGCGCCCCGCTGAGGGGGGGGGGGGGGGGGGGGGGGGGGGGGGGGGGGGGGGGGGGGGGGGGGGGGGGGGGGGGGGGGGGGGGGGGGGGGGGGGGGGGGGGGGGGGGGGGGGGGGGGGGGGGGGGGGGGGGGGGGGGG
>NZ_JBJHAI010000031.1:0-36218 GCF_054050955.1 Modestobacter sp. SYSU DS0290
CCCCCGCCCCCGCCCCGGCGCGGGCCCCCCCCGCCGGGCCCCCGCGGGCGCCCCCCCCCGCGCCCCCCCCCCCCCCCCCGGCGCGTTCAGGGCAGCAGTCGGGCGACGGCGCGGTCCCATTCCTGCACCAGGTCCACCTCGTCCGGCGTGCGCAGCCACTGCTCCTCCAGGCCGCCCATCACCGCGAGCAGCTGGCGGGCGGTGGAGCCGGGGTGCTCGACGTGGCCGGTGACCAGCCGGGTGAAGGTGGCCAGCACCCGGGCGTCCCGGTCGCGGAAGTACCCGTGCGCGGGGTGGCCCTCGAACAGCGACTCGGTGCGCAGCATCGAGTACAACCGGACGATCTCCGGCTGGGTGGTGTTGCGGACGACGACCGCCCGCAGCACCGCCCGCGTCTCGGCCGGCGAGGAGCCGTCCAGGTCATCCAGGCCGGCGCCGAGCTCCCCGGCGACGGCGGCGGCGTCCCGGCGGTCCCGGTCCTCCAGCAGCGCCACGAGCAGCTGCTCCTTCGAGCCCACGTGGTGCAGCAACCCGGCGACGGTCAGCCCGCACGCATCGGCGACCGCCTGCACGCTGAACCCGTAGAAGCCGCGCTGCCCGACGATCCGGGTCGCCTCGTCGAGGATCTGCCGGCGGCGCTGCTCCGGCGTCCACCGGCTGCCGGGCCCGCGCGGGCGGGCCTCAGCCAAGCCGGAGGACGACGGCCTGCGGGTCGGTGGCGTGCGCCCCCACCTGCAGCTCGACGTCGGCGACCTCGGGCAGCACCCGCTCGCGCCGGTCGTCGTCCCAGCGGGCCAGCGCCAGCAGGCTGACCGGGACCTCGACGGTGACCGACTCCCCGGCGGGGACGGCGACGCTGCGGAAGCCGACCAGCATCCGCTCGCCCGGGTAGCCGCCGCTGCCGGTGCGGCCGTAGACCTGCACGACGTGCCGGCCGTCGCGGCTGCCGGTGTTGGTGACCGTCGCGGTCACCGCCGACCCATCCGCCGTCACGTCGCCGATGGTGAACGACGTGTAGGACAGCCCGAAGCCGTGCGGGTACGCCGCCTCGACGCCCAGCCGGTCCAGCAGGCGCTGGCCGTGCCACCGGTCGTAGGTGATCGCGGTGGCGTCCCGGTCGAAGAAGGGCAGGTGCTCCTCGCTGGTCGGCACGCTGAACGGCAGCCGGCCGGCCGGCTCCGCGGCGCCGGTGAGCACGTCGCCGAGCGCCGGGCCGCCCTCCATGCCGGCGTACCACTGGAGCAGGATCGCCGGGACCTCCTGCCGCCACGCCTCGGTGAGCACCGGGCCGGCAGCGACCATCGTGACGACGGTGCGCGGGTTGGCCGCGGCCGTCGCCCGGATGACCTCCTCCTGGACCGGCCGCAGGCGCAGCGAGTCGCGGTCACCGCCGAACCCCTCGCCGGCGGTCATCACCACCTCGTCGCCGGTGGCCCGGACGCCGTCCGGCCGCGGCGGGTAGAGCGCCAGCAGGTCCGGGTTGTTCATCGTGTCCGAGCCGACGTACTCGCCCTCGTCCTCGGCGGTGAAGCCGGCGACGACGATCGCGACATCGGCCTGCCGCGCCGCCTCAGCCGCGGCCGCCGGATCGTCCTCGGCGACGTGGGTGATCCGGGCACCGGGGAAGGCCGCGGTGATGCCCTCCAGCGGCGTGGTGCTGCTGGGCGGGCGGACGTCGGAGGAGCCGTGGTCGCCCTGGTTGACCTCGGTCGCCAGCCGGCCGATGACCGCGATCGACGTGACCGCCGCGGGGTCCAGCGGGAGCACCGGGGCGCCGTCGACCGGCTCGTTGCGCAGCAGCACCATCGCGCGGGCGGCGACCTCCCGGGCCAGCGCGCGGGCGTCGTCGTCGGCCATCAGCTCCGGGCCGAACGCGCCGTCCTCGCGGGCGGCGTAGGAGCGCAGCATCGCCGCGATCATCCGGACGCCGGAGCGCTCGACCAGCTCCCAGCTCGTGGTGCCGTCGTCCAGCTGGCCGGGCAGGTGCTGGGCGCGCTGCTGGCGGAACGGCTCCTCCAGGTCGAGCCCCGCGTTGAGCGAGGCGCCGGCGTCGCGCAGGCCCCAGATGAAGTCGCTGACGGTGATCCCGTCCCAGCCCCACTGGTCGCGCAGCACCTCGGTGAGCAGGTGCCGGTTCTGCCCGGCCCACTCGCCGTTGACCGAGTTGTAGGCGCTCATGATCGCCGCCACGCCCTCGTCGACGGTCCGCTTGAAGTGCGGCAGGTAGACGTCCTGCAGCGTGGCCTCGTCGATGGTGACGTCGACGGTGAAGCGGGCGTTCTCCATCGAGTTCAGCGCGTAGTGCTTGGCGCAGGCCATCACGTACCGCTGGGTGCCGCGCACCAGGGCGGCGCCCATCTCGCCCAGGTGGAACGGGTCGTCGCCGTAGGTCTCCTGCGCCCGTCCCCAGGCGGGGTGGCGCAGCAGGTTGATGCACACGCCGCCGAAGAAGTTGCCGCCGACCGCGCGCACCTCCCGGCCGATGACCTGGCCGACCCGCTCCTCCAGCTCTGGGTCCCAGGTGGCGCCGCGGGCCATGGAGACGGGGAAGGCGGTGCCGTTGCCGGAGACGCAGCCGCGGGGTCCGTCCACGAACTGGGTGCCGGGGATGCCGAGCCGGGCGACGGCGCCGTGCGGGATCGGCACGGTGTTGTAGCCACCGGTCAGCATCGCCAGGAAGCCGTCCCAGAACTCCCAGTCGCCGTCGAGCAGGCCGAGCCGCTCGTCCGGGGTGAGCTGGGCGAACAGCTGCCGGGCCTCGGCCTGGACGGCGGCTCCGCCGCGCACGGCGGCGACGGCCCGGTCGAAGGGGGTGTGCGCGTCGGTGCTCACGGCGTCCTCGCTTACCTAGTGACTTGTAGGTAGTGCGGACCCTAGCGGCCGGGTGCCGCGGTCGCGCGGGGCGGGGAGCGAGGCCTGGACGGCGCGCCCCCGGGCGCGGGAGGCTGCCTGCCGTGCGCCAGCGCGTGCTCGGCCTCGCCCGGCGGCGGCCGCTCACCGTGGCCGCCGCGCTCACCCTGCTGTGGCACCTGGCGCTGTTCGCGATCGAGGACCTGCTGCCCCCGCTGTCGCCGGACTGGTCGCCGTCGCTGGGCGCGGTCGTGGTGAACGTCGTGCTGGCCGCCGGCACGGCGGCGCTGGTCGGGTGGCTGGGCTGGTGGCGCGAGGCGGGGCTGCGCTGGCGCCGGCCGGATCGTCGCTGGTGGCTGGCCGCGCCGCTGGCGGCCGAGGGTGCCGTCTACGCCCTGTCCGGGCTGGCCGGCTCAGCGGCGGTGCTGAGCAGCATCGCGGTGATGACCCTGTCGATCGGGCTCTCGGAGGAGGTGCTGAGCCGAGGGCTGGTGCAGCGGGTGCTCGCCGGGCTCGGGCCGGCCGCCGCCGCGGTCTGGGTGGGGGTGCTGTTCGGGCTGGGGCACGCGCTGTCCGGGTTCTGGTTCGGCCGGCCGTGGGACGACGTGCTCACCATCGTGGTCTCGGCGGGCTGCTACGGCTTCTGCCTGGCGGCGCTGCGCTGGCACCTGGGCACGGTCTGGCCGCTGGTGCTGCTGCACGCGCTCACCGACTTCACCCAGCTGGCCAGCCCGGGGAACCTGCCCTTCGGCGTCCGGCTCGCGATGGTCGTGGGCCTGGTGGCCTACGGCTGGTGGCTGCTCCGGGTGCTGGACCGTCCCCGGCCGGACGTCGACCTCACGCCGGCCCCACCAGCCCGGCGACGATCTCCGCGGAGAGCGTGACCAACGGCAGCCCGCCACCGGGGTGTGCGGAGCCGCCGACCAGGAACAGCCCCGGCAGCGGGGAGGCGTTGCCGGGGCGCAGGAACGCCGCCCGCGCGCCGTTGCTCGACGTCCCGTAGATCGACCCGCCGGGGCTGGCGGTCTCCCGTTCCAGGTCGGCCGGGGTGCGCACCACTCGCCAGCGCACCCGGTCGCGCACGTCGAGCCCGCGGGCGGCCAGCACGTCGAGCACCCGGTCCGCCTGGGCGTCGGCGAGCCCGGGGGCGGTCCAGTCGACGCCGCTCCCCGGCTCGTGTCTCGGCGCGTTGACCAGCACGAACCACGACTCGCTGTCGGCGTCGGGCCGGGTGGCCGGGTCATCGGGGGCGCTGACGTAGACGGTCGGGTCGGCCACCGGCCGTGTTGCACCCCGCCGGCCGAACAGCGCGTCGAACTCGGCGTCGTAGTCGGCCGGGAAGAGCACCGTGTGGTGCGCCAGCCCGGGGGTGCGCCCGCGCAGCGCGAGCAGGAGCACCAGCCCGGAGGACGACGGCGTCACCCGGCGCAGCGCCGCCCGGGGGCCGCGGGCCGGGGCGGCGGCGGGCAGCAGACCGCGGTAGAGGGCGGTGGCGTCGGCGTTGCTGACGACGACGTCGGCCGGCACCCGCTCGCCGTCGGCCAGCCGCACGCCGGCCGCGCGGCCGCTCTCGACGAGGACCTCGGCGACGGGGGCGTCGGTGCGCACCACCGCGCCCCGCTCGACGGCCCGCTGCGCGACCGCCTCGACCAGCCGGCGCAGCCCGCCCGGCACGTACCAGGAGCCGAACGCCTGCTCGGCGTACGGAACGGTGAGCAGCGCGGCGGGGGCCCGGCGGGGGTCGGAGCCGGAGTAGGTGGCGTAGCGGTCCAGCAGCATCCGCAGCCGCGGGTCGGTCAGGTACCGCCCACCCAGCCCTCGCAGCGTGCGGCCGGGGGCGATGGTGCGCAGGTCGGCAGCGCTCCGGGCCAGCCGCAGCAGCGTGCCCGCCCCGGCCAGCGGGGAGCGCAGGAACGGCTGCTCGGTGGCCCGCCACATCGCCTCCGCGCGGTCGAGCAGGGCCGCCCACTGCGCGCCGCTGCCGGCGCCCAGTGCGTCGTCGAGTGCCGCCGGGATCCGCTCACGGCTGCCCGGGACGTCGACCGTCGTCCCGTCGGCGAAGCGGTAGGCGACGGCCGGATCGAGCCGCTGGAGCTCCAGCACGTCGTCCAGCGGGGCGCCGGTGGCGGCGAAGAGGTCGCGGAGCACCTGGGGGAGGGTGACCAGGCTGGGGCCGGTGTCGAAGCCGTGCCCGTCGCGCTCGAACCAGCCGAGCTTCCCGCCGATCACCGGCCCCTGTTCCAGCACGGTGACCGCGTGGCCGGCCGCGGCGAGCCGGGCCGCGGCCGCCAGACCGCCGAGCCCGGCGCCGATCACCACCACCCGGGCCACGCCGACCACGGTAGTCAGCGGGCATGGCGCTGCGCGGCCCCCGTGACGTACCGGGCCGGATCCGGTAGGAATCGGCGCATGCGGTGGCTGCTGGCAGTGGTCGTGGTGGGGGCGGGCGCGGGCTGGCTCGCCGCGGAGTGGCTCCCCGAACCGGCCGGCACGGTGGTGCTGGCGGTCATCTGCCTCGCCGTGCTGGGGCTGCTCCCGCTGGGCCGGTTCGGTCACCGCCGCGTGGCCGCACCGGCGGAGCGCGGCCCGTCACACCCGGGCTGATCCCGGGGGATCCGCCGGGCGCTCGGACGCGCCGGGAGGTCAGAAGTCGGACTCGAGGTGGGCCAGCAGGGTGGCGCCGTCCCAGGTGGGCGGCGGCATGATCCGGCGGATGGTGAGCAGCGGCTGGGCGGGATCGGTCGGGTCGGACAGCTGGAACGCGGCCCGGTGGCCCGCCGACGCGGCGTGGGCCAGCGTCTCCTGGTTCCACACGCCGTGCGGGTAGGCGAGCAGGTCGACCGGGTGACCGAGGACGTCCGCGAGCGTCTGGCGGGGCTGGTCCACCTGTTCGGCCCACTGGTCGCCGGAGAGGCGGTCCATCCGCTGGTGGTCCCAGCTGTGCGCGCCGATCGTCATGCCGGCCGCCTCGAGCTCGCGCAGCTGGTCGGTGCTCAGCCAGTTCGGCTTGTCGAGCACGACGGTCATCGGGAAGAAGGCGCCGGTGAAGCCGAACTCCCGCAGCACCGGGAGTCCGACGGTGGCGTGGGTGACCGAGCCGTCGTCGAAGGTGAGCAGCACCGGCCGCTCGGGCAGGCCGGTGCCGAACTGCAGGTGGTCGACGAGCGCGGGAGCGGACACGGGGGTGTACCCGCCGTCCCGGAGCGCGGTCAGCTGGGCGCGGAAGGCGTCCGGTGGGGTGGTGATGCTGCGGGCGTACGCGCTGTCCTCGGTGGTGTGCTCGCGCAGCTGGTGGAAGCAGAGCACCGGGACCGTGGAGCGGGCCAGGATCTCGGCCGGCGTGCCCGGGGTGGGCGGTGGCTCCTCGGTCGGGGTCGGCTCGGGCGTGGGGGAGGACGACGGAGCCGAGGGCACCGGTGACGTCGTCGGCCCGTCCGCGCGCCGCGCCGGCCCGGAGCCGCACCCGGCGAGGGCGAGCGCGGCTCCGGCGGCGAGGAAGTGGCGTCTGTGCACCCGGTGAGCTTGCTGCCCGGCGGCGGGTGAGGCAACGACCCCTCGGCGGGTGCGCGGCCGCTGCGCCGACGGGAGTGCGCAGTCGACGTGAACGCCGTGTCCGCATGCCGCGTATGCGTGTGCCACCTCGCCGACACGGCGGCATGCGGACAGGGCGATGTCTCCAGGTGTCGACCCAGGAGGGCGCCGACTCAGGAGAGCGCCGACTCAGAAGGGCGGTGGGTCGCCGGCGGGTTCGGTCGGTGGCGGTTCGGGGCCGGTGGCTGGTCGGGCCTCAGGTGGTTGGGTGCCGGGTGGTCGGCGGCCGGGTGGTCGGGTGGTGCGGGTGACCCCGCTCGGGGTGGTCACCCGCAGGGTGCCGTCGGGGGTCATCGCGAACCGCCAGCCGGGGGCGTGGGTCTTGAGCCGGTGGTGGCTGCGGCACAGGCAGCAGAGGTTGGCGCAGTCGGTCTCGCCGCCGCGGGCGTGCGGGATGACGTGGTCGAGGTCGGCCCAGCCGACGCGTTGCCCGCAGTTGGGGAAGCGGCAGCGCCGATCCCGGGCGGTGACGAACGCCCGCTGCCGGGCAGTGGGCTCGTAGCGCTCGGTGGCCGGTGGCGGCCCGAGCAGCGCACAGCCGCACATCCCCTCGGGGTGCTCACTGCAGCCGCGCGTGGTGAGCCGGGCCAGCTCGGCGGGGGTGGTGGTGGCCAGCAGTTCCCCGTCGGGGCCGGTGATCGTGAACGTGAGGCTGCCGCCGTCGGGGGCGCTCAGGCCGAGGGCGCCGACGCGGGCGAGCAGGTCGCGCAGGTGGGCGGCGGTGATCGGCAGCCCGTTCACCTCACCCGGCGTACTCCCGCCCTCCAACGCCTCCAGTGCGGCGGTGATCGTCAGGTTCGCTGTGACCAGCGGCAGGCCGGAGTCGCCAGGGCGGCGGATCAACGCCGAGAGCGCCTGGGCCCGCAGCGCACCGATGGGTCGGTCGTCCCCGTCGGCCTTGAGCATCCGGGCCAGCTGGTCGAGCTGGTCGGCACACTCGGCGGCCTCATCGGCGGGCAGGTCCGCGGCCAGCACCGCCCGCCCATCAGCAGCCGAGGGGTAGAGGTGCACGTCGGCGGTCTTCTCCGCCTCCGCCCGCGCTTCCTCCGCCGCTGTGGCGTCGAAGCGCAGCATCAGCTCGGTGGCGCGCTTCTTCACCGCCGATACCGACAGGTCGCTCACCTCACCCAGCACTCGTTCCTCGACGCGGGCGGCGACCTCGGCGGGAGTCGACTTCAACGCATCCGCCAGCTGCTGCGCCCGGCGCTCATCGAGCTCACCGGCCCGCAGCGCGGCGAAGGTGGCCGGCAGCTTCCGCTGCCAGGTCAACGCGCGGGTCAACCGGATCGCCGCCGTCCCTCGCCCCAGGTTGAGCACGGTGGCCAGCTCGGCGGTGAAGAACTCACTGACCTCACCCTCGCCCGGCTGGGCGGTCCACCCCGCCCGCCGCGCACCCGGGTGATCCGGTGCCGGATCAGCGGACGGCGGCCGGTCAGCGGCCAGGGCGAGGATCAGCTCGGCCTCGTAGGCGGCATCCCGGGCGCGGCGCTGCTGCACCCGCTGCAGCTCCTCGGCCAGCTCCTCATCGGACAACAGCAGAGCGGGCAGCCGGGAGGGCTCGACAGGGTGCTCGACAGCCCAGTCGAGGACCAGCCCCTCGATCACGCTCGACCCCGACCGCCGCGACATGACCCGAACCTACGAAGGGGGTACGACAGTTTCGGCAGGTCCGGACGGGGGTCCCTGCTTCGTGGACGCAGGGTGCGTCAGCGGCTGCGGAGCGCGCCGTCGAGGGCCTGCAGCAGCTCACCGATGCGTCCTCCGCCGGGCGGGGCGACGGGCAGCGGGCAAGGGGCAGCGGGCAAGGCGGACCGGGGACTCAGCGGTAGACGACGTCGACGGTGCGGAAGGCGCCGAGCTCGTGGTCGGCGACGAAGTGCTCGTGGTCGCGGCGCAGCCGGTCGGCGGCCTCCTCGGCGAAGCGCAGGACGTCGTCGACGAACAGGTCCCGCCCGCCGATGGCCTCCATGATCGCCGGCTCGACGTCGTAGTCGACGTTGCCGGTCTCGTCGGACAGCGCGTGCGTGTGCGCCAGCACCCGGCCGCAGATCGTCGCGTAGTCCTTCCACTCGCTGGTCGACAGCTCGTCCAGGCTGATGTCGTCCCGGAACGGTGCCCGCTCCCGCACCATGAAGCTCAGCCCGTCGATGTCGGTGCTGCCGTAGAAGACGTCGCCGTTCACCAGGTGCACCCGCTGCGCGTGCTTGATCCGGTCGCCCTGGCCGTCGACCTCGTACCCCGAGGGCGGCACCAGCCCGGCCAGCGCCGAGCGGCGGGCGCGCTTGAACTCCAGCAGCAGGTCGTCGGTGCCGTCGCCCTGCACGCCGGCGATCAGCACGTAGTACCGGGTGAGCCCCAGCGACGCGGTGCCGGCGTTCCGCCGCTCGGCGACGTCCTTCACCCGCATGCGCCCGGCCCGCTCGGGGACCTGCACCTCGTTCTCGGCGACGAAGCGGTCGACGATGTCCTGGAACTCCGCGCGGCGGCTGCTGACCGGGACCAGCTCCTCGTCGGTGCGGAAGCCGCTGCGGGTCTCGTCGAGCAGGTCCTCGGCCAGCCAGTCGGCCCGGCTGGTCTCCAGCGTGCTGGAGATCAGCTCGGCGATCAGCGGCGGCGCGTTGTCCAGGCGCATCTGCTCGGTGTACTCGCCGCCGTCGGCCGCGTAGGAGGCGATCCCCTCGACGTAGCCGCGCACGAAGCTGCGGGCGATGGCGCGCTGCTTCTTCCGGCCCTTGCCGCTCTTCTCCTCCGCGCCGAGCATGAACCCGACGGCGCCGCGCTTGAGGTCCCAGGTGAAGGGCGCGTAGTAGGCGTCGTCGAAGTCGTTGACGCTGAAGATCGGCACGTTGTCGGAGCTGGGCATCACCCCGAAGTTGCCCGGGTGGACGTCGCCCAGGGCCAGCACCGTGGGCATCCGGGCGTCCTCGCCGACCAGGTCGCGGTAGAAGAGCAGGTTCGTGCCGCGGAAGAAGTGGAAGACGGAGCCGGCGAGCTTGTCGAACTTGTCCCGGGCCTCCAGGTCACCGGTGGCGATCCGCTGCTCGTGGTCCTCCCGCACGGTCTCCCGGACGTGCACCCGGCGGTCGTTGCCGGTGAGCATCCGGGGGATGAGCACCATCTCGCCGCGTGCCCGCGCCTCGGCCAGCAGGCGGAAGGCCTCGACCCGGGACTGGACCTCGCGTCCGCTGCTGCCGCGCACCGCGGTGGCCTCGTCACCGGAGCCGTCGTCGGCCTCCCCGATGGGCGGGGGCCGCAGGTGGCCGAGCAGCTCCTGCTTGCTCATCGACGAGCGCCCGGGCACGTCCTGCTCGCGCGCGAGGCGGAGCAGCTCGTTGCGGGTGGCGGACTCGAGGTCTGTGTCCATGACCAGCGCGTACCCGATGCCGCCCCCGGCGCCAAACGCATGTCATCAGGTCGTCAGGAAGTACTCCCGGCTCAGGGCACGTCCCGTCGGCCGAACAGGACGACGCCGGCCCCCACGACGAGCACGGTGACGACGGCCAGGACGACGCCGCTCTGCAGGTGGGTGATCAGGTACTCGGTCATCTCCCAGTACACGTTGCCCTGTGCGTCGATCCGCTCGCCCTGGTCGATGTTCACCGTCAGCCCGTCGGGCAGGGCCAGCGCCGTCACGTTGTTGGTGAGCAGCCACGGCTGCCACGCCGGCTGCAGCGCGCGGACGGCGGTCTCGACCACCAGCACGTAGATGAACGCCGTGCCCAGCGCGGCCCCGGTGTTGCGCACCAGGTTGGTCAGCCCGAAGCCGATCAGCCCGGCGAAGAGGGTCAGCAGCACGCCGCGACCTTGGGCGCCGGCCAGCTCCGACCAGAAGCCCTCGGGCAGGTCCCGGCCGTCGCCGACGACGCCCTGCCAGATGCCGGCCATCGCCAGCCAGGCGACCTGCGCGACCACGCCGAGCACCACCGAGGCGGCGGCGACCACCGCGGCCTTGGCGCCCAGCACCCGCGACCGGCGCGGCTCCCAGAACAGCAGGTTGGTCATCGACCGGCTCGACCACTCGGCCCCGACGAAGGTGGCGCCGATCAGGAAGGCGAGGGCGGCGCCCAGCAGACCGACCGCGGCGGCGCCCGTCGCACCGCTGTCGGCGAAGGAGAACGGCGGCGGGCTGATGAACTGGTCGATCGAGAAGTCGGACTCCTGGACCGGCGGGCCGCACCATTCCTCCGGCGTCATCCCCGCGTCCGCGGGGACCTGCTCGAGGCACTCCGCGCGCCCCAGGGTCGAGGCCTCGATCTGCTCCTGCCGCTGCTGCTCTGCCGCGGCGAGCCGTTCCGGGCTGGGAGACGAGTAGTTGAGCAGACCGATCACCAGGGCGCCGACCCAGACCAGCGCGGCCGTCGCCAGCAGCATCCGGATGAACCGGCGGGCGGTGAACCGGTGGAGCTCCGCGCGCAGCAGCCCGCCGAACCGCCCCGCGGGGACGGTTGGCCGGTCGGCCCGCGGCGGGGTCCCGACGGCGCTCATGCCCGCTCCGCCGTCAGCGCGAGGAACGCGCTCTCCAGGTCTGCGGTCATCGGGGTCAGCTCCTCCAGCCAGTGTCCGGACTCGGCCAGCAGCCGGGTCACCTGCGCCGGTGCGGCGACGGCGTGCACCAGCAGGCCGCCCTCCGGCGCCGGTGCCACCGAGTAGCCGGCGGCGGTGAGCACCGTGGCGGCGGCCGCGGGGTCGGGCACGCGCACCCGGACGTCGGGTGCCCCGCTCCCGGCCAGCACCTCGTGCACCGGACCGGAGGCGATGCACCGGCCGCGGGCCATGATCGACACCGAGTCGGCGACCTGCTGGATCTCGGTGAGCAGGTGCGAGCTGATCAGCACCGTCGTCCCCTCCCGGCCCAGCCGCCGGACGAGATCGCGGACGTCGCGCATGCCGCCGGGGTCCAGCCCGTTGCCGGGCTCGTCCAGCACGAGCAGCTGCGGCGCCTTGAGCAGCGCCGCGGCGATGGCCAGGCGCTGCTTCATGCCGAGGGAGTAGCCGGCGAACCGGTCGTCGGCGCGGTCACGCAGCTCGACGACCTCGAGCACCTCCTCGACCCGGGTGCGGGGCAGCCCCGCGGTCTCGGCCAGCAGCCGCAGGTTCCGGCGGCCGGTGAACCCCGGGAAGAACAGCGGCGTCTCGACCAGCGCGCCCACGCTGCCGATCACCTCGGGCAGGCCGCTGGGCACCGGCCGGCCGAGCAGCCGGACCTCACCGCTGTCGGGGCGGACCAGGCCGAGCGCGATGCGGATCATCGTGGTCTTGCCGGAGCCGTTGGGCCCCAGCAGGCCGTGCACGCCGCCGTCGCCGACGACCAGCTCCAGACCGTCCAGCGCCCGCTGCGGCGGGCGCCCGCGCCGGGCATAGGTCTTGGAGACCGCGTGCATCTCGAGGGCGGGCACGAGCGACTCCTGAGCTGGGGGGACGGGCGGGTGCACCGTGGCACAGCGGACGACCGGGTGGTGGGTTCCGCGCCGCGACGGTCCGCATCGGGATCGCAGCTGGCAGGGTGGCGGGGTGGTCTCCCTGCCTGCGCTGGCCCGCCGCGCCGACGCCGCCCTGCGCGCCCTGCTGTCCCGGCTGGCCCGCCGCGCCGGCTGGACCCCCGCCGTCCTCGCCCACCCCGGCTACGGCAGCGACGGGCGGGCACGGGTGCTCGGCCGGGTGCTGCTGGCCCCGGCCGGCGCCCATCCCGAGGAGCGCCGCGCGGTGCCCGGCTGGCAGCGGTTCCTCACCCTGGAGAGCCCGCGCACCGAGGTCGTCGTGCAGATCGCCGGGCAGCGGCACACGGTGCGCAGCGACGACGACGGGCTGCTCGACGTCACCCTCGACCTGCCGCTGCCCGACGCCGGCGCCGTCCCGGTGGTGCTGCGGGCCGGTGACCGGGAGTCGCGCACGGTGGTGCACCTGGCCTCGCCGCGGGCCGCCCGCGGCGTGGTCTGCGACATCGACGACACGGTGCTCGTCACCGGGATCGCCACCCCGCTGCGGGCCGCCTGGCGCACCTTCGTGCTGCCGATGACCCGGCGGCGGGCGGTCCCGGGCATGGCCGCGCTGCTGCACCAGCTGGCCTCGGTGGCCCCGCACGTGCCGGTCGTCTACCTGAGCAACGGGCCGTGGAACCTGGCCGGCCCGCTGACCAGGTTCCTGGAGCGGGCCGGCTTCCCGCCCGGCGCGCTGCTGCTCACCGACTGGGGTCCGACGCCGGACCGCTGGTTCCGCGACGGCCAGGCGCACAAGCGGACGTCGCTGCGGCGGCTGGCCACCGACCTGCCCGGGGTGCGCTGGACCCTGGTCGGCGACACCGGCGAGCACGACCCCGCCCTGTACGAGGAGTTCGCCCGTGCGCAGCCGGAGCGGGTGGCTGCCGTGCTGCTGCGCGACGTGCGCGACACGGCGACCAGGACGGCGCGGTTCGGGGACGTGCCGGTGGTCTACGCCCCCGACGGGACGGCGCTGGCCGGCGCCTTGCCGCCGACCGGCTGACGGCCGAACAGCTCCGCCAGCGCGGCGTCGGAGGCGGCCAGCGCCGCGCGGTCGAAGGTGCTGCTGGAGGCGACCAGCTCCGCCGCGCCGGTCCGCTCGACCAGCGTGGTGAGCCGTTCGGCCACCTCCTCGGCGGTGCCGGCGATCGCACCGGCGGCGGTCTGCTCGACGTACTGCCGCTGCCGGGGTGTCCAGTCCTGCGCCCGGATCGCGGTCACCGGCTCCAGCGGTGGGAACGCTCCGGTGGTGCGCGCCTGCGCCATCGCCCAGGCCTCGGGCAGCAGCAGGTCCTGCGCCTCGGCCGTGCTGTCGGCGACCAGCACGTCCAGGCTGATCGCCACCCGCGGCTCGGGCGCCTGCACGCTGGGCCGGTAGCTGCGCCGGTAGCCGGCCAGCGCGGCCAACCCGGGCTCGGGGTCGCCGGCCACGCCCAGCAGCGGCCCGCCGACGATCACCGGCAGGCCGAGCTGAGCGGCCACCTCCAGGCCACGGCCGGTGGCCAGCACGGTCAGCGGCACCGGAGCCGCCGGCCGGGGGCGCACGGTCACCGCTGCCGTGCCGTCCAGGTAGGACCGCAGTTCGGCCAGGTCCGCGGCGAAGTCGGTCTCGTGCTCCCGCAGCGCGCGGCGCACGGGCGGGGTGAAGCCGGGGGAGCGGCCCAGCCCGAGGTCGACCCGGCCCGGTGCCAGCGCCGAGAGCATCGCGAACTGCTCGGCGACGACCAGCGGCTGGTGGTGGGGGAGCATCACCCCGGCCGAGCCGATCCGCAGCGTCGTCGTCCGGCCGGCGATGGCGGCGAGCAGGACGGCCGGCGCGGCGCTGGCGACGCCGGGCACGCCGTGGTGCTCGGCGACGGAGAACCGGTCGTAGCCGAGCTGCTCGGCGGTGACGGCGCGGGTGACGGTGCCGGTCAGCCCGGCGCTGTCCGGTTCCCCGGCCCGGGTGCGGGAGCGGTCCAGCAGCGACAGCCCGACCGCGGTGAGCGCGGCCATCAGAACGCGTACCGGACGCGCAGCCAGGGGGCGCGCTCCTGGATCAGCTGGTGCAGCCGGGCGACGCCGGCCCGCTTCACGTCGGCGCGGTACCGGACGTTGTGCTGGCCGTTCTGGCTGACCTTGGGCTCCTGCACCTCCGGGCGCCAGAGCAGCTGCTCGGCCCGCGGGTGCCAGCCGAGGTTCACCTCGTGCAGGCCCTCGTTGTGGGTCAGCATGATCACCTCGGCGGCGGCCTGGGCCTTCGCGGCGGGCGAGAGCTCGTCGTCGAGCTGCTGCAGCAGCGCCGACCAGTCGGCCTCCCAGCCCTCGCGCAGCACGACGGGGGAGAGGTTGAGGTGCACCTCGTAGCCGGCCGCGACGAAGTCGTCGACGGCGGCGATCCGCTCGGCGACCCGGCTGGTGCGCACGTCCAGCAGCCGGGAGTCGGCGTCGGGCATGACCGAGAACCGCACCCGGGTCCGCCCGCGGGGGTCGAGGTCGAGCAGGTCGCGGTTGACGTACTTGGTGGCGAAGGCGGCCTTGGCGGTCGGCAGCTCGCGGAAGGTGGCGACCAGGTCGGCGACGTTGTCGCTGACGACCGCGTCGACCGAGCAGTCGCCGTTCTCCCCGATGTCGTAGACCCAGCTGTCCCGGTCGCACTGGTTCGGCTCGGTCTTGGGCCCCTGGCGGGCCACGTGCCGGCGCACCGACGCGGTGATCTGGTCGATGTTGGTGAACACGGTGATCGGGTTGGCGTAGCCCTTGCGGCGGGGCACGTAGCAGTAGGCGCAGGCCATCGCGCAGCCGTTCGCGGTCGAGGGCGCGATGAAGTCCGCGGAGCGGCCGTTCGGGCGGGTGGTCAGCGTCTTCTTCACCCCGAGCACCAGCGTCTCGGACTTGACCCGCACCCAGCGGTCGACGTTGCCGGCGTTGCCGTGCAGCTCCGGCAGCTGCCAGTGCGACGCCACCTCGACGACCTCGGCGCCGGGGAACCGGGCGAGCACCTGGCGGCCGCGCGGGGAGGCGGCGGCCGCGGGCTCGGCGTACACGGTGCGCACCTGCAGCAGCCGGTTCTCGACGGGGGTCTCCGCGGGGAGGACGTCGTCGAAGAGCGTCAGCGCGTCGGTCACGGCAGGTGCAGCGCGCGCTCCGGGAGCGCCATTCCGGGGCCCGGTGTGGCGCACCCCCTAGGCTCCCTCCCGCCCCGCCCCCGACCTGGAGGTCTCCCCGTGCTGGCCAGCATCGGTTACGCCGTCGCCTACACCGCCGTCGGCATCGCGCTGCTGTTCGTCGGCGCGCTCGCCCTCGACCTGCTCACCCCCGGCCGGCTGGCCAAGCACATCTACGAGGAGCGCTCGATCAACGCCGGGATCGCGCTGGCCGCCGGCTTCCTCGGGCAGGGCGCGATCGCGTTCACCACCATCTGGACCAACGCGACCAGCGGGTTCGGCCGGGCGCTGGCCTACACGGTGGTGTTCGGCCTGCTCGGGGTGCTGCTGCAGGTGCTCGCGTTCCTGCTGCTGGACGTGGTCACCCCCGGGCGTCTGGGCCACCACCTCACCGGGGTGGGCTTCCACCCCGCCAGCCTGGTGTCGGCCGGCTCGACGCTCGCGGTCTCGGCGATCATCGTCGCCTCCATCTGGCCCTGAGCCGCCGGTCGGCGGCCGGTCGTCGTCGCCAGCAGCACCCCGGCGACGACGACGGCGCCGCAGCCCAGCTCCACGGCTGAGGTGGCGTCGCCCAGCGCCAGCCAGGAGACGGCGATCCCGACCACCGGCACCAGCATCGAGAACGGCGCGACCGTGCTCGAGGGGTGCCGGGCCATCAGCGCCGTCCAGAGCCCCGAGCCGAGCAGGGTGGCCACCACGACGGTGTAGAGCAGCCCGGCCAGGGCGAGCAGCCCCTGGGTCGTGCCCAGGGTGGTGAACGACCGGGCGATCGCGTCCGGCCCCTCGGCGGCCAGGGAGACGGCGAGCATCGGGATCGGGGGCACCACGCTCATCCAGAGGGTGAGCTTCAGCGGCTCGGACGCCCGCGCCTGCCGGGTGCACAAGTTGCCCAGCGCCCAGCCCAGCCCGCCGCAGAGGGTGAGGAGCACCGGCAGGGCCAGCGCCGCACCGCCGACCTCCGCGCGGTAGAGGGCGATCCCGCCCAGCCCCGCCACTGCGATCCCGACGCCGGTGAGCTGGCGGGCGGTCAGGCGCTCGTGCAGCAGCAGGCCGGCCAGCAGCACGGTGAACGGCGCCGAGGACTGCAACACCAGCGAGGCCAGGCCGGTGGGCATCCCGGTGTCCATCGCGAGGTAGAGGAAGAGGAACTGGAGGATGCCGAAGCCGGCGCCGTAGCCGATCAGCCAGCGCAGCGGGACGTCGGGCCGGGGCACGAACAGCAGCGTCGGGACGGCGAGGACCGCGAACCGGAGCGCGACCAGGGCGAAGGGCGGGAACTGCTCCAGCGACAGGTGGATCGCGGTGAAGTTCACGCCCCACAGCACGGCGACGAGGCAGGCGAGCAGACGGTCGCGGAGGGGCACGGGCCGAGCCTGCCGCGCCGCGTCGTCCAACACCAGTGAAGAGATCTTGACGGTTTGTTCAGGATGTCTGCATGGACCTGCGCTCGCTGGAGACCCTGCGCGCCGTCCGCAGCCGTGGCGGGGTCACCGCGGCCGCCGCGGTGCTGCACCTGACGCCGTCGGCGGTCTCCCAGCAGCTGGCCGCGCTCACCGCGGAGCTGGGGGTGCCGCTGACCGAGCGGGTGGGCCGCGGGCTGCGGCTCACCCCGGCCGGCGACGCGCTGGCCGACGCCGCCGTCGACGTCGCCGCGGCGGTCGAGCGGGCCCGGGCGGCCTGCCAGGACTACGCCGAGCGGCCGGTCGGGACGGTGCGGGTCTCGGCGTTCCAGAGCGCCGCGCAGCTGGTCTTCCCCCGGCTGCTGGGCGCGGGCGCCGCGCTGGACGGCATCACGCTGGAGTGCGCCGACGAGGACGTGGTGCTCGCCGACTTCCCCGACCTCACCGACCGCTTCGACGTGGTGGTCGCCCACCGGCCCGACGGCGCCGCCGACTGGGGCAGCGGGGTCCGGGTCGTATCGCTGTTCCGCGAGCCGCTGGACGTCGCCGTCGGTGCGGACCACCCGCTGGCCGGCCGGTCCGCCGTGGCTCCGGAGGAGCTGGCGGGGGAGGCCTGGATCACCGTGCGCGAGGGCTTCCCCGTGGCACCGGTGCTGGCGGCGGTGGCCGCCCGGTCGGGGGCCGCGCCGCACATCGCGCACCGGATCAACGACTTCGCGGTGGCCTCGGCGATGGTCGCCGCCGGGCACGGCATCTCGCTGTTGCCGCGGCACACCACCTCCCGGGTGCCCGGCATGCAGCTGCTCCCGCTGACCGGCGTCCCCTCCGGCCGGCGGGTCGAGGCGCTGCTGCGCCCCGACCGGGCCGAGCGGCGCGTCGTGGCACGGGTGCTCGACGTGCTCCGCGCCCTGGCCGCGGAGATCGACCGCGGCACGGCCTGAGCCGGCCGGGACCGCTCAGCCGGCGACCCGGTCGGCCAGCTGTTCGGCGTGCACCAGCGACAGCGCCGGCTCGGCCCGGCGCAGCGCCAGGATCGCGCCGACCCCCTCGGGCGCGCCTGCCTCGGCGATCACCCGACGTGCCCACGCCTCGTCGACGTGGTGGGGCACCGGCGCCGGGACGGCGAAGCTGCGGCGGAACGACCACGACCAGTACAGGGCGAGCAGCAGGAGGAGCGCCGCCCGCAGCAGGTCGCCCTCCACCACGTGGACGACGGCCGCCGCCGCCGCGCCCACCGCGAGCAGCAGCGGGAACCACCGCTGCACGACGGTCGACTCCAGGAACCTGGTCAGGGTCTTCCGCACGCGCGGCATGCTGCCAGCCGGCGCCTCCGGGTGGGGCGTCCTCACCCGTCCGGGCGGGTCGCCTGTGTGGGTGGGTCGGTGCCGGGGGATGCTCCGGTGTCCCCGTCCCCCGACCGAAGAGGCTGCATGAGGTTGAGGCGGCGCGCGCCCGAGGTGGCGACCGCCCGGGTGGCCGGCCCCGTCATCGGGCTGCTCTACGCGCTCGGCGGCCTGGTCGTGCTCGCGGTGGTCGTGCTGCCCGGGGCAGCGGACCACGTGACGTCCCCGGTGATGACCGCCATCGGTCCGGTGGCGGTGCTCGCCGGCCTGGCGCTGATCCGGTGGGGCCGGTCGCTGCCGCGCGCCCTGCTCCCCGTCGCCGTCCTGGCGGGCACCGCGCTGATCACCGCGGTGGTCGCCGAGGCGCCGGACACCGCCTCCGCGATGGCGCTGGCCGGCATCTACTCCTTCGTCGCGGTCGCCGCCTTCTTCCTCTTCGCCCCGCTGGTGGCGCTGGCCTACCTGCTCCTCGCGATGGCCGCCTGCGCCGTGGTCCTCTCCGCCCGGGGACTGCCGCCGGGGTCGGTGGTCGCGGTCGCGCTGGTGACGGCGACCATCGCGCTGGTCGCGGCACTGCTGGTCCGGCAGGCCTCCTGGGCGAGCGTCGACGCGCTCACCGGGCTGGCCAACCGTCGCGGCTTCGACGACGCGCTCGACGAGGCGCTGCGGGTCGCCGTCCGGTCGGGGGAGGAGTTCTCCGTCGCCCTGGCCGACCTCGACGACTTCAAGGCGGTCAACGACGAGCAGGGCCACGCCGCCGGCGACGAACTGCTCTGCACCGTGGCCGCCAGCTGGGTGCCGTTGCTCCCGCGGGGCGCCGTCCTGGCCCGGCACGGCGGGGACGAGTTCGCCCTGCTGCTGCCGGCCTGCACCGGCCCGGCGGCGCTGCGGTACGTGGAGCGGCTGCGGGCGGCGAGCACCCGCGTCCCGCTGTCGGTCGGGGTCGCCGAGCACCGGCCCGGCGAGCAGCCGTCGCACGTGATGCGCCGGGCGGACGCCGCCCTCTACCGGGCCAAGGAGGCCGGCCGGGGCCGCAGCGAGCTCGACCGCTGACGTCCGGCCCAGGATCGGCCGGGACGGCCCGCGGCTCAGCCGCGCGCGGCGAGCACCTGCCGATAGACCTCGACGGTCTGTGCGGCGATCGCCGGCCAGCCGAACTCGGCGAGCACCCGTTCCCGGCCGGCCGCGCCCATCGTCGCCGCGCGGCCGGGATCGGCCAGCAGCTCGGCCATCCGCGCCGCGAGCCCCGCGGCGAACTCGGCCGGGCGCTCGGCGTCGTAGGGGACCAGCAGCCCGGTGCGGCCGTCGTCGACCACCTCGGGGATGCCGCCGACGGCGCTGGCCACGACCGCGGTGCCGCAGGCCGCGGCCTCCAGGTTCACGATGCCCAGCGGCTCGTACACCGAGGGGACGACGAACACCGTCGCGCCGGTGATCAGCGGCACCAGCTGCTCGCGCGGGAGCATCTGCTCGATCCACACCACGCCGGTGCGGCGGGTCTGCAGCTCGGCGACGGCGTCGGCCACCTGGGCCCGCTCGGCGGGGGTGTCCGCCGCGCCGGCGCAGAGCACCAGGCCCGCCTCCGGCGGCAGCTGCTCGGCCGCGGCCAGCAGGTGCATCAGCCCCTTCTGCCGGGTGATCCGGCCGACGAACAGCGCGTACGGCCGGTCGGGGTCGACCCCGAGCGAACGGACGACGTCGGGCGCCTGCACCGGCCGGTAGGCCTGCGCGTCGACGCCGTTGCCGACGACGACGACCTTCGCCGGGTCCAGGTCGGGGTAGACGTCGAGCACGTCGGCCCGCATGCCCCGGCTGACGGCGATGACCGCGTCGGCCTCGGCGTAGGCGGTGCGCTCGACCCAGGAGGACAGCCGGTAGCCGCCGCCGAGCTGGTCGGCCTTCCACGGCCGCCGCGGCTCCAGCGAGTGGGCGGTGACCACGTGGGCGCTGCCGTGCAGCAGCTGCGCCAGGTGGCCGGCGTGGTTGGCGTACCAGGTGTGCGAGTGCACCAGGTCCGCCCCACCGACGGCAGCGGCGATCTCGACGTCGGTCCCGACCGCCTGCAGCGCGCCGTTGGCCGACTGCAGGGCGGCCGGCACGCCGTACCCCGTCGCGTCCTGCCGCGGGCCGCCGAAGCAGTGGACGTCGACCTGCGGCCCGTCGGCGAGGCCGCGGAGCGCGGCGACGAGGTGCTCGACGTGCACCCCCGCGCCCCCGTAGACGTCCGGCGGCCATTCCCGGGTGATCACTCCCACGCGCACGCAGCTCACCCTAGGTGGTGAACGACCCGGTAGATGGGGCGAACTCCCAGACGAGCCGTTACGGTCCGTCCATGCGTGGCGGTCCTCGAGTTCTCGGCATCGTGCTGGCAGGTGGTGAGGGGAAGCGGCTGGCCCCTCTCACCCAGGACCGGGCGAAGCCCGCGGTGCCCTTCGGGGGCAACTACCGGCTCATCGACTTCGTGCTGTCCAACCTGGTGAACGCCGACATCCGGCGGATCGCGGTGCTCACCCAGTACAAGAGCCACTCGCTCGACCGGCACATCACCACCGTGTGGCGGATGTCGACCCTGCTGGGCAGCTACATCACGCCGGTGCCGGCGCAGCAGCGGCTGGGCCCGCGCTGGTACACCGGCAGCGCCGACGCGATCTACCAGAGCCTCAACCTGATCTACGACGACCGGCCCGAGATCGTCGTCGTCTTCGGTGCCGACCACGTGTACCGGATGGACCCGGCGCAGATGATCGAGCAGCACCTGGCCACCGGCGCCGGGGTGACCGTCGCCGGGCTGCGGGTGCCGCGCAAGGAGGCCACCGCGTTCGGCGTCATCGACGCCGACGAGCACGGCAAGGTGCGCCAGTTCCTGGAGAAGCCGGCCGACCCGCCGGGGATGCCCGGCAGCCCGGAGGAGACCTTTGCCTCCATGGGCAACTACGTGTTCACCACCGACGCCCTGCTGGAGGCGCTGCGGGTGGACGCCGCCGACGAGAGCTCGGTGCACGACATGGGCGGGTCGATCATGCCGATGATGGCCGACGCCGGTGACGCCTACGTCTACGACTTCAGCAGCAACGTCGTGCCCGGCGAGACCGAGCGCGACCACGGCTACTGGCGCGACGTGGGGACGCTGGACGCCTACTACGACTCGCACATGGACCTGGTCTCGGTCAGCCCCATCTTCAACCTCTACAACGAGCGCTGGCCGATCTACACCCTGCCGCCGATGCTGCCGCCGGCGAAGTTCGTGCTCGGCGGCCGGGCGGAGGAGTCGATGGTCAGCGCCGGGGTGATCATCGACGGCGGGTCGGTGCACCAGTCGGTGGTCTCGCCCAACGTGCGGCTGGAGCGCGGCTCCCGGGTCGAGGGCAGCGTCCTGATGGACGGCGTGCACATCGGCGAGGGCGCCGTGGTGCGCCGGGCGATCCTGGACAAGAACGTCGTCGTCCCGCCGGGGGCGCAGATCGGCGTCGACCTGGACCGCGACCGCGAGCGCTACCACGTGAGCGCCGGCGGGGTCACCGTGCTCGGCAAGGGCGCCCGCGCCATCGGCTGACGAAGGACCCCCGTGCCCCCCGACCCTCGCTCCGCTCACGCCGGGACCCTGCACGGGGGCCGTTCCAGCACGTCACCATTGGTCGTGACGCTGCTGCTGGACGACGCCGCCCAGCGGCGGTTCGACCGGCTCCGCGCCGAGCACTTCCCGGCCGGGCGCAACCACCTGCAGGCGCACGTGACGCTGTTCCACGCGCTGCCGGGGGAGCACCTCGGTCAGGTGCGCGACGAGCTGCGGACGGCGGCCGCCCGGGCACCGTTCGACGTCGCCGTCACGGGGGTGCGGTTCCTCGGCCGCGGCGTCGCCTACGACCTGACCGCGCCCGAGCTGACCGCTGTCCACGGGCGGTTGGCCACGGCGTTCGCCGAGGTGCTGACCCGGCAGGACCAGCAGCCGTTGCGCGCCCACGTCACCGTGCAGAACAAGGTGGAGCCGGCCGCCGCCCGTGCGCTGCACGCGGAGCTGGCCGCGGCGTTCACGCCGGAGACGGTGCGCGCCCGCGGGCTCGGGTTGTGGCACTACCGCGGCGGCCCCTGGGACCCCGAGGCGGAGTTCCCCTTCGCCTGAGCGTCAGACCCGCCTCGTGCCCACGAGCAGGCCGGCGCCCACGGGCAGGACGGCGCTGGTGAGCGTCTCGTCCTCGCGGACGGTGCGGGCCACCTCCCGCCAGGCGACGGTCTGCTCGTCGCGGGCGGCGCGGTCCGAGATCCGGCCGTCGGCGAGCAGTCCGTGGCAGACCAGCGAGCCCCCGCGGTGCAGCAGCCCGAGGAGGCCGGCCAGCTGGCCGGACCACTCCAGCGGCGGGCCGGTGCAGACGACCAGGTCGTAGGCGCCGGGGGAGAGGCGGGGCAGCACCTCCCCGGGCGTGCCGAAGATCAGCCGGGTGCGGCTCTGCGGCACCCCGGCCTCGGTGTAGGCCCGCCGCGCGGCGCGGACCTCGGCCGGGTCGGCGTCCAGCGCGGTCAGCACACCGTCGCGCCGCATGCCCTCCAGCAACCACAGCCCGGCGACCCCGCCACCACTGCCCAGCAGGACCACCGAGCGGGCGTCGACCCCGGCGGCCAGCACGGCCAGCGTCGCACCGACCGCGGGCTCCACCGGCGGAGCGGTGCCGAACGCGAGCGCCGACGTCGTCGCCCGGTGCCGGGCGGTGGCCACCGCGGGGGGCTCGGCGGCGAAGCCGTCGGCGTAGGCCGCGGGGCTGGTCGAGGACGCTCCGGGGGAGGGCGGTCCGCCGGCGCTGGTCACCGCACGAGGGTAGAGGCGCCGACGCGGTCCGCGCCTGGCCGGGTGCCTTCCCTGTCAGCTGCCTGTGGGTCCGTCCGTTCGGGAACACCGCCTCGCCCGCCGGCCGTTGACCCGGACGTGCGTCTCTCGCGTACCGCCCGTCCGTCCGCCTCCTCCGACCGGCCCACCCCCGCTGGGGAGGTGTCGGCGTCGGCCGTCTGCGATCCTGGGGGCGTGACCGCACCGGACGCCGCCACCGGCGAGCGCCCCCTGCCCGACGCGGGTGTCCCCGCCGTCGACGGCTGGGTGGCGCCGACCTGGGAGCAGGTCGTCCGGGAGCACTCCGCCCGGGTCTACCGCCTGGCCTACCGCCTCTCGGGGAACCAGCAGGACGCCGAGGACCTCACCCAGGAGACCTTCGTCCGGGTCTTCCGCTCGCTGGCGGACTTCTCCCCGGGCACCTTCGAGGGCTGGCTGCACCGGATCACCACCAACCTGTTCCTGGACATGGTGCGGCGCCGGCAGCGGATCCGCTTCGACGCCCTGCCCGAGGACACCGAGCGGCTGCCGGGTTCGGCGCCTTCGCCCGAGCAGGTCTACGCCGACACCCACCTCGACCCGCAGGTCCAGGCGGCCCTGGACGCGCTGTCGCCGGAGTTCCGCGTGGCCGTCGTGCTCTGCGACATCGAGGGCCTGACCTACGAGGAGATCGCGGCGACCCTGGGCATCAAGCTCGGCACCGTGCGCTCCCGCATACACCGCGGCCGCGTGCAGCTGCGCGAGGCGCTGGCCCACCTGGCGCCCCACCGTCCGGTGTCCGCCGAGGAGGTCTCGTGAGCGTGAGCATCCCCGAGAGCCACCTGGCCCAGGAGGCGATCGCCGCCCTCGTGGACGGCGAGCTCTCCGGTGGGGCCGCCGGTCGTGCCGCCCGGCACCTGACCGGCTGCGCGCAGTGCCGGATGGCGGTGGCCGCGCAGCGGGAGGCGAAGTCCGCCCTCCAGCGCGACCAGGACGTCGCCGTCCCCGGTGACCTGCTCTCCCGGCTGAACGCCATCCCGTTCACCGCCGAGGTGAGCGGTCTCGGTGGCGGCGGCCTGAGCGCCGGCTCCGGTGGGCTCACCGCCTCCGGCGCGGGTGGCTCCTGGGCCATCCCGCTGACCCCGGCCAGCCCGCCGGCCCGCTCCGGGTCGGCCCGCTGGCTGCGCCGCGGCGTGACCGGGGCGCTGGCCGGGCTGGGCGTGGGGGTCGCGGTGCTCGCCGCCGGCCTGCCCGCCACCGACGACCCGACCCGGGAGGTGCCCCCGCCGGGGTCGCTCGCCGGGGAGGTCCGCGACCTGGTGCCCAGCGAGCGCACCGACGTCGTGCCGCCCGTGGTCCGCACGCTCACCGTCGGCTCGGCCACCTCGCTGCCCCCCGGCGGGACGCCCTGACCGAGAGCTCCGGCGGTCCGGACCGGCCCGGTGCCGGTGGGACGCCGCACGTCCCCGCCGCCGACCGGTCCGAGGAGCGCGCGGCCTACGCGCGCCCGGAGGGCACGACGGGTGCCTTCGCCGACGACCAGCCCCGCCTGCGCCCCGCCCCGGCCAGCGCCCCGCCGCCGCCCCCGGCGCAGCAGGCCGCGTTCGGCCGGCCGGGTGAGGTGACCGGCTCCTTCGCCGGCGGCCGCCCGTCGGCCCCGGCGCCCCCGCCTCCGCCCCCGCCGCCGGAGGCGGTGCTGCGGGCCTTCGCGCCCCGCGGCGGCGACCGCGGCCTCGGCGAGCCACCCGCTGGTCGTCCCGGCCCCCGCCGCACCGCGGCCGGCCCGTTCTGGAAGCGCGACGCGGAGAACGACCCGTGGCGCGATCCGCAGGCTCCCGCCGGCCTCGGCGCCCCGGCCGTGTACCCGGCCGAGGCCGACCAGCCCGGCCCGGTGGTGGTCGACGCGCAGGGGCGTCGCAAGGTGCGGCTGCGTGACCTGTCGGTGCGGCTCACCGTGCTGGCGCTGCTCAGCCTGCTCCTGGTCGGGATGGTCGGCGGCACCACCGCGTGGTGGCTGGGCCGGACCGTCGACGAGGAGCCGCTGCTGTCCCCGGACACCCGGCTCTCTCCGGTCTCGCCCGGCGTCACCCGCGAGCCCGGCTCCATCTCCGACATCGCCGCCCGGGTGAGCCCGGCCGTCGTCTCGATCGAGGTGCGGCTCGCCAACGCCGGCGCCACCGGCTCCGGCGTGGTCATCGAGGCCGACGAGGGCTACATCGTCACCAACAACCACGTCGTCTCCGGCGCCGCCGACGTCGAGGGCGCCGAGATCCGCGCGGTCTTCAGCGACGGCAGCGGGTCACCGGCGCGGATCGTGGGCCGTGACCCGGCGAGCGACCTCGCCGTCCTCAAGGTCGACAAGCCCGGCCTGGTCGGTGCGGCGCTCGGCGCCTCCGACGACGTCGTCGTCGGCGACGCCGTCGTCGCGATCGGCTCGCCGCTCGGGCTGGCCGGCACGGTGACCAGCGGAATCGTCAGCGCGCTCGACCGGCCGGTGCGGCTGGCCGGCGAGGGCAGCGACACCAACGCGGTGATCAGCGCGGTGCAGACCGACGCCCCGATCAACCCGGGCAACTCCGGCGGTGCGCTGGTCGACGCGACCGGTGCGGTCATCGGCATCAACACCGCGATCGCCTCGGTCGGTGGCGCGGGCACCACGGGCGGCTCCATCGGGCTGGGCTTCGCCATCCCGATGGACACCGTGCGGGACATCGCCGAGCAGCTGATCACCATCGGGTCGGCGGTGCACGCCTCGATCGGGGTGAACGCCCGCTCGGTCACCGACGGCACCCGCGACGGTGCGCTCGTGGTGAACGTCGAGCCGGGCGGCCCGGCCGCCGAGGCCGGCATCGAGGAGCAGGACGTCGTCATCGCGGTGGACGGCGAGCCGGTGGGCAGCTCCGAGGAGCTGGTCGTCGCCGTCGACGCGCACGAGCCCGGCGACACGGTCACCGTCGAGGTGGTCCGCGGCGGCAGCTCCCGGGAGCTGCAGGTCACGCTCGCCACGGCCTGAGCCGCTGCGCTGGACACCTGGTGTTGGGGCGGCGCTCGACTGGCTGACAGCTGACGCACCTACGCTGGACACGGCCGCGGCGCGCGGCCGGTCAGCGAGGAGGAACGGTGTTCGACTCGATCGGCTGGGGCGAGATCATCGTCCTGGCGCTGGCCGCGCTCTTCATCTTCGGCCCCGATCGGCTGCCCGGGCTGGCCAAGGACGCGGCCAGCGGGCTGAAGAAGGCCCGGTCGGCGGTCACCGGGATGCGCGGTCAGCTGCACGACAGCCTGGGCGAGGACTTCGACTCCCTGCGCGACATCGACCTGCGCCAGTACCACCCCAAGACGTTCATCCGGCAGCAGCTGCTCGCCGACGACGACGAGCCGGTCGCCCAGCGGGGGAGCGCCACCGGCAGCACCGGCCTGGCCGCCGCGGCCGCGGCCGGCGCCGCCCGCCCCTCCCAGGCCGGCCGCAGCCGGGACTCCTCCGTCCCGCCGCCGTTCGACTCCGACGCCACCTGACGCCGCCCGCGGACCTGGACACATCGACCGTCGATGGGCACACTGCACGCCCAGACACATCGAATGTCGATAACAGGAGAACGCCGTGGCGGAACGGACTGCCTACGCGGGGCCGCGTCTGATCGGGTTCCTGTGCACCGTGCTGGCGGCCGTCGGGATCATCGCCGCGGTGGCCGGGCCGGTGTACGCGATCAACGGCGCGACGCAGGCGCCGGCGACCGTCCGGGTGCCGGTGCAGCTCGAGGACGCCGGTCCCACGCCCGCTGACGGGCTTCTCCCGCTGCCGGTGGGCGGCCTGCCCGACACGGCGCAGGTCTCCGTGCTCAACGGCGGCGACCAGCTGCAGCTCGCCGCCTGGGACTCCACGATCCCCGAGCAGATGCTGTCCCGCGGGGACGCCGCCGTCACCGGCCTGGCCGTCGGTGTGGCCGCCTGGCTGCTGCGACCGTTGCTCGCGTCGGTGGCGGCCGGGCGCCCGTTCGGCAGGGGGAACGCCCGGCGGCTCGGGGGCCTGTCGGTGGTCGTGTTGGTGGCGGGGTACGTCGGCCCGCTGCTCCCGCAGGTCGGCGCGCTGCTCGTCCTCGACCGGCTGGGGCTCACCGACCCCGGGTCGCCGTTCGTCCTCGGGCTGGAGTTCTCGTTCGGCCCGCTGCTGGTCGGCCTGCTGCTGCTGGTCCTGGCCGAGGCATTCCGGCAGGGGGAACGGCTGGACCGGGACGTCGCGGGGTTGGTGTGAGCCCGGTCGACGCCGACGGGCACCGGGTGGTCTGCCACCTCGACGAGCTGCTCGCTGATCGTGGGCTCACCCTCACCGAGCTGGCGGAGCGGGTGGGGGTGACGGTGGTGAACCTGTCGGTGCTGAAGAACGACCGCGCCCGGGCGATCCGCTTCTCCACGCTCACCGCCATCTGCGATGCGCTGGACTGTCAGCCCGGCGACGTCCTCGGCGTTGCACCCGTTCGCTGAATGCGCGAGGCCCGGTCCCCCCGCGGGGGGACCGGGCCTCGCGATGTCGGTGCGGTCGCTCAGGTCAGCGGCGGACCGGGGTCAGCCCCAGCGACATGCCGGACAGGCCGCGCGAGCGCACCGTCAGCCCGTCGGCGATGGCGGTCAGCGCCTGCGCCGCCGGGGCGTCGGGTTCGGCCAGCACGATCGGGGCACCGGCGTCGCCGGCCTCGCGCAGCCGGGTGTCCAGCGGGACCTGGCCCAGCAGCGGCACCCGGGCACCGAGGGTCTTGGTGAGCGCGTCGGAGACCGCCTCGCCGCCGCCGGAGCCGAAGACCTCCATGCGGGAGCCGTCGGGCAGCTCCAGCCAGGACATGTTCTCGATGACCCCGACCACCTGCTGGTGGGTCTGGGTGGCGATCGCCCCGGCGCGCTCGGCCACCTCGGCGGCGGCCTGCTGCGGGGTCGTCACGACCAGGATCTCGGCGTTGGGCAGCAGCTGGGCGATGGAGATCGCGACGTCGCCGGTGCCGGGCGGCAGGTCGAGCAGCAGGACGTCGAGGTCGCCCCACCACACGTCGGCGAGGAACTGCTGCAGCGCGCGGTGCAGCATCGGGCCGCGCCACACCACGGGGGTGTTGCCCGGGGTGAACATGCCGATCGAGATGACCTTCACGCCCAGCGCCTGCGGCGGCATGATCATGTTGTCGACCTGGGTGGGCTTGTCGTCGACGCCCAGCATGCGGGGCACCGAGTGGCCGTAGATGTCGGCGTCGACGACGCCGACCGACAGGCCCTTCTTCGCCATCGCGGCGGCCAGGTTCACCGTGACGCTGGACTTGCCCACGCCGCCCTTGCCGGAGGCGACGGCGTAGACGCGGGTCAGCGAACCGGGCTGGGCGAACGGGATCACCGGCTCGGCGGCGTCGGTGCCTCGGACGGTCTTGCGCAGCTCGGAGCGCTGCTCGTCGCTCATCACGTCCAGGCCCACCTGGACCGCGGTGACGCCGGGGACGGCGCCGACGGCCTGGGTGACGCGGTTGGTGATCGTCTCGCGCATCGGGCAGCCGGCGACGGTCAGGTAGACCTCGACGCGCACCGCGCCCGGGTCGCCGCCGACGCCGATCTGCACGTCCTTGACCATGCCGAGCTCGGGCAGCGGACGGTTGATCTCCGGGTCCTGGACGGTCGCGAGGGCCGCGTTCACGGCGTCGAGCGCCGGCGAGCCGGTCAGCGTGTCGGACATGCGGGGTGAGTCTCCTTCGACGGGGAGCCCACGGGTGCCGGGCCCCCGTCCTGCGGAGGACCCACACGCGGGCGGCCCCCACTCTACGGCGGGTCGGGGGCGCACCCGGGCGGCGGAGGTGTGACCCGGGGAACCCCCCGGCGGTCACTAGGGTGCGCTGCGTGCCCCGCTCCGCCCGGTCCGCGACGCTGCGCGACGCCGTCGGGCTGGGCGCGGCCGTCGGCCTCTACGGAGTGGCGTTCGGTGCCGCCGCCGCGGGCGCCGGGCTGGACACCTGGCAGGCGCTGACCATGTCCGCGCTGATGTTCACCGGCGCCTCGCAGTTCGCCCTCGTCGGCGTCGTCGGCGCCGGTGGGGGAGCGGTCGCCGCCGTCGGCAGCGCCCTGCTGCTCGGCACCCGCAACACCGTGTACGGCGTCCGCCTGGCCCCGATGCTCGCGCCGCGCGGCTGGTGGCGGCGGGCCGGGGCGGCGCACTGGGTGATCGACGAGACGACGGCGATGGCCGTCGCCGCCCCCGACCGGGAGCTCGGCCGGCTCGCCTTCTGGGCCACCGGCGCGACCATCTACCTGGGCTGGAACCTGACCACGCTCATCGGCTCGATGGGCGCCGCCGCACTCGGGGAGACGGCGCAGGCGGCGCTGGACTCCATCGTCCCGGCGGCCTTCCTGGCCCTCCTCTGGCCACGGCTGCAGCGGACCGCGCGCGAGCCGTGGGTGCAGCGCCGGGTGGCGCTGGCCGGCGCGGTGGTCGCGCTGGCGCTCACCCCGGTCGTGCCCGCCGGCGCGCAGGTCGTGCTGGCGGTGGTGGCCGTCGCGCTGGTCGGCCGGCCGCGCCCCGTGCGGGAGGAGGCGGCGTGACCAGCGGAACGCTGTGGACCGTCGTGCTGGTCGCCTCGGTCGGCTGCTACCTGCTCAAGCTCGCCGGGCTGTCCGTGCCGGCCGCCTGGGTGGAGCAGCCCTGGGTCACCCGGATCGTCGAGTTCGTGCCGGCCGCGCTGCTCGCGGCGCTGGTCGCGGTGCAGGCGGCGACGTCCGGGTCCGACCTGGTGCTCGACGGCCGGCTGGTCGGGCTGGCGGTGGCGGCGCTCGCGCTGGCCCTGCGCGCGCCCTTCATCGTCGTCCTGGTGCTGGCCGGCGCCGCCGGGGCGCTGGTGCACGTCCTCGCCGGTTGACCCGGCGCGGCGGTCGTCGTACCGCGGCGCGCCCCGGCACGATCGCCGCGTGACGACGACGGTGACGGGGACCCGCAGTGCGGCCTCCCGGCTGCTGGCCTGCGCGGGGCTGGGGTCGCTCGCCGGGGTGCTGGCGAAGGCCGGCGACGAGTCGGGCTGGCGCTGGGCCGCCGACCTGGGCACCTACCCGGCGGCCTGGGTGCTCGCGGTGGCGCTGATCGGCCGGCTGGCGCCGTCGGTGCGCGCCGCCGCCGTCCGGGCCGGCGTCTTCTTCGCCGCGATGACCGTCGCCTACTACACCTGGGCCGCGTTGGTGCTGGACTTCGGCTGGTCACCGCGGCTGCTGGTCGCCTGGCTGCTGCTGTCGGCCACCGCGGTCCCGGCCACCGGCGCGGTGGTGCACTGGGCCACCCGCCGGTCCGGCTGGCTCCCGGGGGCGCTGCTCGGTGTCCCGGCCGGGCTGGTGCTCGGCAGCGGCGCGGCCCGCCAGCTCTGGCTGACGTGGGTGCAGCCGAACCCCGCGTTGCCCGACCGCCCGGTGCAGGTGGTCGCCGAGGTGGTCACCGCCCTGGTACTGGTGGCGGTGCTGCCCGCCGACCGCCGCACGCGGGCCTGGGCCGCCGTCCTGGCGGTGCCGGCGCTGCTGGTGGCGGCCGACGTGCTCGACCTGCTGCACCGGGTGGTGTGAGGTGGCGGGCGTGCTCGTCGTCGTCGGTGGCCTGCCCGGGGTGGGCAAGACGACGGTCGCCCGAGCCGTGGCGGCGGCCCTGCCGGCGGCGCACCTGCGGATCGACGCCTTCGAGACGGCGCTGGTCCGCCAGGGGCTGGTCACCGGCCCGGACGACGTCGGCCCGCACGGCTACGGGCTCGCGCTCGCCGCAGCCGACACCTGTCTCGCCGCCGGCACCGACGTCGTCGTCGACGCGGTCTTCGACGTCGCCGCGGCCCGCCGGCCGTTCCGCGACCTGGCCGCCCGGCACGGCGCACCCGTGCACTGGCTGCGGCTGATCTGCACCGACCGGGCCGAGCACCGGCGCCGGGTGGAGCAGCGGGTCGCCGACCTGCCCGGGCACACCGTGCCGACCTGGGCGCAGGTACGGGACCGGCGGGTCGACCAGTGGCACGAGCGGCACACCGTCGTCGACACCGCCACCGGCGACCCGGTCGCCGCGGTGCTCGCTGCCGTCCGGGGCTGAGTTCAGCCGACCGGGTCGGGCGCGGCGTCGCGGCGCTTCTTCTCCTTCTTCTCCCGCTTCCGGTCCTCGCCGTCGTCGGGCACCAGGCGGTTCAGCTCGCCGCGGATGAAGTCGCGGGTGGCCAGCTCGCCGATCGACACCCGCAGCGAGGCCAGCTCGCGGGCCAGGTACTCGGTGTCCGCCCGGTTCTGCACGGCGCGCGCCCGGTCCTCCTCGGCCTGCACCCGGTCGCGGTCGGCCTGCCGGTTCTGCGCCAGCAGGATCAGCGGCGCGGCGTAGGCGGCCTGGGTGGAGAACGCCAGGTTCAGCAGGATGAACGGGTACGGGTCCCAGCGCAGGCTCACCGCGGTCACGTTCAGCACGATCCAGACGATCACGATGATCGTCTGGACGGCGAGGAACCGGCCGGTGCCCAGGAACCGGGCGATGCCCTCGGCGAACTTGCCGACCGCATCGGGGTCCAGCCGCAGGAAGCTGCCCAGGGTGCGCGCGCCGCGCGGCTGGTCGAGGCGCAGGTCGGCCCGGCGGTCGGCGGACTCAGCCACGGCGGGACCGCTCGCGCCAGTCGTCGGGGAGCAGGTGGTCGAGCACGTCGTCGACGCTGACCGCACCGACCAGGTGGCGCTGCGCGTCGACCACCGGGGCGGCCACCAGGTTGTAGGTGGCGAAGTACCGGGTGACCTCGGCCAGGGGCGCCTCCGGGCGCAGCGGGTCCATGTCGTCGAGCACGCCGCTGACCAGCGAGGACGGCGGTTCCCGCAGCAGCCGCTGGATGTGCGCCAGGCCCAGGTACCGGCCGGTGGGGGTGGCCGACGGCGGCCGGCAGACGTAGACCTGGCTGGCCAGCGCCGGGCTGAGCTCGGGCACCCGCACCCGGGCGAGCGCCTCGGCGACCGTGGCGTCGGGGGCGAGGATGACCGGCTCGCTGGTCATGATGCCGCCGGCGGTGTCCTCGGAGTACTTCAGCAGCTGGCGGACCGGCTCGGCCTCGTCGGGCGCCATCAGCTCCAGCAGCCGGTCGCGGTCGACGTTGGACAGCTCGGCGAGCAGGTCGGCGGCGTCGTCGGGGTCCATCTCCTCCAGGACGTCGGCCGCGCGCCCCTCGTGCAGGGTGCCCAGGATGGTGATCTGCTCGGACTCGGGCAGCTCCCCGAGCACGTCGGCCAGCCGCTGGTCGTCCAGCGCCTCGGCCACCTCGTGCCGCCGCTTGATCGGCAGGTCCTGCAGCGCGTGGGCGACGTCGGCGGCGTTGAGCTCGCGGTAGGTGGCGATCAGCGTCTCCGCGCTCTGCCCCGTCTCCGGCAGCGACAGCCCGCCGACCTCGTCCCAGGCCAGCTGCTGCAGCTGACCGCGCCGGCCCAGCCGGCCGGGCTCCTGCACCGCCAGCCGGGACACCACCCAGTCACCGGTGCGGGTCTGCTCGATCGCGGCGTCGACGACGGTCGCGGGGCGGCCGGACTCGTCGATCGTGACCCGGCGGTCCAGCAGCTCGCCGAGCACCAGCGTCTCCCCGGCGCGCTGCTCGAAGCGCTTGAGGTTGACCGTGCCGGAGGCGAGCGTGACCGAGCTGGCGTCCAGCCCGGTGACCCGGCCCATCGGGCAGAAGATCCGGCGCCGGGCCACCACCTCGACGATCAGCCCGAGCACCCGCGGGGTGGAGCTGCCCACCCGCAGGGCGACCAGCACGTCGCGCACCTTGCCGACCCGGTCGCCGTTGGGATCGAAGACGGTCAGCCCGGCGATCCGGGAGACGTATGCCCTCGTCACCGTCGTCACGAGGGGAGGCTACCGTCGCGCGGGTGAGCAGCCTGGCACCTGAGGGACTGGCACCTGGTGGAGCGGCACCTGATCGGCTGGCCTACGAGGTGGTCGACGTGTTCGCCCCCCGCGCCTACGCGGGCAACCCGCTGGCCGTCGTCCTCGACGCCGACGCGCTGACCACCGAGCAGTGCCAGGCGCTGGCCTTCGAGTTCCACCTGTCGGAGACCTCGTTCCTGTGCGCGCCCACCCCGGGCTCGGGCGCCGACTACCGGGTGCGGATCTTCACCCCGTTCGCCGAGCTGCCCTTCGCCGGCCACCCCAGCGTCGGCGCCGCGCACACCCTGGTGCGCACCGGGCGGCTGCCGGCCGGGCAGCTGCGGCAGGAGTGCGCCGTCGGCGTGCTCGACCTGACCGTCGACGACGACGGCGCCGTCCTCGGCGGCGGCGAGCCCACGCTCACCGACGCCCCGGACCCGGCGGCGATCGCCGTCGCGCTCGGGCTGACCGCCGCCGACCTGGCCGGCCCGCCCGCGCACGTGGCCGGCTGCGGGCTGCCCTTCACCTACCTCGCGGTGCGCCCCGACGCCGTCGACCGGGCCCGGCCCGACCAGGCCGCGCTGGACCAGCTCGGCGTCGGCGAGGGGATCTCGGTGCTCAGCTGGGACGCGGACAGCGCGACCGCCTACGCGCGGGTCTTCGCCGGTGACCTGCGGTGGGGCGAGGACCCGGCCACCGGTTCGGCCGCGCTGGGCGCCGGGGTGTGGCTGGCCGCCGTCGGGCTGGTGCCGGCCGACGGGACGGCGCGGTACACGATCCGCCAGGGCGAGCAGCTGGGTCGCCCGTCGCTGCTGGAGTGCACGGTCACCACCGCCGGTGGGCGGGCCACCGCGGCCACCGTCGCCGGCGCCGTCGTCCCGGTCGCGGCCGGCACCATCCGGGTCCCGGCATGAGCACGGCCGCCGCGCCGGCCGCTGCGTGGGCGGTCACCCGGCCCGGCGGGCGGGACGCGGCGCTGATGGCCGTCGCGGTCGTCGGCGTCTCCTTCTCCGGGCCGCTGACCGCGCTGGTGGCCACCTCGTTCCTGGCGATCGCGTTCTGGCGCAACGCCGCGGGCGCGGTGCTGCTGGTGCCGCTGCTGGTGCGGGAGCGCTCCGCGCTGGCCGGCCTGCGGGTCCGCCAGCTGGGCAGCTCCGTGGTGGCCGGGCTGTTCCTCGCCGCGCACTTCGCCGCCTGGCTGCCCAGCCTGTCGATGACCACCGTGGCCGCCTCCACCGCCCTGGTCACCACCACACCCATCTGGACGGCGCTGGCCGCGCGGGTCTCCGGCGTGCAGCTGCCGCGGCAGGTGTGGGCCGGGCTGGCGCTGGCGGTGCTCGGCGCGGCGCTGATCGCCGGGGTCGACGTCGCCGTCTCCTGGGAGGCGCTGGCCGGCGACGGGCTGGCGTTGCTCGGCGCGGTCTGCGCCGGTGGCTACATGCTCGCCGGCGCGCGGGCCCGCACCCGGCTGAACACCTCGGCCTACGCCGTCGTCTGCTACTCCACCTGCGCGCTGGCCCTCGCCGGGGCAGCGCTGGTCGCCGGGGTGCCGCTGGTGGGGTTCAGCGCCCGCGACTGGTGGCTGATCGCGGCGATCACCGTCTGCGCGCAGCTGCTCGGGCACACGATCCTCAACGAGGTGCTGTCCACGGTGGGCCCGACCGTCGTCGGCCTGGCGATCCTGCTCGAGGTGCCCGGCGCCCTGCTGGTCGCGCTGGTGCTGCTCCAGCAGGTGCCGCCGCTGCTGGCCCTGCCCGGGATGCTCGCCGTCGTCGTCGGGGTCGCGCTGGTGGTGCGGGCCGGCCGCCCGGCGACGGTGACCGAACCGGTCACCTGACGAAGGTCGGCGGACCCCGACCAGAGCGGCCACCGGCTCGTCACCGTCGCTACTGTCCGGTCCCGCACCGTCGTCGGCAGGAAGAAAGCACCGTGGCCGAGCTCCGATCCCGTCGTTCCAACCTCGCCGTCCCCGGCAGCAACCCCCGGTTCCTGGAGAAGGCCAAGGGGCTGCCCGCCGACCAGGTGTTCCTCGACCTGGAGGACGCCTGCGCGCCGCTGGCCAAGCCCGGCGCCCGGAAGAACGTCGTGGCCGCGCTCAACGAGGGCGGCTGGGGCGACAAGACCCGGGTGGTCCGGGTCAACGACTGGACGACGGAGTGGACCTACCGCGACGTGATCGAGGTGGTCGAGGGCGCCGGGGCCGAACTCGACTGCCTGATGCTGCCCAAGGTCGTCGGCGCCGCGCAGGTGCAGGCGCTGGACCTGCTGCTCAGCCAGGTCGAGCGGGCCAACGGCCTGCCGGTGGGGCGGATCGGCATCGAGGCCCAGATCGAGAGTGCGCGGGGCCTGCGCGAGGTCCACGCGATCGCCGCTGCCAGCCCTCGCGTCGAGACGCTCGTCCTCGGTCCGGCCGACCTGATGGCCAGCCTGAACATGAAGACCCTCGCGGTCGGTGCCCTGCACCCGGACTACCCCGGCGACCCGTTCCACTCGGTGCTGATGACGATCCTGGTGGCTGCGCGCGCCGCCGGGGTGCAGGCCATCGACGGGCCGTTCCTGCAGGTGCGCGACGTCGACGGGTTCCGCGAGGTGGCCCGGCGCTCGGCGGCGCTGGGCTTCGACGGCAAGTGGGTGCTGCACCCCGGCCAGATCGAGGCCGCCAACGAGGTCTACGTCCCCTCGCAGGAGGACTACGACCACGCCGAGCTGATCCTGGACGCCTACGCGTGGTCGACGTCGGAGGCCGGTGGCGCGAAGGGCTCGGCGATGCTCGGCGACGAGATGATCGACGAGGCCAGCCGGGCGATGGCGCTGGTGATCGCCGGCAAGGGCCGCGCCGCGGGGCTCACCCGGACGTCGTCCTTCACCCCGCCCGGGACCTGAGCCGGGCGGGAGGCGGGTCAGCCGCCGATCGCCCCGGCGGGCAGGGCGGCCATCCGGGTGGCGATCGACCGGCCTGCTGCCGCGGTGACCGCCGGGTCCTCCCCGATCAGCACCGAGAGCACCGGGCCGGTGGCCTGCGCCAGGACGACCTGGGTCGTGCCGTCGGGGAGCCGGTACTGGAAGACGACGCTGTTGTCGGCCAGCCCCTCGGCGCTCGGGGCGGTCTCGAAGGTGTACTGCTCCTCCGGGCAGCGGCTGAACGCCTGCACCAGCTCCTGCACGGCGGCCCCGGCCGCGGTCGGTGAGTCGTAGGCGATCGCCTCCGAGGACAGCTGCGGGGTGCCCGTCCCGTCCAGGCCGACCACCGGCTGCTTCGACGTACGCCGGGCCTCGGAGGTGAAGGTCTGACCGCAGATGCCGGTCAGGCTCGGGTTCGCGGCGAGGTCGGCGTCGGCGGGGAGCGGGTTGGCCTGCACCGACCAGCCCTCGGGGAGGTCGCCGGCGCGGAGGGCGACGGCGACCGCGGCCTCGGCCGGGTCCTGCGCCGCAGCCGGATCGGCCGTGGCCGCGGCGGCGGCCGCGTCACTCGCCGCCGTCGGCTCCGCGGTCCCGGGGCTGACCGCGGCGGCTGGCTCCTCCGACGACGAGCCGCAGCCGGTCAGCGCGAGCACTCCGGTGGCCAGCGCGGCGATCAGGGCACGGCGGAGGGGCACTGGTCCGACGGTAGGCCTCCCCGAGCACAGTCGTGGGGGGGGGGGGGGGGGGGGGGGGGGGGGGGGGGGGGGGGGGGGGGGGGGGGGGGGGGGGGGGGGGGGGGGGGGGGGGGGGGGGGGGGGGGGGCGGCGGGCGGGGTGCT
>NZ_JBJHAI010000032.1:0-29021 GCF_054050955.1 Modestobacter sp. SYSU DS0290
CCCGCCGACCACGGACCGGGAGCCGGTGGCGGCGGTCCAGTAGACGGCGCCGCCCTGGAACCACTGGGCGATCCCGCGCCCGTCGGGGAGGGCGCCCTCGTCGGTGGTGGGGTAGCGCAGCGGCCCGCCCTCGTAGCCCTTCCGCCCCCAGGCCTGCAGGTTCCCGTTGACCACCGGGTGGGCCCCGGTCGCCCCGCTCCAGTAGACGGCGCCGTGCTGGAACCACTGGGCGGCGCCGTGGCCGTCGGGCAGACCGCCCTCGTCACCCACCGGCATGCCCAGCGGGCCCCGCGCGCCGCCGGTGCGGTACCAGGCGTCGGCGATCGCGTTCTGCACCCGGGGGATCCGCCCTTCGGGGAACATCGCACGGAGCGTGTCGCTGATCGCCCCCTCGATGTGCGCGGCGCCGCGGTCGGACGGCTCCTTGCTGAGCACCGCCAGGACGAAGCGGCCGTCGGGCCCCACCAGCCCGGTCGAGTGCCGGTAGATCGAGCCGTTGACGCAGCACATCCAGCCCTGCTTCTGCGCGATCACCGGCTCCTGCGGCAGGCCGTCGTGCAGTCCGAAGAACTGGTAGCCGCCGTCTCCGTGCCGGGTTGAGCGGCGCAGCTGGTCGACGATCCAGTCGCGGGAGGCGGCCGACAGCCCACCTGCGCCGTCGAGCAGGCGCTGGTAGTAGCGGACGACGTCGTGCGCCGTGATCAGCGTGTTGCCCCAGTAGCGCGGGTTGGAGGTCAGGCCCACCTCGCGGAGGCCGTAGCGGGCGATGACCTCGCTGACCATGCCGTTGGCGCCGTAGGTGGACCAGAAGCGGCTCGCGGCGGCGTCGTAGGACTCGCGCAGCATCCGGCCGAGGTCGGTCCAGTCGGTCGGGGACAGCCGGATCTGCCCCAGGTCCTGCCGGCGCAGCAGGTTGTCGGCGATGAACAGCTTCATCACCGAGGCCGACTCGATCCGCTGGTGCGCGGCGGCGCCGTTGTCCCGGTACTGGCCGGTCTGCCGGTCCAGCAGGGCGATCGCCGTCGTCGTCCCCCGGTCCGCAGCCAGGGAACTGCCCGCGGACACCCGGTCCTGCAGGGCGTCCGCCCGCGCGGCGGAGACGACCCCGAGCGCGAGCACCAGCCCCAGCGCAGCGCACAGCAGTGCGCCAGTACGACGTCCCATGTCGGATTGCCCCCTGTGGTCCCGCGCGACGCTCACACGGGGCAATCGGGGGGGTCAAGCCCGGGGGGACGGGTGGGACGGGAGGGCCGGAGGAGGTGTTCCGTGCGCGGTCAGCGGCGCCACAGGTCGGTGAACGCCACCCCGAGCGTGGCCAGCTGGGTGCGCAGCAGCGGCAACGACAGGCCGATGACCGCGGACGGGTCGCCCTCGACGCGGCGGACGAACGCCGCCCCGAGCCCGTCCAGGGTGAAGGCGCCGGCGACGGCCAGCGGCTCACCGGTGGCCATGTAGGCGTCGACCTCGGCGTCGGTGGGCTCGGCGAAGTGCACGACGGTCGAGGAGACGCCGACGTCGCGCTGGGTCACCCGGCCCTCGCGCACGTCGAACACCGCCTGGCCGGTGTGCAGCACGCCGCTGCGACCGCTCATCCGCTGCCAGCGCAGGCGGGCGTCGGCGGCGTCGACCGGCTTGCCCAGCGGCTTGCCGCGGAACTCCAGCAGCGAGTCCGCCGCCACCACCAGCGCATCGGTCTCCTGCCGGGCCACTGCGGTGGCCTTCGCCGCGGCGAGCAGGGCGACCAGCTCGCCGACCCGCGGCGCGGTCACCGAGTCCTCGTCGAACCCGCTGACCACGACCTCCGGGTCCAGCCCGGCCTGGCGCATCAGCTGCAGCCGGGCGGGGGACTGGGAGGCCAGCACCAGGCGGCGGCTCATGCGGACCGCCCCGCGGCGAGCCAGCCACCGGGGCCGGCCTGCAGCGGCCGGCGGTGCAGCGCGGCCGGGGAGCCCCAGGCGCCGACCGGGGTGGGCCGTCGGCGGGGGCGGGGGGTCGAGAGCGCGGCGACCACGGCGGTCAGGGCGGCGAGCTCCTCGGTGCTGGGCTCGCCGCGCACCACGCGGAGGAGAGGCAGGACGCCGTCCTCCGCAGGCTCGGGGCGGGACCCGGGACGGGGCCGGAACGGATCAGTGCTCACAGTGGGATGTTCCCGTGCTTCTTCGGAGGGAGGGTCTGCCGCTTGTTGGCCAGCAGCCGCAGCGCCCGGACGACGTGGACGCGGGTGTGCGACGGGGGGATCACCGCGTCGACGTACCCGCGGTCGGCGGCGATGTAGGGGGAGAGCAGCGCGTCCTCGTACTCGGTGATCAGCTCGGCGCGGCGGGCCTCCGGGTCCTCGGCGGCCGCGAGCTCCTTGCGGTAGAGGATGCCCACGGCGCCCTGCGCGCCCATCACCGCGATCTGCGCCGTCGGCCAGGCCAGGTTGACGTCGGCGCCCAGGTGCTTGGAGCCCATGACGTCGTAGGCGCCGCCGTAGGCCTTGCGGGTGATCACCGTGATCAGCGGGACCGTCGCCTCGGCGTAGGCGTAGAGCAGCTTCGCGCCGCGGCGGATGATCCCGTCCCACTCCTGCGAGGTGCCGGGGAGGAAGCCGGGGACGTCGACGAAGGTGAGCACCGGGATGTTGAAGGCGTCGCAGGTGCGGACGAACCGCGCGGCCTTCTCGCTGGCGTCGATGTCCAGCGTGCCGGCGAGCTGGGTGGGCTGGTTGGCGACGACCCCCACCGGGCGGCCCTCGACCCGGCCGAAGCCGATCAGGATGTTGGGCGCGAACAGCGCCTGCACCTCGAGGAACTCGCCGTGGTCGAGCACGTGCTCGACCACGGTGTGCATGTCGTAGGGGGTGTTCGCCGAGTCCGGGACGAAGGTGTCCAGCTCGAGGTCCTCCGCGGTGAGCGCCTCGGGCAGCGCGACGTCGACCGGCGGCACCTCCACGGCGGGCAGCGGGTCGAGGTTGTTGCTGGGCAGGTAGGACAGCAGCGCCTTGACGTAGTCGATCGCGTCGGCGTCGTCCTCGGCCAGGTGGTGCGCGACACCGGACTTCGTGTTGTGCGTGCGCGCGCCGCCCAGCTCCTCCAGCGTCACGTCCTCGCCGGTGACGGTCTTCACCACGTCGGGGCCGGTGATGAACATCTGGCTGGTCCCGTCGACCATCACGATGAAGTCGGTCAGCGCGGGGGAGTAGACGTGCCCGCCGGCGGCCGGGCCCAGCACCAGGGAGATCTGCGGGACCACCCCGGAGGCGTGCACGTTGCGCCGGAAGATCTCCGCGTAGAGGCCGAGGGAGACCACGCCCTCCTGGATGCGTGCGCCACCGCCCTCGTTGATCCCGATCACCGGGCAGCCGGTGCGCACGGCGAGGTCCAGCACCTTGGTGATCTTCTCGCCGTAGACCTCGCCCAGGCTGCCGCCGAAGACGGTCACGTCCTGGGAGAAGACGCAGACCGGGCGGCCGTCGACCGTGCCGTGGCCGGTGACCACGCCGTCGCCCATGGGGCGGCGGGCGTCCAGGCCGAAGTTCGTGGAGCGGTGCCGGGCGAACTCGTCCAGCTCGGTGAACGAGCCGGGGTCCAGCAGCGCCTCGATCCGCTCACGGGCCGTCATCTTGCCCGCCGCGTGCTGCTTGGCCACCGCCCGCTCGGACCCCGCGTGCGTGGCCTCCTGCACCCGCCGCTCGAAGTCCGCCAGCTTGCCGGCGGTGGTGTGCAGGTCGACGTCGGCGGGGAGGTCGTCCCCCGCGCTCCCGATCTCGGCGGCACTCACGGGCCGTAGCGTAGTGACGTGACCGACGGCCAGCCTCCGGCAGCACCCTCTCCCGACCGCCCGGCCCTCGACGGCGGTGCCCTGACCGCTGCGCTGGCCGGGGGGCTGTGGCGCGCGGTGGAGGTGGTCGAGGCGGTCGGTTCGACCAACGCCGACCTCGTCGCCCGGGCCGGGGAGGACGAGCCCGAGGGGCTGGTCCTGGTCGCCGAGCACCAGGTGGCCGGGCGCGGGCGGCTGGACCGCAGCTGGACCTCGCCGCCGCGTGCCGGGCTGACCGTGTCGGTGCTGCTGCGGCCCGACGTGCCCGCTGCGCGCCGCGCCTGGCTGTCCCTGCTCACCGGGGTGGCGCTCGCCGAGGCGGTGGGCGAGGTGGCCGGCGTGCGGGCCTCGCTGAAGTGGCCGAACGACCTGCTGGCCCCCGGCGGCGCGAAGCTCGCCGGGATCCTCGCCGAGACCTCGGGGCAGGCCGTGGTCGTCGGGGTGGGGCTCAACGTCTCCACCACCGCGGCGGAGCTGCCCGGCACCGGCACGTCACTGGCCCTCGTGCGCGGTGCGGCGGTCGACCGGGCCGCCGTCCTGCTCGGCTTCCTGCGGGCGCTCGAGCGGCGGTACCGCCGCTGGGTCGAGGTGCTGGGCGACCCGGTCTCCTCCGGCCTCGCGGCGGACTACCTCGCCTGGTGCAGCACCGTCGGCACCGAGGTCGTCGTGACCCTGCCCGACGGCTCGGCCCTGGAGGGCGTCGCCGAGGCGGTCGACTGGGACGGCCGGCTGGTCGTCCGCACCCCGGCGGGCGTGGTCGAGCTGGCCAGCGGCGACGTGCGACACGTGCGCCCGGCGGCCCCGGGGGCGTGACGCCCGCCGCCGGGTCGGCCATCCTGACACGATGGGCTACCCGGAGAAGGTGCTGGGCGAGGACGAGGAGGTCGTCGCCCACCTGCACCCCCACTGGCTGACCGTCCTCCGCCCGATCGTGCTGTTCCTGGTGCTGGTCGGCCTCGCGTCCTTCGGGGCGGCGCTCGTCCCGGCGGGGGACCAGCAGGCCCTCTGGCGCCTGGTGGTGGTCGGCGTGGCGGCCGTGCTGGCACTGGTCCTGGTCGCCGTCCCGCTGCTGCGCTGGCGGACGACGCACTACGTGATCACCACCCACCGCCTGCTGTACCGGACCGGCGTCCTGGCCCGTTCCGGCCGGGACATCGGCCTGTCCCGGATCACCGACGTCTCCTACCGGCAGAGCCTGTGGGACCGGCTGGTCCGTGCGGGCACGGTCTCGATCGAGACCGCGGGAGAGGGGGGCCCCACCGTCTTCTCCGCGATGCCCGACAGCGAGGGCGTGCAGCAGCTGCTCAACCAGCTGGTCGAGGAGGACGCCGACCGCCGGGCCTGGGCCGACGGCGGCGGGCGCGGCAGCGGCGGCCCCTACCCGGACTGACCCGGGGACGCCGCGGGGCGCGAGTGACGCCGGTGCACCCGTCGGGCGGCCGTGGCCGCGCCGCACGGCCGGGCGGCCACGCAGGCGTAGCGTTCCGCGACGATGCGCAGCGACCCGACCCCCGGCGACGGCCCGATCGACCCGGTCGACGCACCGCGCCTGGACGCCGTGGACCAGGCGCTCAGCGGTGACGCGTCGTCCTCGGTCGTCCGGGGCGCCGTCGCCCGCGGGGCGACCTACGCCGTTTCCACGGGGCTGATCGCCCTCGCCTTCCTGCTGGTCTTCCGCGACCTGGGCGTGGTGGCGTTCGGTCGGCTGTCCGCGGCGATCGCGATCGCCGCGATCGTGCAGTCGATCGGGGACGCCGCGGTCAGCGCCGTGGCCCAGCGGCTGCTGGTCGCCGCACCCGCGGACGAACGACCGGCGCTCGCCGCGCAGCTGGTCGGGCTGCGGCTGGTCCTCATGCCCCTGGTGGGCCTGGGTGGGGTGGCCTTCGGCGTCCTCGCCGGCTACCCCGCCGACCAGGTCGTTGCCGTCGCCCTGGCCTGCCTGGGAGCGACCCTGGCGGTGGGTGCGGCGGCCTGGACGACGCCCCTGGTGGTCGAGCTGCGGGCCGCCCGGGCGTCCGTCGTCGAGCTGGTCCGGCAGGTGGTGATCGCCCTGGGACTGGCGGGAGCAGCCCTGCTCGGGCTCTCGCTGGCCGGGTACGCCACCGTCTACGTCGTCGCCGGGGTGGCCGGGGTCGTCGTCGCCCTGGCCCTGCTCGCCCCGCAGTGGCGGGGACTGGCCCTGCCCCGGGCGGCGACCGTCCGGCTGGTGGTCCGTGAGGCGAGCTGGCTGGCGGTCGCCCTCACCGTCAACTCGCTGTTCCTGAAGGTCCTCGTCGTCGTCGCCTCGGTCTCGGCGACCAGCGACGAGACCGGTCTGTTCGCCACGGCCGCCCGGGTGATCGAGGTGATCGCCGGCCTGCCGCTGCTGATGGCCGCGGTCGCCTTCCCGCTGCTCAGCCGGGCGGCCGAGGACCGGGACCACGTGCGGTTGGCCCGGGCCCTGGACCGCGTCGTCCGCGGCGTGGTCGTGCTCGTGGGCGGTGCCGTCGTGGTCGTGGTCGTCGCCGCGGAGCCGCTCATCGAGGTCTTCGCCGGGGCGGAGTACCTGGCGGCTGCGCCGGTGCTCCAGCTGCAGGCCTTCGCCCTGCTGGCCAGCACGGTGACCCAGGCCCTCATGTGGGCGCTCGTGGCGCTCCGGGGTGAGCGGCTGCTCGCCCTGTCGAACGCGCTGGCGCTGCTGGTGCTGCTGGTGCTCGGCGCGGTCCTGCTCGCGACCATGGGCGCCCGGGGCGGGGCCCTGGCGGCCATCGTCGGGGAGACGTTCCTGGTGGTGGCCACCCTGTTCGTGCTGCGCCGGGTCCGGCCGGACGCCGTCCCCCGGCTGGTGCCGCTCCTGACCGTGATGGGGCTGGCCGTCGTCATCGCGCTGACCGGGCAGCTGCTGCCGTGGCCCGCCGTGCTCTCGGCCGTGGCGGCCGCCCTGGTCTACGGGGTCGCGGTGCTGGTCCTGCGGCTGGTGCCACGGGAGCTGTTCGACGCGCTCCCGCTGCGTCGTCGCGCCGGCTGACCGGTTCGCGCCGCCGCCGGGTCAGCGACGTCGGGCACCCTCGTGCGCCGCGCGCCGGAAGCTCTCCGCCGTCGCCTCGGCGGTGCGGCGCCAGGTGAACTCCGCCGCGCGCCGCGCACCGGCGGTCACCAGCCGCTCGCGCTCGCCGGGGTCGGCGAGGAGAGCGCGGACCGCGCCGGCCAGGTCGGTCGCGCTGGTGGTGTCCACGTACCGCACGGCGTCGCCGCCGACCTCGCGGAGCACGGGGATGTCCGAGGCGACCACCGCGCAGCGTCGCTGCATCGCCTCCAGCAGGGGCAGCCCGAAGCCCTCGAACCGGGACGGGCACACGTAGAGGTCCGCCTGCCGGTAGAGCTCCTCGAGCTCCTCGGTGCTCAGCCACCCGCGCAGCTCGACGTCGCCGGTCAGCCCGAGCTGGTCGACCAGCGGTTGCAGCGGGTCGGCGCCCGACCGGGGACCCCCGGTGACCACGAGCAGTGGCCGCTCCTGGGCGGGGATCGCCGCCCAGGCGCGCAGCAGCCCTTCGTGGTTCTTGTGCGGCAGCCGGTTCCCGGTGGTCAGGACGGTGCGGCGGGCACCCGGTGCACGCCGCTCCCCGGAGGGCAGGACGGGCGGGGCTGCGGCCGCCAGCGGGACGACGTCGACGCGCGCGGCCGGCAGCCCGAGGAACTGCTCGATGTCGGCTGCGGAGGCGCGCGAGTCGGTCAGCACCCGCGTGGCCGCCCGCGCCGCCCGGCCGGACAGCAGGGAGACGCCCCGGGCCAGCGGCCCGGCGATCTCCGGGTGCCGGTAGGAGAGCAGGTCGTGGACGGTGACGACCGTGGGCAGCAGCCGCACCACGGGACCGAAGTTCGCCGGGCAGTGCAACACGTCGGCCCCGCGGGCGCGGGCCACCGGCCCGACGAGCGCCGCCTCACCGGCGGCCCACCAGGCCCGCTGCTCCCCGGAGACCGGCACCCGGGTCACCGAGCCGGGGAACCACTCCGGCGCCCGGCGACCGCTCTCCCGGTTCACCAGACCGTGGAACCGCAGGTCGGGGGCGACCTCGGCGAGCTGCCGGTACAGCTCGCGACCGTAGGTCTCGGTGCCGCCCTTGCGCCCGGTGAGGTAGACCAGGTCGACCGCGACCCGGGTGGTCACGCCCGGCCTCCGGACGTGTGCGTGCCCGTCACGGGTCCGGCCGGTCGCAGTCGGGAGGTCATCGGTCTCCATCCGGGGGGCGGGGTGGTCGCCGAGACTAACCCGAGGAGCGGGACCCGCCCCGGCGACCGGCCCGGATCCCGGCCGTGCCGGGGACGGGGCCGGCGTGTGACCGTTCCGTCACGGCGCGCCTGGACGGTTCTGTCAGCAGCCCGTCCTACGTTCCGCGGCATGCGCATCCTGCACACCTCCGACTGGCACGTCGGCAGGTCGCTGCACGGCACCGACCTGCTCTCCGAGCAGGAGGCGGTGCTCGCGCGCCTGGCCGAGGTGGTGACGGAGGAGTCGGTCGACCTGGTGGTCGTCGCCGGGGACGTCTACGACCGGGCGGTCCCTTCGGCCGATGCGACCGCGGTGCTCGACCGGGGGCTGACGCGGCTGCGTGCCGCCGGTGCCCAGGTCGTCCTGACGCCGGGCAACCACGACTCCGCCCGCCGCCTGGGCTTCGCGGCCGGGCTGCTCTCGGCGTCGGGGGTGCACGTCCGCACGGCTGTGGCGACCCTCGACGAGCCGGTGCTGCTCGCCGACGAGCACGGCGAGGTCGCGGTCTACGGCATCCCCTACCTGGAGCCCGAGGTGGCCCGGCACGAGCTCGGCCAGCCGGGCGCGCGGAGCCACGAGGCCGTGCTCACCGAGGCGATGGACCGGGTGCGGGCGGACCTCTTCCTGCGGCCCGGGGTCCGGTCGGTCGTGCTGGCCCACGCCTTCGTCGGGGGCGGGATGCCCAGCGACAGCGAACGGGACATCTGCGTCGGTGGGGTCGACCTGGTCCCGGCGTCGGTGTTCGACGGGGTCGACTACGTGGCGCTCGGCCACCTGCACCGCCCGCAGACGCTGACCCCGCGCATCCGCTACAGCGGCTCGCCGCTGCCGTACTCCTTCGGCGAGGCCGGTCACGACAAGCAGGCCTGGCTGGTCGAGCTGGGGGCCGGCGGGCTGGCCGGGGTCCGGCCCGTCCCGCTGCCCGCACCGCGCCGGCTCACCCAGCTCCGCGGTGAGCTGGACGACCTGCTGGCAGACCCACGACTGGCCGAGGTGGTCACGCACTTCGTCTCCGCGACGCTGACCGATCCGGTCCGCCCGCTGGATCCGATGCGCCGACTGCAGGAGCGGTTCCCGCACTGCGTCCACCTCGAGTGGGCGGGGGGGCCGACGAGCAGCGACGGGCGCAGCTACCAGGAGCGGCTCGCCGGGCGGAGCGACCTGGAGGTCGCCGAGGAGTTCGTCTCCCACGTGCGCGGCCTGGCCGTCAGCCAGGCCGAACGCGAACTGCTGGCCGCGGCGCTCGCCGGCGTGGCGCGCGAGGAGGCCCTGCAGTGAGGGTGCACCGGCTCGCGGTCACGGCCTTCGGCCCGTTCGCCGACCGGGTCGAGGTCGACCTGGACGAGGTCGGCCGTGACGGGCTGTTCCTGCTCTGGGGGCCGACCGGCGCGGGCAAGACCAGCCTGCTGGACGCCATCGTCTTCGCGCTGTACGGCACCGTGCCCGGTGCCCGCGGTGAGGAGAGGCGCCTCCGCAGCGACCACGCCGGGGACGCGGTGCGCACCGAGGTCGAGTGCGAGGTGACTCTCGGTGGAGAACGGCTGCTGGTCACCCGCCGGCCCGAGCAGCAGCGTCCCAAGCGGCGTGGGACCGGGTGGACGACCGAGCAGGCCCGGCTCACCGTCCAGCGGCTGACGGACGGCGGGTGGGAGCCGGTCAGCACCCGCATCGACGAGGGGTCAGAGCACCTGCGCCGCCTGCTCGGCCTGTCCGCGGAGCAGTTCTGCCAGGTGGTCCTGCTGCCACAGGGGGACTTCGCCCGCTTCCTCCGCGCCGAGCCCGAGGACCGCGCCCGGCTGCTGCGGACCCTGTTCGACGTCGGCCGGTTCGCCCGGGTCGAGGACTGGCTGGCCGCGCGGCGTGCCCAGGCGCGCGCTGAGCTCGACGAGTCCCGGATGGCGGCGAGCACGCTGCTGGCCCGGGTCGCCCAGGTCGCCGACGTCGAGGTGCCCGAGGAGCTGGCGCCCGAGCTGGTCGGCGCCTCGTCGCCGGTGCACGCCACCTCCTGGGTCCGGCAGGTCCACGCCGAGGTCGCCACCCGCCTCACGGAGCGTGCGGCCGCGGCCGAGGCGGCCGCCGCGGCGGTGGAGCGCGCTGACGCCGAACTGGCGCGGGCCCGGGTCGACGAGGGGCGTCACGTCCGGCAGGCGCGGGCCCGGGCCGAGCTGGCCCGGCTGCAGGAGGAGGCGGCGGAGCTGGGTGGCCTGCGTGCCGCCCTGGACGCCGGGGGGCGTGCCGAGCCGGTGCGGGACGTGCTGGAGGCCGCCGGTCGGGCGGCGCAGGAGGCCGAGCGCGCCCACGCGGGACTGGCCGCGGCGCGCTCGGCCTGGGCCGAGGTCGCCGGCCACCGCACGGCCGACGGGTCGCTCGCCCGCGAGCTCCGCGACGAGGTCGCCGGGCTGCGAGCGCTGCTGCCGGAGGTGGGCAGGGCAGCCGGGCTGGAGCGGGAGCTGGACACCGCACGCGGTGAGGTGGCACGGCTGTCGGCCCGGTACCGCACCGAGGAGGAGTCGGCGGCCGGGTGGCCGGCCCGCACCAGCGAGCTCGAGCGGGCGGTGGAGTCCGCGGCCGAGGCCGCGGCCCGGCTGCCCGGCGTGGTCGCGGCGGCCGACCGGGCGCGGGCCTCGCTGGCGGCCGCGGAGGCCGCCGAGGAGCTGGAGGCGCGCACCGTCGGGCTGCGCGACTCGGCCCAGGAGGCCCGGGGCAGGTGGCTCGACGCCCGCGAGCACTGGGCCGACCTGCGCGCCCGCCGGCTGGACGGGATGGCCGCCGAGCTCGCCGGCCAGCTGGCCGCCGGCGAGTGCTGTCCGGTGTGCGGCGCCGTCGAGCACCCGGCCCCGGCGACGGCGACCGGACCCCAGGTCGGCCGGGTCGAGGAGGACGCCGCCCACGCCGAGTCCGAGCGGCGGGAGGCTGTGCACGGGGCTGCCCAGCGGGCCGTCGAGGACGCCGAGCGGGAACTCGCGGTGCTGCGCGCGCAGGCCGGTGGGGACCCGGTCGAGGTCCTGGTCCGGGACGCCGCGGAGACGGCGGCGGCCGAGGCCGGCGTGCGCCGCGAGGCCGCGCGGCTGGCGCCGGCCCGCGCCGAGCTCGCCGAGCTGACCGCGCGCCGGGAGGCCGCGGCTGCGGCCGCGGCCGCCACCCGCGAGGAGCTGGCCGCCCGGCGCGCGGGCCTGGCGAGGCTGGAGGAGTCCCTCACGGTGGTGCAGGCGCGGCTGACCGAGGCGCGGGGTGAGGACCCGGACCTGCCGGCCCGGGTCAGCCGGCTCACCCAGCTCGCCGAGCGGTGTGAGCTGGTGGTGGCAGCGGAGGGCGACGAGCTGCGGGCGCGTACCGCAGCCGACGAGGCCCGCCGGCTCGCCGAGCGCCGGGTGGTCGAGGCCGGTTTCCCCGACCTGCTCACCGCCGCCGGAGCGCTGCTCGACCGCGGACGCACCGAGGTGCTCGCCCGTCGGATCGCCGAGCACGACCAGCGCTGGTCGCTCGTCACCGCGACGCTGGCCGAGCCGGAGCTGGCCGACCTCCCCCCGCGACCGGACCTCGACGCGCTGACCGGCACCTGCCGCTCGGCCACCGCGACCCGCGAGGCCGCGGTCGCCGCGCTCGCCGAGGCACGCCGGTGCCTGGTCGCCCTGGACGGGCTGGCGGCCGAGCTGACGGCCGTCGAGGTCGAGCTGGACGACCGGCGGGCCGCGGCCGACCAGGTCGCGGCGCTCGCCGACCTGGTGAACGGCCGAGGGGGCAACACGATGCGCATGCGGCTGCAGTCGTTCGTGCTGGCCGCTCGCCTCGAGCAGGTCGCCGAGGTGGCCAGCCGCCGGCTCAGCGACATGTCCGGGGGGCGCTACCGGTTCCTCCACAGTGATGCGCAGGGGCGGCACGGGGCGCGGGGCGGTCTCGGTCTCGACGTCCTGGACGAGTACACCGGTGCCCGGCGGCCGACCAAGACCCTCTCCGGCGGGGAGAGCTTCATGGCCTCGCTCGCCCTGGCGCTCGGCCTGGCCGACGTGGTCACCGCCGAGAGCGGTGGCGTGCAGATCGACACCCTGTTCGTCGACGAGGGTTTCGGCACGCTGGACCCGCAGGCGCTCGACGCGGTGATGACCGTGCTGGACGAGTTGCGTCGTGGCGGCCGCACCGTGGGTGTCATCAGCCACGTCGAGGAGCTGCGGCAGCGGATCACCGGGCGACTGGAGGTGCTGACCGGACGGAACGGGTCGCGCGTGGTCGCCTGAGGTGCTCAGCCGGCGGTGGTCGCCGGCGCGACCCGGTCGCCGTCCGGACCGGTGCGCGGGTCCACGGTGGGTGCCCGGAACACCCAGCGACGGTATGCCAGGAAACGGATCACCGTGCCCAGCGCGATCGACCCGACGTTGGCCGTCTGGAGGACCAGGGAGCCGTCCTGGCCCAGGCCCTCGTGCACGAACGTGACGATCCCCAGCGACAGCAGCAGGGTCGCCGCGTTGACCAGGGCGAACACGGCGTACTCGCGCCGGACCGTGCTCCGGGCCCGGTGGGCGAAGGACCAGTACCGGTGGCCGACGTAGGCGACGGTGGTGGAGACGGCTGCCGACCCCAGCTTGGCCAGCGCCGGGTCGAGCCCCGTGACGCCGTAGAGGACCTGGAACACGGCGAGGTCGAGGGCGAAGCACACGGTGCCGACGACGCCGAACGCGCTGAGCTCCCGGACCAGCAGCCGGCCTGCCCCGCCGATGCGGTGGCGTGCACCGGCGAGAGCCATGCCGCCGAGCTTAGGTGCCCGGAACGCACGGGGCCGCCTGACACCGCGAACGGTGGCAGGCGGCCCCGGTACCGGGCGGACCGCCGTCAGGGGGTCACGGTGACCGTTCCGGTGGAGGTGTCCCAGGTGAGGGTCGCGTGCTCGAAGCGCTGCTGCCAGCCCTCGGGGACGGCCACCCGAGCGGCGATCGGGTAGCCGAGTGCGCCGCCCTCCCAGCCGCGCGCCCGCCAGGTGTCGAGGATGCCGCCGCTGACCACGTGAGCCCCGGTGGCAGGGGACCAGTAGACGACGCCTCCGCGGAAGAACTGACCGCAGCCGCCGGCGGTGATGCCGCAGAACATGTCACCGGTGGGGTACCCGAGCAGCCCGCGCTCGGCATCGAGCGAGCGCCAGGTGTTGAGCACCGCGCCGGAGATGGCGTGCGGGCCGGTGGACGGCGACCAGGCGACGACCCCGCCGGCGAACTGCTGGGCGCAGCCGCCGTCGGTGAGCCCGCAGGCCATCTCGGCCGTCGGCTGGCCCAGCGGTCCGGCCTCCCGGCCCAACGCCTGCCAGGCGCCGAGCACCCCGCCGGAGAGCGCGTGGGCGCCGGTCGACGGCGAGCCGCTGATGAGCCCGCCGGCGAACTGCTGGGCGCAGCCGCCGTCGGCCAGCCCGCAGACCCGCTCGGCGAGCGGGTAGCCCAGCGGACCGTCCTGTGCCCCCAGCGACGTCCAGCTGGCGAGGACGTCGCCGGAGACGGCGCGGGCGCCGGTGGAGGGCGACCAGGCGATGACGCCCCCGGCGAACTGCTGGGCGCAGCCGCCGGCCGTCAGGCCGCAGGTCATGGTGGCCGTCGGGTAGCCCAGCGGGCCACCTTCCGACCCCTGCGCCCGCCAGGTGGCCAGCACCCCGCCGGAGAGGGCGTGGGCGCCGGTGCCCGGGGACCAGTAGACGACGCCCCCGCTGAAGGACTGGGCGCAGCCGCCGGCGGTGATGCCGCAGGACATCGCGCCGGTCGGGTAGCCGAGCGGGCCGCCCTCCCAGTTGAGCCCGCCCCAGGCGCCGAGGATGCCGCCCGAGACCGCGTGCGCACCGGTCTTCGCGGTCCAGTAGACGGCGCCGCCGGCGAACCACTGGGCGCAGCCCCCCGACGCCATCCCGCACGTCATCTCGCTGGTCGGGTAGCCCAGCGGGCCGCCCTCCCAACCCTGCGCCTTCCAGGTGTTCAGCACGGCACCGGAGACGGCGTGGGCACCGCTGGACGGTGACCAGTAGATGACGCCGTTGGCGAAGAACTGGGCGCAGCCGCCGGCGGTGATGCCGCAGAACATGTCACCGGTCGGGTAGCCGAGCGGGCCGCCCTCCCAGCCCAGGGAGCGCCAGGTCCCCAGGATCCCGCCGGACACGGCGTGTGCGCCCGTCGCGGGGGACCAGTAGATGACACCGCCGGTGAAGAACTGGGCGCAGCCGCCGGCGGTGATGCCGCAGAACATTTCGCCCGTCGGAGCGCCGAGCGGTCCGGTGCCCCCGCCCTGGGCGACGTAGAGCCCACCGATGCCCCCGGAGACCCGGAAGCCGGTCGACCCGAACCAGTCGGTGAAGTAGTTGTAGAAGTTCCGGTTGCCGTACTGGGCGCACGGGTCCGAGGAGGCGCCGTAGCCGGCGTTCAGCGACGCCTGGTTGGGGCGGTAGGGGGTGTAGTTGTAGAGCCCGGCGGTGGCCTGGTTCACGATGAACACCTGCGAGGTGCCGCAGCTGGAGTTGGTGCTCCACCGGATGGTGTTCCAGCGGCCGGCGACGTAGCTGTAGGAGTCGGCGTCCGCCCGGTACTTCTTGTACTGCCACGCCGATCGGTACAACTGGTTCTGCAGGCCCGCGTAGGCCGGGTCGCACTTCCCGGTCCCGTCGTCGGGGCAGGCGTAGCCGGCGGCGCGCTCGTAGCTCTTCGTCGTCGGCGACGTCGCCGTGACCAGCCCCATCTCCTTCTGCAGGAGCACCAGCAGCACCCGGGGGCTCACCCCGCACGAGACGGCGACCTTGGTCAGGATCGTGGCCGCGGACTCGACCGCGCCGCCCTGGTAGCCGTTGCACAGCCGGTCGCCAGAGCGGCTGGTCGTCGCGACCGTGTAGTTCTTCAGGCACATCTGGCCGGCGGTGCAGCGCTGCCCCTTGGCCGTGAGGAAGGCCTGGACGTCGTTGGCGCCCATCGACCCGGCGTCGTAGAACACCGCGTCGGAGATGATGTTGCCCGGGTCGAAGCGGCTCAGGTCCGCCGCCTGCGCGGGCGCAGGAGGGGCCTCCCCGACCGTCGGGGCCAGCACGAGGCCGGCGACCAGCGTCGCCACCGCGGCCAGCCGGACGAGCAGCTGCCTCACGGGACGTCCACCTGCACGGGCTCGGAGGAGCCCTGGGTGGTGCCCGAGCGGTAACCCACCACCGCTGTCCAGGCGCCGGGTGCGAGCTGGTCACCGGCGATGCTCAGCGCTCCGCAGGACGTCGTGGAGACGTTCGCGACGCCTTCCCGGGTCGCGGTGGCCGAGGTGCCGTCGTCCCGGGTGAGGGTGAGCGTGCAGGTGCCGCCCTCCTCGACCACGCCGGGCACCTCGCTGCGCACGGTCACGGTGCGCTCGGCGGCGTCCCAGTAGGACGCGGTCACGAAGACGTCCGCCTCGCCGGCGGCCGGGTCGGTGGGGGTGGCGGGTGGGTCGGTGACCACCTCGGTCGGCTCAGCGGAGGAGAACGCCCCGGTCGGCAGCGCCGGGGTCTCGGACACCCCCGCCGCGGCGCTGCCCGTCGACGCGGCGTCGGCGTCCGTGGTCCCGGCACCGTCCGCACTGCACGCGGCGGTCGGCAGCAGGGCGAGGAGGAGCCCGCCCACGGCGAGCGTGCGGCTTCGGTGGAGCATGTCGTTCCTAACGTCTGGGGACGAGCGTCTGCCCGGAGGGGCGGGAGGGTGGCTGCCGCGCATCGGCGGCCACCCCGGCGGGGCGTGCGCTGACGCCCGCCCTCCCGGTCCTCCGGTTCCGTTCTCGGCACCCGCTGGGCCGACCGTGACCGCTCCGTCCCGCCGGACCACTACGCTCGCGGCGTCATGAGCAGCCCCCAGCCCCTGCACCCGCGTACCGGTCTGCCCGTCGTGGCCATGGTCGGCGGCGGGCAGCTGTCCCGGATGACTCACCAGGCCGCGATCGCGCTCGGCCAGTCGCTGCGCGTGCTGGCCGCCGACCCGGCCGAGTCCGCCGCGCTGGTCGCCGCCGACGTCGTCCGCGGCGACCACCGGGAGCTGGCGGACCTGCAGCGGCTCGCCGACGGGGCCACCGTGGTCACCTTCGACCACGAGCACGTGCCCACCGAGCACCTCCGCGCGCTGGAGGACGCCGGCCACCGGGTCGCCCCCGGTCCCGCGGCGCTCGTGCACGCCCAGGACAAGCTGGTGCTGCGCCGGGCGCTGGCCGCCGCCGGAGAGCCGCAGCCCGCCTGGGCCGAGGTGCGCACGGTGCACGATGCGACCGCCTTCGCCGACCAGGTCGGCTGGCCGGTGGTGCTCAAGACCCCACGCGGTGGCTACGACGGCAAGGGCGTCTTCGTGGTGCGCGGCCCCGACGAGGTCGCCGACCTGCTGGAGCGGCACGGCACCCTGCTGGCCGAGGAGCGGGTGGCGATGACCCGCGAGCTGTCCGCCCAGGTGGCCCGCTCGCCGTTCGGTCAGGTCGCGGTGTGGCCGGTGGTCGAGACCGTGCAGCGGGACGGCGTGTGCAACGAGGTGTACGCGCCGGCGCCCGGCCTCGGCGAGGAGAAGGCGACCGCGGCCCAGGAGCTCGCCGTCCGGATCGCGGACTCCCTCGGCGTCGTCGGCATGCTCGCCGTCGAGCTGTTCGAGACGCCGGACGGCGTGCTGGTCAACGAGCTGGCGATGCGGCCGCACAACTCCGGGCACTGGACCATCGAGGGCGCCCGGACCAGCCAGTTCGAGCAGCACCTGCGTGCCGTCCTGGACTACCCGCTGGGCTCCACCGCGATGACCGCGCCGGTCGTCGTGATGGCCAACGTGCTCGGCGGCGACGCCTCGTCCGACGACTGGGCCGGGCCGGGCCTGGACGAGCGGGTGCACCACCTGATGGCGCACTGGCCGGACGTGAAGCTGCACTGGTACGGCAAGGGGCAGCGCCGGGGCCGCAAGCTCGGCCACGTGACCGCGCTGGGGGACGACCTCGCCGAGGTCCGGGCCCGCGCGGTCGCCGCCGCCCGGTACCTGGCCGACGGTGTCGTGGACGAGGCCTTCGCCTTCCCGGGCGCACACTGAGCCGCCGAGCCACCGAGCCGTCGTCCAGACCCGCCACCGAGAGGCACCCGTGCACATCGCCGTGATCTACGACTGCTTCTTCCCGAACTCCACGGGGGGCGGGGAACGGCAGTACCGCGCGTTCGCCGAGCACTTCGCCCGGCGCGGCCACCAGGTCAGCTACCTCACCCGGCGCCAGTGGGAGGGTGATCCGCCGAGCGTGCCCGGCGTCGAGGTCGTCGAGATCGCGCCCCGGGCGGCCCTGTACGACGCGTCGGGCAACCGACGTCTCGGCCCCGCGCTGGGCTTCGCGGTCGCGGTGGCCCGGCACCTCCGCCGGCACGGCAGCCGGTACGACGCCGTGCTGGTCAGTGCCCTGCCGGCGCTCAACGTCCCCGCGACGCGACTGGGCACCCTGGGGCGCGGGACCGCCGTGTGCTCGGACTTCCTCGAGGTCTGGCGCCCGGAGCAGTGGCTGGAGTACTCCGGCCCGGTCGTCGGCCGGGCGGCCCGGCTGCTGCAGACGCTGGCCGTGCGCCTGAGCCCGCTGGCCAGCTGCCACTCGCAGATGAACGCCCGCCGGCTGGAGGCCGAGGGGCTGCGCACGGCCCCGGTGGTGAGCCCGGGGCTGATCCACGACGACATCCGGGCCGATCCCTCGCCGGAGGCGGCTGATCCGCCGACGGTGGTGTTCGTCGGCCGGATGATCCCGGACAAGCAGGTGGCCGCGATCCCCGCGGCGGTGGCCGAGGCCCGGCAGCACGTGCCGGGCCTGCGAGCGGTCCTCATCGGCGACGGCGAGCAGCGTGCCGCGGTGCAGAGCGAGGTGCGCCGGCTGGGCCTGGACGGCGTCGTGGAGGTGCCCGGCTTCGTCGACGCGGACCGGTTGCACGCCGAGCTCCGGTCCGCGGCCTGCATGGTCAACCCGTCGAAGCGGGAGGGGTACGGCATCGTCGTGGTGGAGGCCTGTGCGGTGGGCACCCCGGTCGTGCTGGTGGACGCCCCGGACAACGCGTCGGTGGAGCTGGTCACCCCCGGCGTCAACGGTGTCATCGCGCCCAGCGCGGACCCCGGGCCGCTGGGCGCGGCCATCGTGGAGGTCGTCCGGGCCGGCGCGACGCTGCGCGCGTCGGCGGCGGCCTGGTACGCCGAGGCGTCCCGGTCGCGCACCATGGCCGCGGCTGCCGAGGCCGTGCTGGAGGCGCTCCGGACCACTGCGGGACGAGGAGGGGACCGTGCCTGACCCGATCGTCGGCATCGTGATGGGCAGCGACTCCGACTGGCCGATGATGGCGCCGGCCGCCGAGGCGCTGGACGAGTTCGACGTCCCGTGGGAGGCGCACGTCGTCTCCGCGCACCGCACGCCGCGCCGGATGCTCGACTACGCCGAGTCCGCCGCCGGGCGGGGGCTGCGGGTGGTGATCGCCGGCGCCGGGGGAGCGGCCCACCTGCCCGGGATGGTCGCCGCGGCGACCCCGCTCCCGGTGATCGGCGTCCCCCGGCCGCTGGACCGGCTCGACGGGCTGGACAGCCTGCTGTCGATCGTCCAGATGCCGGCCGGAGTCCCGGTCGCGACCGTGTCGATCGGTGGCGGCCGCAACGCCGGACTGCTCGCCGTCCGCGTCCTCGCCGCCGGCGACGACGGGCTGCGGGCGCGGGTCGAGCGGTTCCAGGCCGACCTCGCCGACGCCGTGATCGCCCGCGACGCACAGCTGCAGGAGCGTCTCCCGCGCGGGTGAGCCCCCTTCTGGACGGCGCCCGGCAGCCCTATTCTCTACTCGTGGGTAACAACGCTGGGCTGTACGCGCTCACCGACGAGCACGAGGCCATCCGGGAAGCCGTCCGGGAGATCGCCGAGCGCGAGATCGCGCCGTTCGCCGCGGAGGTGGACGCCGAGTCGCGCTACCCGGTCGAGGCGCAGAAGGCGCTGACCGCGGCCGGCTTCCACGCCACGCACGTCCCCGAGGCCTACGGCGGCGAAGGTGCTGATGCGGTCGCCACCTGCATCGTCATCGAGGAGGTGGCCCGGGTCGACGTCAGCGCCTCGCTGATCCCCGCGGTCAACAAGCTCGGCTCGGTGCCGGTGATCCTCTCCGCGTCCGAGGGGCTCAAGCAGCAGGTGCTGCCCTCCATCGCCGCCGGCGACGCGATGATCAGCTACGGCCTGTCCGAGCGCGAGGCAGGGTCGGACGCCGCCGCGATGCGCACCCGGGCGCGGCGCCAGGGCGATACCTGGGTGCTCAACGGGACCAAGGCGTGGATCACCAACGCCAGCGTCTCCGAGTGGTTCACCGTGATGGCGGTGACCGACCCGGAGAAGGGCGCCAACGGGATCTCCGCGTTCGTCGTGCACCGCGACGACCCGGGCTTCGCCGTTGGGCCCAAGGAGAAGAAGATGGGCATCAAGGGCTCGCCCACCTGCGAGCTCCACTTCACCGACTGCACCATCCCGGCCGACCGGGTCGTCGGGGAGCCCGGCACCGGGTTCAAGACCGCGCTCCGCACGCTGGACGTCACCCGGCCGACCATCGGCGCGCAGGCCGTCGGGGTCGCCCAAGGGGCGCTGGACGCCGCGGTCGCCTACACCAAGGACCGCCGCCAGTTCGGCTCGGCGGTCAGCGACTTCCAGGGCGTGCAGTTCATGCTCGCCGACATGGACATGAAGGTGCAGGCCGCCCGGCACCTGGTCTACGTCGCCGCTGCCGCCGGCGACGCGGGGCGTCCTGACGTCACCCGGGTCTCCGCCGCGGCCAAGGCGTTCGCCTCAGACGTGGCGATGCAGGTGACCACCGACGCCGTCCAGCTCTTCGGTGGCGCCGGCTACACCCAGGACTTCCCGGTCGAGCGGATGATGCGCGACGCCAAGATCACCCAGATCTACGAGGGCACCAACCAGGTGCAGCGCATGGTGATCGCCCGCAGTCTGCTGCGCTGACGACGGCCGGTCCGGGGCCGCAGGGGCGCGCGGTGTTCCCCGGCGGCCTGCCCACGCCGCCGTAACCTGGACCGGTGATGCGCGTCCGTCCGGTTGCACCCGCCGTGTGCGCGCTGCTCGGCCTCGTGCTGATCGGCTGGGGCGCGTCGGCGGTGCGCAGTGCCGGACCGGCGGTCCCGGTGACGGCTCCGACGACGGCTCCGACCTCGGCCGAGCAGGAGGAGCCCGCGGTCCGGGTGGTGTTCCTCGGTGACTCCTACACGGCGGCCTCGGAGACCGGCGTCGGTTATGCGATCCGCACCGCCGCCCTGCTGGGGTGGACACCGGTCCTCGAGGCGATCGGCGGCACCGGGTACCTGACCGCCGGCACGCTCCCCGGCGGGGCGCCGTACGCCGCCCGGGTGGACGAGGTGGTGGCGGCGGCCCCGGACGTGGTCGTGGTGCAGGGCAGCACCAACGACCGGGGCAACTCCACCGAGGCGCTGTACACCGCCGCCCGGGACCTCTACTCGGAGCTGGGCGCGCGGCTCCCCGAGGCGCGCATCGTGGTGCTCGGCCCCGTGCTCCCGCCCGGGCTGGACCAGGCGAGTGTGCTGGCCGTCCGCGACGCCCTGCGCCGTGCCGCCGCGCACGAGGGGCTCCGCTTCCTCGACCCGGTGGAGGAGGAGTGGCTCTCCCCGCCGGGCGGCTTGTTCGCCGACGGGGAGCACCCGAACCGGATCGGTTACCGCGAGCTCGCCGTCCACCTGGTCCGGGCGCTCCAGGACCCCCACTCCTAGGCGTCCCGTGGGGCCGGGTGCACCCGGCCGGCGGCGTCAGTCGAGCAGCCGGGAGACCGCGGAGAGCCGGGCGTCGCCGGCCATCGACGCCAGCCAGGTCGCCCAGCCCGGGCGGGTGCGCACCGCCTCCAGGGCGCTGCGGGCGGCGGCCCGGTCGCCCCGGCGGGAGGCGGCCAGCGCCGCGTAGAGGTCGCGCGCGCCCTCCGGGGCGAAGACGGCGAGGGTCTCGTAGTCGCGCTCGTCGTAGGCCCGCTGCAGGTTGCGCAGCATCCGGAGCTGGGCCACCGGGTCGCCGGAGTCGTCGACCCGCAGGTCGATCCGCACCCCGTCGTCGTCCTCGGTGGCCGGCTCCCCGCCGACGACCAGCAGCGCGGCGGACTGCCGGCCACGCAGGTCGCCGCCGGCGTCCTGGCCCGCGGTCAGCGCGGCCAGCAGCCGGTCGGCGAGCGGCCCGCCGGTGGAGACGAAGGCGGCCGACATCGCCGGCAGCACGTCGGAGGAGGTGAGCATGTTGCCCTGCACGCTGAAGCCGTCGCCGAGCAGGTGCCCGCTGGCCGGCAGCGAGCCGCGCCCGGTGTCGGCGGCGACCCGGCCGTCGGCGTCGAGCACCGCGATCTGCCGGTCGACGTCCTCGGCGGCGTGCGAGGCGTGCCGCACCAGGTCCTGCGGCGAGGTGCCCGCGGCCAGGCCGGCCATCAGCGAGGTGCCCAGCCCGCGCCGGCTGCGGGCCTGCACCGCCACCACGCCGACCCCCGGCCGCACGGTCGGGACGGCGCGGCCGACGGCGAGGATGCAGGAGGAGACCGCGATGCCCAGGTCCCCGGTGCCCGGGTCCCGGGCGATGACGGAGAAGGTCACACGCCCGCCGGGAGCGACATCGCCGGGACCTCGGCCGGGACCTCCAGCGGGGCGTCGGTGGCGGCCACGACGTCGGCGACGGTGACGCCGGGCGCGGTCTCGCGCAGCACCAGGCCGGTGGGCGTGACGTCGATGACGGCCAGGTCGGTGACGATGCGGTCGACGCACGCCTTGCCGGTGAGCGGCAGCGAGCACTCGGTGACGATCTTGGCCGACCCGTCGCGCGCGGTGTGCTCCATCATCACGACGACCTCGCGGGCGCCGTGGACCAGGTCCATGGCGCCGCCCATGCCGTTGACCATCTTCCCGGGGATGAGCCAGTTGGCCAGGTCGCCGGCGGCGCTGACCTGCATCGCGCCCAGGACGGCGAGGTCGATGGCGTGGCCGCGGATCATGCCGAAGGAGAGCGCGGAGTCGAAGTAGCTGGCGCCGGGCAGGACGGTGACCGTCTCCTTGCCGGCGTTGATCAGGTCGGCGTCCTCCTCGCCCTCGAAGGGGTACGGGCCGACGCCGAGGATGCCGTTCTCGCTCTGCAGGACGACGTGCACGCCGTCGGGCACGTGGTTGGGCACCAGGGTGGGCATGCCGATGCCGAGGTTGACGTACTGCCCGTCGCGCAGGTCGGCGGCGACGCGGGCGGCGAGCTGCTCGCGGGAGAGCGCCATGGTCAGGCCTCCGTCGTCTCGGTGCCGGCAGCCGCGGGGGTGGGCGCGCTCGGCCGGGGGCGGGTGGTGCGCTTCTCGATCTTCTTGCCGGCCGCACCGACGTGCACGACCCGCTGCACGAACACCCCGGGCAGGTGCACCGCGTCGGCCGGGATGCGGCCGGGCTCGACCAGCAGCTCGACCTCGGCGATGGTCACCCGGCCGGCCATCGCGGCCAGCGGGTTGAAGTTCCGTGCCGACTCGTGGAAGACCAGGTTCCCGTGCCGGTCACCCACCGCCGCGCGGACCAGGCCGTAGTCGGCGGTCAGCGCCGTCTCCAGCACGTAGTCGGTGTCGCCGAACCGGCGGACCTCCTTCGGCGGGCTGGTCGCGACCACGTTCCCGTCGGCGTCGTAGCGCACCGGGATGCCACCGTCGGCGACGAGCGTGCCCACGCCGGTGGGCGTGTAGAAGGCCGGGATGCCCGTGCCGCCGGCGCGCAGCCGCTCGGCCAGCGACCCCTGCGGGGTCAGCTCGACCTCCAGCTGCCCGGACAGGTACAGCCGGGCGAGCTCCTTGTTGCCGCCGACGAAGGAGCTGATCGTCTTGGCGATCCGCCCGGCGTAGAGCAGCACGCCCAGCGCCTGGTCGTCGACCCCGCAGTTGTTGCTGATCGTGGTCAGCCGGTCGGCGCCCTGCTCCAGCAGGGCGTCGATCAGCGCGATCGGCACCCCGCAGAGGCCGAACCCGCCCACCGCCAGCGTGGCGCCGGAGGGGATGTCGGCAACGGCCTCACGTGCACTGGGGACGACCTTGTCCATGCGGCTGACCACCGTCTCTCGTCGGCTGGGCCGGCGAGTGTCAGACGGGGCGACCCAGCTCGCGGATCCCGTCGAGCTTCGTGCCGAGCGTAGCGGTGACCCGCTCCGTCTCCGCCCGGACCTGCAACTGGGCGGAAACCGCGTTGCGGCACAGCACCAGCGAGGCGCCGGCCGCCAGCGGGGCCAGCAGCCAGGCGACCGGCCCGGCCTCGGTCGCCGTCCGCTCGTAGACCAGCACCCGGTCGCCGGCGACCAGGCCCAGCCGGGCGGCGAGCTCGTCGGCGGTGTGCGCGAGCTGGCCGAGGCCGAGCTGCACACCGCCGGCGAGCAGCCCTGGCCCGGCCGGGTCCAGCGGCTGCCACGGGGTGAAGACGTCGCCCTGCCCCCGCACCTCCAGCGCGAAGTCGCGGGCCGGGCCGGCGTACCCGGTCATCCCCATGCCCAGCGGGTGCAGCGAGAGGCCCAGCAGCTCGGGCAGGTCCTGCTCCTCCAGCGGCGGCAGCCGGTCCTGCGCGGCCAGCACGACGTCGGCCCCGGTCAGCCGGTCGTCGTCCTCGACCGCGGTGTCCAGCACCGCCGCGCCGCAGCTCCAGACGCCGAGCAGCACCGCCGCGGTCTGCCAGTGCACCGGCAGGGACACCGCGACCGTGCTGCCCGGGCCGACGTCGAACTCCTCCTGCAGCAGGTTGGCGGTCTTGGCCACCCAGTTGGCCAGGGTCGTGCCCGACAGCTCGGTGCGCTCGCCCGTCGCGTCGTCGTAGGAGGTCACCAGCGGAGCGGAGGCGTCCCGCCGCAGCGTCGCGGCCAGCAGGTCGGCCGGGGTGCGGGCCATCAGTTGATGCAGGTCGTGTCGGCGGCCGTGCGCGGGGCCTCGGCCGGGGCGCTCGGGGCGACCGGCTGCGCCGTGACCGGCTGGCCCACCCCGTTGAAGTCCGATCCGAGGACCAGCTGGACGGTGCCGCTGGTGGCGTCGGTGACCTGCTTGGTGACCGCGCCGGGGACCGTGGCGGCCAGCGTGGCGGCCAGGCCCTCGTCGCCGGCGGCGTGGCGGATCTCGGTGACCGCGTAGTCCGAGGAGTCGGCGTTGGCCGTCCCGGTGACCGGGAACCCGGCGCCCTCCAGCTCGGCGGCGGCGCTGGCGGCCAGGCCGCTGATGCCCGAGCCGTTGTAGACGTCGACGCGCACCTGGGCCGGGGCGATCGGGGCGGGCGCCTCGGTGGTCGCGTCGGCGGGGGGCTCGGGCTCGGCGTTCAGCTCGGCGAAGAACGCGTGCAGCGTGTCGGCGTCCTCGAGCTTGACGATCGACTTGCCGTCCTCGGTCGCGGGCCCCAGGTTGGGCACCGTCTGGAACTCGATGCCGCCGGCGGTGACCGACTGCATCTGCTGGGCCAGCTGCAGCAGGTTGAGGTTCTGGTCGACCGTGAGGGCCTGCGACGCGGCCTGGACCAGCTGCCGCTGCTTGCCCAGGTCGAGCAGGACGTCCTCGGAGAGCATCTTGCGCAGCACGCCCGCGATGAACACCTGCTGGCGGACGATCCGGTCGAAGTCGCCGCGGCCCTGGGGGCCGTAGCCGTGCCGCTGCCGGACGAACTTGAGCGCGTCCGCGCCACTGATCGTCTGCACCCCTGCCGGGAAGTAGGCGCCGGACCACTCGCGGTCGTCCACCGCATTGCAGAGGTTGACCTCGACGCCGCCGACGACGTTGGACAGCTCGAAGAAGCCCAGCAGGTCGACCTCGGCGTAGTGGTCGATCTGCAGCCCGGTGAGACCGCTGATGGTCTGCACCAGCAGCTGGGCGCCCAGGGCGTTCTTCGCCTCGTCGGAGGCACCGTCGGGGGCGTTCCTCCGGCCGTAGGCGTAGGCGGCGTTGAGCCGGTCCTTGCCGTAGCCGGGGATCTGCACGTAGGAGTCGCGGGGGAAGGAGACGAACGACGCCTTCGACCCGTCGGCCGGCACGTGCGCCAGGATCATCGTGTCGGTGTTGAGGCCGGAGTCCTCGCCCGCCTGCAGCTCGGCCAGCTGCTGCTCGGTGAGGTTGGCCCGGCTGTCGCTGCCGACCAGCAGCAGGTTCATCGCCTCGCCGGTCTTGACCGTCTCGTCGTTGCCGTCGCTGGGGATCGCGTTGGTGCGGTTCACCGTGGCGTCGGCGACCCGGCCCAGGTACCAGCCCCAGCCGCTGGTGGCCAGCACGACCACGGAGACCAGGAGGGCGACGGCGCGCCCGGTCCAGGTCAGCTGGCGGCCGCTGCCGGCGTCACCGGTGCGGCCGGGCGCACGTCCGGCGCGGGGGTCGAGGCGCGGGGGCAGCGATCGGGGGGTGTCGCCCCGGCGCTCGTCGTCTGTGCTCATCCGGTGTCCTCACGTCGAGGTGCCGACGTCGGTGCACTGCCCCCAGGGGGCCAGTCGTCCAGCGGCGTGATCGGCGGTGACTCTACGTCGATCGGAGGTGGGACCGGTCGTCACGCGGGCGACGTGTCCTGCCGCGGGGAACCACCAGTCACAGCCGCCACAGGGGCGGCGCGGCGGGGGAGGGGGCTGGCGTGACCGGGCGGGTCCGGACGGCCGGCGGAGTCGGGGCGGGAGGCGCGGATGGGGTCTGTGGGGCGGGCGGGTGCGCCCGATCCGCGTCGCCGTGCCCGAATCCCGCGGCGCCGCCTACGGTGACGGGGAACATTTCGTAACGAGGCAAGGAGTCGCACCGGTGGGTGCCCCCGAGATCTCCCGTCCGCGGACCGCCGCGGACGCCTTCGGCAAGGCCACGGATGGCGACGTCGAGCTCTCCATCGTGATGCCCTGCCTCAACGAGGCCGAGACGCTGGCCGTCTGCATCAGGAAGGCGCTGGGCTACCTCCAGCGCAGCGGGGTCCGCGGGGAGGTCGTGATCGCCGACAACGGCAGCACCGACGGTTCCCAGGCGATCGCCGAGGCCGAGGGCGCTCGCGTCGTCCCCGTCGCGGAGAAGGGGTACGGCAACGCCCTGATGGGGGGCATCCGGGGAGCGCGCGGTCGGTACGTCGTGATGGGCGACGCCGACGACAGCTACGACTTCTCCGACCTGGACGCCTTCCTGGCCGAGCTGCGCTCCGGGGCCGACCTCGTGATGGGCAACCGGTTCCAGGGCGGGATCGAGGACGGCGCCATGCCGCCGCTGCACCGCTACGTGGGCAACCCGGTGCTGTCCTTCGTCGGACGGCTGTTCTTCAAGGCCCGGGTGGGCGACTTCCACTGCGGGCTGCGTGGCTTCAACCGCGAGCGGCTGCTGGCGCTGGACCTGCACACCACCGGCATGGAGTTCGCCAGCGAGGTCGTGGTCCGGTCGGTCCTGGCCGGCCACCGGGTCAGCGAGGTGCCGACGACGCTGAGCAAGGACGGGCGCAGCCGCCCGCCGCACCTGCGCAGCTTCCGCGACGGCTGGCGTCACCTGCGGTTCCTGCTGCTCTTCGCCCCCCGCTGGCTGTTCCTGTTCCCCGGCTTCCTGCTCGCCGGGGTCGGCGCGGTCGCCACGCTGGTGCTCCTCATCACCCCGGTCACCATCGGCTCCGCGACCTTCGACGTGGGCACGCTCGGGTACGCGGCGGCCTCACTGCTGATAGGCAGCCAGGCCATCGCGTTCTGGTTGCTCACCAAGGTCTATGCGATCGAGGAGGGCTTCCTGCCCCCCGACCGCCGGCTGAACCGGCTGTTCGAACGCTTCACCCTGGAGGTCGGGCTGGTCCTGGGTGGTGTCCTGCTGCTCGTCGGCCTGATCGCCGCGATCGTCTCCGTCGTGCGGTGGGGGGCGGCCGATCTCGGCGCCCTGGACGTGCGGCAGCAGGTGCGCACGGTGATCCTCGCGATGGTCGGCCTGATCCTGGGCGCGCAGGTGATCCTCAACAGCCTCTTCGTCTCCATCCTCGGGCTCGGCCGCAAGAGCCGGCCCCGGGTCGACATGAGCGTCGACGCCCAGCACGCCCTCTGAGGCCACCGCCGACGTCCCGGCTCGACCGGGGCGTCGGGGTTCTTCCCCTGGTTCGGCTCACGCTCGGTGGACGGCTGCCGAAGACGGGAGTGCCGTGGGCTGCACCGTCCTCCGGCGAACTCGCTGGGACCCCGGAGGACAGACCGTGCGCCGTGTCGTGGCAGGAACCGTTGCCTCAGTGACCATGACCGGGTCACTCCTGGTGGTGCCGGTGCTGGCCGCCCCGCTGCCGGAGGCGGTCCCGGTCACCACCTCCGCCGAGCAGGTCCTCCTGGGCTCGGTCGCGCAGCCCACCACGGCCGCAGAGGTGGAGCAGGGCACCACCGCCCCCGTGGACGGGGTCGAGCCCACCGCGGCGAGCCTCACCGTGACCCGGACGGACGTGGCCCCCTTCTCCCTGGTCGGGGTGACGTGGGCGCACGACCCCGGGGTGACCGACACCGTCGTCCAGGTCCGGGTGCAGTCGTCCGCGGGGGAGTGGGGTGAGTGGACGGAGGTCCTCACCGAGACCGCCGACCAGGGCCCCCGGACGTCCACCGGCCGGCGGCTGCGCGGCGGCACCAGCCCGCTGTGGACCGGTCCGAGCACCGGGGTCGAGGCGGAGCTCGTGACGCGCAGCGGAGCCGCCCCGGTCGACGTGCAGCTCGAGCTCGTCGACCCGGGGGCGTCCGAGGCCGACGCCGCCGTGGCCGGCCCGGCATCGGACGGGGCGGCGCCCACGGACAGCGCGCACGCGGCGAGCGCGCAGCCGGCGATCCACTCCAGGGCGCAGTGGGGCGCCGACGAGCGGCTGCGGACCTGGGGTCCCCGGTACGCGAGCACCGTGAAGGCGGCGACGCTGCACCACACCGCCGACGCCAACGGCTACTCCGCCGACCAGGTGCCGGCCATCATGCGGTCCATCTACCGGTACCACGCGGTGAGCCTCGGCTGGGGCGACATCGGCTACCACGTCGTCGTCGACCGGTTCGGCGGTCTCTGGGAAGGCCGGAGCGGAGGCCTGTCCAGTTCCGTGATGGGGGCGCACGCCGGCGGCTTCAACACCGCCACCTTCGGGGTGTCCCTGCTCGGGAACCACGAGCTCGTCGAGGTCTCCCAGCCGGCTCTCGACGCGGTCGTCGCGGTCATCGCGTGGAAGTTCTCGCTCTACGGGGTCGACCCGCAGGGGAGCACGACGCTGGTCTCCGACGGCGGTGGGACGTCCCGGTACCGGGCAGGCGCCCGGGTCACCCTGCCGACGGTCTTCGGGCACCGGGACGTCGGTGCCACCGACTGCCCGGGCCGGTACGGCTACGCGCGGCTGGGTGCGATCCGGACCGGCGTCGCAGCCTCGATGGCCGGGGGCGTCGACCCGACCAGCGCGGTGGGCGCCCGCTACCTCGCGGACCCGGTGGCGCGCGCGGCGCTCGGCCCGGCCACCGGCGCGCAGCGTGCCGAGCAGGGGTGGGCCTGGCAGCCGTTCCAGCGCGGACGCATGTACGCCTCCCCGGAGACGGGTGTGCACTACCTCGTCAACGGGAACCTCGCGCTCTACCTGGCGCACGGCGGGCCGGCGAGGCTGGGACTGCCGTTGACCGACGAGCTGGTCGTGCCCGGTGGTGGGGGGAGCTACAACCACTTCCCCGCCGCGTCCATCTACTGGTCGCCGAGCACCGGGTCGCACCTGGTGGTCAACGCCATCCGCGCGCACTGGATCGCCGGCGGCTGGGAGCAGGGACGGCTCGGCTACCCGATCAGCGAGGAGATCGGGTCACCGGACGGTCGGGGCATCGTCCAGCACTTCCAGGGCGGTGACGTCCACTGGTCGACGAGCACCCCGAGCGTCACGGTCGCCGGGGGGCTGCGCACGGCCTACGAGCGGGGGGGGGGGGGGGGGGGGGGGGGGGGGGGGGGGGGGGGGGGGGGGGGGGGGGGGGGGGGGGGGGGGGGCGGGGGGGGGGGGGGGGGGGGGGTGGGGGCGGGTTTTTAGGT
>NZ_JBJHAI010000033.1:0-22855 GCF_054050955.1 Modestobacter sp. SYSU DS0290
GAAAGGGAAACGCCCGGTCTCATTCCGAACCCGGAAGCTAAGCCTTTCAGCGCCGATGGTACTGCCCGGGGGACCGGGTGGGAGAGTAGGACGCCGCCGGACAATCTTTCCCGAGACGGGGTTCCAGCCACTGGGCTGGGGCCCCGTTTCGGCGTTTCCGGGGCAGTGTGCCCCGCGCCGATTCCCGGGCCCCGCCGGGCTTGAGCGCGTGCGCCTTCCGCCCCGAAAGCTCCGGCGTCTTCTGCACCGAAACCGCGGGAGCTTTCGGTACAGAAGGCGCGGTGACCGGCGGCGGTGGCACGAATGCGGCGCCGTCACGTGACGGAAGCGGGCTGGTCGTCTCGGCAGCGACGGGTCAGCGGCGTCGGTCCGGGGGCGCCGTCGTGGCACCGACGTTGTCGTCCAGCCACCGGTTGAGCGGCGTGAACGCGCGCCACGCCTCGCGCACCCGGTCCAGGGCGGTGGCGGTGTGCAGCCAGTCGGTGGGCTCCCAGTGGCGGGCGCCGTGCAGCGCCTTGTGCCGCAGGAGCTCGATGCGGGGGTGGTCGGCCGGCCAGCCGCGCGGCGACCGCACCAGGCGGTCACCGTCGATGTGGTAGCCGGCAGCACGCAGCCGGTCCACCTCGGCCACCAGGCGGGGACCCTGCAGGTCGTCGGCGACGGCCCGCCGGAAGCGGTCCAGCTGATCCGGTTGGAGCCGCCAGCATCCGCCGGCCACCTGCAGCCCGTCGGCGGAGACCTGCACGTACACCGAGCCCAGACCGGCGCCGTCGGGATGGAGCACCGCGCCCTGGTGCGTCTTGTAGGGGGTCTTGTCGTGGCTGAACCGGACGTCGCGGTAGGGGCGGAACAGCTTCGGCGTGCCGAACTCGGCGGTGAGCTCGTCGACCAGCGCCTGCATCGGCGTCCGGACGTGGTCCTCCCAGTCGCGCCGGTGCGCCGTCCAGTACGCCCGGCTGTTGTCCGCCTCCAGGCCCTCGTAGAAGACCAGACCCTCGTCGGGGAAACCGCTGAACCCCACTGCGCTCCTCATCGCTGCGTGTCGTCGTCGAACCAGCTGTGCCACCGCTCCTGGGGCACCCTCGCGGTGCCCGCGTCCAGGATGCGGGTCCACCCGTCGGCTGCCCAGCCGGCGCCGGTCAGGAAGCCGGCGGTGACGGCGTCCCCCGCCGGGAGCCACATGACCAGCCCGGGCGATGCCAGCGACCGGGCCGCCTCGGCGACCGCGGCCAGCAGGCGGCTGCCGTGTCCCCGCCGCCCCCAGCGCGGCTCCACGGCCAGCGCCACGATCTCCAGCAGCGCCGGATCGGGTCCGTCGTTCGCCGGTCCGCAGGCGGCCAGACCGACCACGGTCTCCCGTTCCAGGGCGACGAACACCCGATGTGCCGGTGTCGGGGGCGCGGCCACCGACCGGCGCCAGGTGTCCGCGGCGGCATCGTCGTCCCAGCCGTCGAGCACGTCGTCGGGCAGCACCCCGCGGTAGGCGGTGCGCCAGGTGATCCCCTGGACGTGGGCGATCTGCACCGCGTCCGCCGGCGTGGCCGCGCGCACCGACACCTCTGCGCGACCGTGCGGGCGGGGGAGCGGGGGCAGGTCCACCCGGGCAGCCTAGGTCGTCGGCGCAGCCGGCCCGGTCCGCGACCGTCGTACTCCCAGGGCAGGATCGAGCCCATGACCAGCGCTGTCGAGCGGCTGCCCGCCGCCCTCGCCCGGCGGATGACGCTGGCCGCCCAGGGGTTCGCCGAGCCACGGCCCAGCGGGGTCGTCGGCACCCGCCAGCTGCGCCGCACCGCCGAGCGGCTGGCCGTGGTGCAGATCGACTCGGTGAACGTGCTCTCCCGCTCGCACTACCTGCCGTTCTTCAGCCGGCTGGGTTCCTACGACCGGTCGCTGCTCGACGCCCTCTCCGATCGCCGGCACGACCTGTTCGAGTACTGGGCGCACGAGGCGTCGTTCCTGCCGGTCCGGCTGCAGCCGTGCCTGCGCTGGCGGATGGACGCCGCCGACCGGGAGGCGTGGGGGTCGATGACCCGGGTGCAGCGCGAGCGGCCGGAGTACGTGGCCGGGTTGCTCGACCGGGTCCGGCAGGACGGGCCGCTGCGCGCCAGCCAGCTGCAGGAGGCGCGCCCGAACCGCCCCGGGAGCATGTGGAACTGGCACGCAGGCAAGGCCGCCCTGGAGTACCTGTTCTTCACCGGTGCGCTCACCGCCCGCGCCCGGACCCCGTCCTTCGAGCGCGTCTACGACCTCACCGAGCGGGTGCTGCCCGCCGCCGTCGTCGACGCACCCACCCCGGACCGGGCCGACGCCATCCGGGAACTGGTGCGGACCTCCGCCCGGGCTCTCGGGGTGGCCACCGAGACCGATCTCCGCGACTACTTCCGCCTGTCGCCCGCCGACGCCCGGACGGCGATCGCCGAGCTGACCGAGTCCGGCGAGCTGCAGCCGGTGGAGGTGGCCGGCTGGGGGAGGCCGGCGTGGGCCGATCCGCTCGCCCGCCGGCCGCGGTGGATCCGGGCGCGGGCCCTGCTCAGCCCCTTCGACTCGCTGGTGTGGGAGCGCCCCCGGGTGGAACGCGTCTTCGGCTTCCGCTACCGGCTGGAGATCTACACCCCGGCGCACAAGCGCGTGCACGGCTACTACGTGCTGCCCTTCCTCCTGGGCGACCGGCTCGTGGCCCGGGTCGACCTCAAGGCCGACCGCCAGGCCGGCGTGCTCCGGGTGCAGGCCGCGCACGCCGAGCCCGGGGTCGACCACCGCGAGGTGGCAGCCGAACTCGCCGCCGAGCTGCGGCTGATGGCCGGCTGGCTGGCGCTGGAGCAGGTGGCGGTCGCCGGCCCGGGCGAGCTGGCCCCGGCGCTGGCGGACGCGCTCACCGCCCGGGCGGCGGTCTGCTGAGCGGGCTGCCCCGTACCCTCGACGGGTGCCCGCGATCGCTCCGCTCCAGGTGCAGGTCATCGCCCAGACGCAGTTCACCCCGCCGGACGACGTCCCGTGGGAGACCGACGCGGACGGCGGCCAGGCCCTCGCCGAGTTCGCCGGCCGTGCCTGCTACCAGTCCTGGGACAAGCCGAACCCCGCGACGGCGACCAACGCCGGGTACCTCCGGCACATCCTCGAGGTCGGCCACCTGTCGGTCCTCGAGCACGGCAGCGTGACGATGTACCTGACCGGGCTGTCCCGGTCGCTGACCCACGAGCTGGTCCGGCACCGGCACTTCTCCTACAGCCAGCTGTCCCAGCGCTACGTCCCCGAGCGGGACGCCGCCGTCGTCGAGCCGGCCGTGATCGCCGAGGACCCGGAGCTGCACGCGCGGTTCCTGGCCGCGACCGACGCGGCGCTGGCCGCGTACACCGACCTGCTGGAGGGGCTGGAGAAGCGGTTCGCCGACGTCCCCAACGCCACCCTGCGCCGCAGGCAGGCGCGGCAGGCCGCCCGTTCGGTCCTCCCCAACGCCACCGAGACGCGCATCGTCGTCACCGGCAACTACCGTGCCTGGCGGCACTTCATCGCCATGCGCGCCAGCGAGCACGCCGACGTGGCGATCCGTGAGCTCGCCGTCGCCTGCCTGCGCGAGCTGCAGCGGGTCGCCCCCTCCGTGTTCGGTGACTTCCGGGTCAGCGCGCTGGCCGACGGCACCGAGGTGGCGGCCAGCCCGTACGTCACCGAGGGCTGAGTGCGAACCGACGAACGAGAGAAGGAACAGACCATGGCCGAGGCCGTCGACACCCAGTACGAGGACCTGCTGCGCCGGGTGCTGGAGACCGGTGCGGCGAAGTCCGACCGCACCGGTACCGGCACGCTCAGCCTGTTCGGCGAGCGGCTGCGTTACGACCTCTCCGCCGGCTTCCCGCTGGTGACCACCAAGAAGGTGCACTTCAAGTCGGTCGCCTACGAGCTGCTGTGGTTCCTGCGCGGGGAGGGTAACGTGCGCTGGCTCCAGGAGCACGGCGTCTCCATCTGGGACGAGTGGGCCGCCGAGGACGGCAGCCTCGGCCCGGTCTACGGCGTGCAGTGGCGCTCCTGGCCGACCCCCGACGGCGGCACGATCGACCAGCTGTCCGGGGTGCTGGACACGCTGCGCCGCGATCCGGACTCCCGCCGCATGGTCGTCTCCGCCTGGAACGTCGCGGCGCTGCCGGAGATGGCCCTGGCGCCGTGCCACACGTTGTTCCAGTTCGCCGTCGCGGACGGCCGGCTGTCCTGCCAGGTGTACCAGCGCAGCGCCGACATGTTCCTCGGCGTGCCGTTCAACATCGCCAGCTACGCACTGCTGACCCAGCTGGTCGCCCAGCAGGTCGGCCTGGAGGCCGGTGACCTGATCTGGGTCGGCGGCGACTGCCACGTCTACACCAACCACGTCGACCAGGTCCGCGAGCAGCTCTCCCGCGAGGTGCTGCCGTTCCCGCGGCTGACCATCGACCCGGCGCCGTCGCTGTTCGACCAGACCTACGCCGACCTCCACCTGCACGACTACCGGCACCACCCGGCGATCCGCGGCGCGGTGGCCGTCTGACCGTGGGGTCCCCGACCACGGGCGGCACCGTGCGGATGGTGTGGGCGCAGACGACCGACGGCGTCATCGGCGCCGACGGCGCGCTGCCCTGGCACCTGCCCGAGGACCTCGGGCTGTTCAAGGCGTTGACCCTCGGCAGCACCGTGGTCATGGGACGGCGGACGTGGGAGTCGCTGCCGCCGCGGTACCGGCCGCTGCCCGGGCGCAGCAACCTCGTGCTGAGCGGGACCCTGGACCCGGCCGAGATCGGCGTGCCGGTGGCCCGGTCGGTCGCGGAGGTCCTCGCCCGCGGCGACGACCTGTGGGTCATCGGCGGTGGCACGGTCTACGCGGCGTTCCTCCCGCACGCCACGGAGGTCGTCGTCACCGAGGTCGACGCGCGGCTGCCCGGCGACACCTGGGCCCCACCGCTGGGGCCGGAGTGGGGGCCGGACGCGCAGGCGCCGGCGGCCGGCTGGGCGACGTCGGCCGGTGGCCTGCGGTTCCGCGTGTCGTCGCGGCGTCGGGGGCCCTCGTCCACCGGTCCGGTGCCGGCGGTGCTGGCCGAGCACGCGCGGCAGTGGGCGGCGTCCGGACGGTCCGACGGCGGCGTCGGTGCGGGCCGGTAGATTCGCCGGCATGACCACCGACCCCGCCCGGCCCTTCGGGCGTGTGATCACGGCGATGGTCACCCCGCTCGCCGAGGACGGCACCATCGACCTCGCCGGCGCCCAGGAACTGGCCGCGCACCTGGTCGACCGCGAGTCCAACGACGGGCTGGTCGTCTTCGGGACGACGGGGGAGTCGCCCACCATCAGCGACGGTGAGCAGCACGCGGTGCTCGAGGCGGTGCTGGACGCCGTCGGCGACCGGGCCACCGTGATCGCCGGCGTCGGCACGAACGACACGGCGCACTCGATCGAGAAGGCGCAGTCGGCTGCCCGGCTGGGCGTCGACGGGCTGCTCGTGGTCACCCCGTACTACAACAAGCCGCCGCAGGCCGGGCTGCTCCGGCACTTCACCGCGGTCGCCGACGCCACCGACCTGCCGGTGATGCTCTACGACATCCCGCACCGTTCGGGGGTCCCGATCGACGTGGAGACCCTGGTGCGGGCGGCCGAGCACCCGAACATCGCGGCGGTCAAGGACGCCAAGGGCGACCTCGGCGCGGTGCAGTGGACGCTGGCCCGCACCGACCTCACCTACTACTCCGGTGACGACATGCTGAACCTGCCGCTGCTGGCCGTCGGGGCCGTCGGCGTGGTCAGCGTGGTCAGCCACCTGGTCGGCACGCGCCTCGCGGAGATGATCGCCGCGGTCGAGTCCGGTGACCTGGTCACCGCGCGTGCCGTCAACGAGAGCCTGCTGCCGGTCTACACCGGCGTGTTCCGCACCCAGGGCGTGATCACCGTGAAGGCGGCGCTGCGTGCGCTCGGCCTGCCGGCCGGCCCGGTGCGCCCCCCGTTGGTCGATGCGACGCCCGAGGAGCTCGCGCAGCTGCGCGAGGACCTCGCGGCCGGAGGAGTTCAGCTGTGACCTCGATGCCCCCGCCCGGTCAGCAGGCGCTGCAGCCGCACCTGGAGCTCAAGGCGCCGCCGCCGCTGGCCCCCGGCGGCCTGCGGGTGATGGCGCTGGGTGGGCTCGGTGAGATCGGCCGGAACATGGCCGTCCTCGAGTTCGACGGTCAGCTGCTGGTGATCGACTGCGGTGTCCTCTTCCCCGAGGCCGAGCAGCCCGGCATCGACCTGATCCTCCCCGACTTCGGCGTCATCGAGCACCGGCTGGCCGACGTCGCCGGCGTCGTGCTGACCCACGGGCACGAGGACCACATCGGCGCGATCCCCTACCTGCTGCGGTTGCGTGCCGACATCCCGCTCATCGGCTCCCGGTTCACCCTCGCCCTGGTCAAGGCCAAGCTGCGCGAGCACCGGATCGACCCGGTGCTGGTCGAGGTCGCCGCCGGCGACGACCACGTCGCCGGGCCGTTCCACACCGAGTTCATCAGCGTGAACCACTCGATCCCCGACGCGCTGGCCGTCGCGGTGCACACCGCCGCGGGCACGCTGGTGCACACCGGCGACTTCAAGATGGACCAGCTGCCGCTGGACGGCGTGCTCACCGACCTGGGCGCCTTCGCCCGGCTCGGCGTCGAGGGCATCGACCTGCTGCTGGCCGACTCCACCAACGCCGAGGTGCCCGGCTTCGTCACCTCCGAGCGCGAGATCGGGCCGGTGCTCGACTCGGTGTTCGAGCGGGCCACCCAGCGGCTGATCGTCTCCAGCTTCGCCAGCCACGTGCACCGCATCCAGCAGGTGCTCGACTGCGCGGTCAAGCACGGCCGCAAGGCCGCCTTCGTGGGCCGGTCGATGGTGCGGAACATGGGCGTCGCGCAGGACCTGGGCCTGCTGCGGGTCGCCCCGGGCCTCATGGTGAAGCTCGACGAGGCAGCGGCGATGCCCCCGGAGCAGGTGGTGCTGATCAGCACCGGATCGCAGGGTGAGCCGCTGTCCGCGCTCGGCCGGATGGCGCGGGGGGAGCACCACCAGATCACCATCGAGGCCGGCGACACGATCATCCTCGCCTCGTCGCTGGTGCCGGGGAACGAGACCTCGGTCTACAAGGTGATCAACCAGCTGGCCCGCCTGGGTGCGACCGTGGTGCACAAGGAAACCGCGCGGGTGCACGTCTCCGGGCACGCCCCGGCCGGTGAGCTGCGCACGCTGATCAACGTGGCCAAGCCGCGCTACCTGATGCCGGTGCACGGGGAGTGGCGCCACCTGCGGGCGCACGCCGCGCTGGCCGAGCAGACCGGCATGACCCGCGACCGGATCCTGCTCGCCGAGGACGGCGTGGTGGTCGACCTGGTCGACGGCAAGGCCTCGATCGTGGGCAGCGTGCCGATCGGCAACGTCTACGTCGACGGGGTCAACGTCGGCGACGTCGGCGAGGAGTCCCTGCAGGCCCGGCGGATCCTCGGCGACGAGGGCTTCGTCGCGCTCACCGTGGTCATCGAGCCCTCGACCCGCACGATCGTCCGGCCGGTGCACCTGTCGACCCGGGGCTTCTCCGACGACCCGGCGGCTTTCGACGAAGCGCTCGCCCTGGTCGAGGACAACCTCCGCCGCACGCTGGCCGACGGCGAGGTCGACCCGCACCGGCTCTCGCAGGTCATCCGCCGCACGGTCGGCAAGTGGGTCAGCGACCGGCACCGCCGCCGCCCGATGATCATCCCCACCGTCCTCGAGGTGTGACGCCCGCGGACGTCCCCCCGCACCGACATCGGTGCGGGGGGACGCCTCTGGGTCAGGTCACCTGATCACCGCCGGACGACGGTGATCGGCTCGATGCCCTCCTCGGCGGGCAGCTCGAAACCGAGCACCTGGGCGTAGAAGGACAGTTCGCCGTCCAGCGCGGTCCGGATGTTCTCCGCCCTGCGGAACCCGTGCTGCTCCCCGGCGAAGAGCACGTAGGCGTGCGGCACCCCCTTCTGCCGCAGCGCGGCGACCATCATCTCCGCCTGCTCCGGGGGCACCACCCGGTCCTCGTCGCCCTGGAACACCGCGAGCGGGGTGGCCAGCGCGTGGGTGGAGTGGATGGGGGAGCGGTCGGCGTAGACGTCGGCGCCGTCGGGCCACGGGGCGATCAGCCCGTCCAGGTACCGGGACTCGAAGGAGTGCGTGTCGGCGGCCAGCGCCGCCAGGTCGGCGACGCCGTAGTGGCTGGCCCCCGCGGCGAAGACCCCCGGGCGGAAGGTCAGCGCCGCCAGGGTCGTGTACCCACCGGCGGAACCGCCGCGGATCGCCGCCCGCGCCGGGTCGACGCGGCCGTTCGCCACAAGGAAGCGCACGCAGGCGACGACGTCGTCCAGGTCGGCGATGCCCCAGCGCCCCTTCAGCGCCTCGCGGTACCGGCGGCCGTAGCCGGTCGACCCGCGGTAGTCGACGTCGGCCACGGCGAACCCGCGCGAGGTCCAGTACTGCACGGCCGGCGACAGCACCGGGGACGCCGCGGCGGTCGGCCCGCCGTGCACGATCACCAGCAGCGGCGGGAGCTCCCCGGCCGGACCGGTCACCCGCGGGTTCGTCGGCGGGTAGACCAGCGCGTGCGCCTCGGCGACCCCGCTCCCACCGTCCACGGTCGGGAAGGTCACGTGCTCGGGCCGGGAGAACCAGCCGGGGTCCAGCCCGAGGTCGCGGGCCGGGCGCAGCACCTCAGCGCGGCCGTCCAGGGCCACCTGCAGCACCACCGGCTCCGCCACCGGGCCGCCGGCCACGCAGACCACGCCGTCGCCGGCGGCGCGCACCTGGCCGAACGAGGCGTACTCCAGCTGCAGCTCGCGCAGCGCCCCGTCCGGCTCCCGCACCGCCAGCCGGTCGGCCCCGTCGCGGCCGTACGCCAGCACGACCCGCCCGCCGGGCAGCAGGGCGTACCGGCTCTGCCCGAACACCCACTGCGGACCGGCGATGTCGCTGCCGACGTCGACCACCAACTCCGGCTCGCCCCCGGGTGCCCAGCGGTAGAGCGACCAGACGTCGGTGCGGTCGGCGAGGAACCACAGCGAGCCGTCGGCCGCCCACACCGGCTGCACCACCGACTCCGGCTGCGCGCCCGACCGGCCACCGGCGACCACCCGCTCGGCGCCGTCGGGGCCCCGCACCACCAGCTCGGCGGCGTCCCAGGGCATGTCCGGGTGCTGCCACTGCAACCAGGCGAGCGACCGGCCGTCGGGGGAGCGGCGCGGGTCGGAGACGAAGTCGCTGCCCGACACCAGCACCTCGACCGCACCGTCGGCGCCGACCCGGACGACCTCGTGGGCGACGTCGGCCGAGGCGCCGCCGGGGGAGTGGGTCTCCCGGACGGCGAGCACCGCCGCGCCGCCGTCGACCACCGACAGGTCGGCGAAGCGCACCCCCGCCGGGAGAGCCGGCTCGGCGGTGACCGCCACCGGCTCGCCGCCCGGGGGCACCCGGTACAGCCGCTGGTCGCCGAAGTCGGTGAACCACACGGTCCCGGCGGCCACGGTCCACGACCCGCCGCCGTACTCGTGCACCCGGGTGCGGGCGTTCCACGGCGGGGGCAGCAGGTCGGTGGTCGCCCCGTCGGGTGCGCGGCGCACCAGCACGGTGCGGCCGCCCTCGCTCGGCCGACCCTCGGCCCACCAGACCTCGTCCCCGTCGACCACCACCTCCCCCAGCCGCGCGGAGGCGCGAACCACCAGCTCGGAGGTGATCGGGGTGGGCCAGCTGCCGTACGGGTGGGTCTCGGTCACCCCCGGGACCGTAGCCACAGCGCGGTCATCAGCGCACGCCGCGCTGGGCGCCGGCTGAGCCCGAGGTGGACACGCGGGGCCAGGATCATCCACCGGCACCCCCCAGGCCATTACCGTCGACGCATGCCTGCTCGCGCGACGTCGAATCGGGCGCCGGCGCGTGGTGGGGCCTCCTCCCGCCCGCGGTCCGGCGGGTCCACTGCCAAGAAGCGCCCTCCGGCCAAGCGGGGCGGCTCCACCGCCGCCCGGCGGCCGGCGGCGAAGAAGAAGAGCACCCTCAGCGGTTCGCTGATGCGCGGCGCCGTCGGCGCCTGGTCGCTGCTGGCCCGCGGCGCCGGTGGGCTCGCCCGCTCGGTCGCCCGGCCGCCGGAGGCCGAGCCGCTGGCCCCGGAGCACCGCCGGGACGGCGTCGGCCTCTTCGTGCTCGGCCTGGCCATCGTGCTGGGCGCGGCGACCTGGACCGACGGCATCGGCCCGGTGGGCGCCGGCCTGGCCGACGGGGTCCGCTGGACCATCGGCGTGCTCACCGCCGTGCTGCCGGTCGTGCTGCTCCTGGTGGCGCTGCGCCTGCTGCGCCACCCACCGCAGCCGGAGGTCCGCGGCCGGCTGACCATCGGGTGGTTCTGCGTCGTCGCCGCCGTCGTCGGCGTCACCCACGTGACCGGCCCGGACCTCAGCGACACCGACCGCAGCGGCGCCGGCGGACTGCTGGGCTGGGCGGTCGGCACGCCGCTGGTGGCCGGCGTCGGCGCCGTCGTCACCGTGCTGCTGCTCGTGCTGCTCGCCTTGTTCGGCCTGCTCGTCGTCACCGCCACCCCGGTGCACCAGGTGCCCGAGCGGCTGCGCGGGTGGGTCGACGAGAAGCTCGGCCGGGACACCGACGAGTACGACGAGGACTACGACGAGCTCTACGACGACGAGCCGGAGGAGGAGCCCGCGCCGCGGGGGCGTCGCGGGCGCAAGACCGCCGCCGCGGCCGTGCAGGACACCCTGGACACCGGCGTCATCGACACCGCGGCGCTGGACGAGGCGCCGCAGGCGGTGGTGCACGAGCCGCCCCCGCCGCCGGAGCCGGTGCGCCGGCCGGCCGTGGTGGACCGCACCGCACCGCCCGAGGACCTGCCGCCGATCGAGGAGCCCGAGCAGCTCCGGATCCAGCCCGTCGAGGGCACCTACACCCTCCCGTCGGTCAGCGTGCTGCGGCCGGGCACCCCGCCGCGTGCCAGGTCCAAGGCCAACGACGTCGCCATCGAGGCGATCACCGGCGTGCTCGAGCAGTTCAACATCGACGCCGCCGTCACCAGCTACACCCGCGGTCCGACGGTCACCCGGTACGAGATCGAGCTGGGCAACGCGGTCAAGGTCGAGAAGATCACCGCGCTGACCAAGAACCTCGCCTACGCCGTCGCCAACGACAACATCCGCATCCTGGCGCCCATCCCGGGGAAGTCCGCGGTCGGCGTCGAGGTGCCCAACACCGACCGCGAGACGGTCAGCCTGGGCGACGTCATGCGGTCCCAGGTGGCCAAGCAGGACCCGCACCCGATGCTGGTCGGGCTGGGCAAGGACATCGAGGGCGGGTTCGTGTGCGCGAACCTGGCGAAGATGCCGCACCTGCTGGTCGCCGGCGCCACCGGTGCCGGTAAGTCCAGCTGCATCAACTCGCTGCTGACCTCGCTGCTGCTGCGGGCCACCCCCGACCAGCTGCGGATGATCCTGGTCGACCCGAAGATGGTCGAGCTCACGCCCTACGACGGCATCCCGCACCTGATCACGCCGATCATCACCGACCCCAAGAAGGCCGCCACCGCGCTGGCCTGGCTGGTCGAGGAGATGGAGCAGCGGTACCAGGACATGCGGGCGACCGGCGTCCGGCACATCGACGACTTCAACAAGAAGGTCGAGCGCGGGGAGATCACCGCCCCGCCCGGCAGCGAGCGGGTGTACCAGCCCTACCCGTACATCCTCACCATCGTCGACGAGCTCGCCGACCTGATGATGGTCGCCCCGCGGGACGTCGAGGAGTCGATCGTCCGGATCACCCAGAAGGCCCGTGCGGCCGGCATCCACCTGGTGCTCGCGACGCAGCGGCCCTCGGTCGACGTCGTCACCGGCCTGATCAAGGCCAACGTGCCCTCCCGGCTGGCGTTCTCCACCTCCAGCCTCACCGACAGCCGGGTCATCCTCGACCAGCCCGGCGCGGAGAAGCTCATCGGCATGGGTGACGCGCTCTTCCTGCCCATCGGGGCGGGCAAGCCGATGCGCGTGCAGGGCGCCTACGTCTCCGACGCCGAGATCGAGGCGGTCGTCGAGTTCACCAAGCGGCAGGCCGAGCCGGAGTACCGCGAGGAGGTCTTCACCGCCGCCGCGGGGGACAAGAAGGAGATCGACGAGGACGTCGGCGGCGACATGGAGCTGCTCGTCCAGGCGATCGAGCTGGTGGTCACCAGCCAGTTCGGCTCGACCTCGATGCTGCAGCGCAAGCTGCGGGTCGGCTTCGCCAAGGCCGGCCGGCTGATGGACCTCATGGAGAGCCGCGGCATCGTCGGCCCGTCGGAGGGCTCCAAGGCCCGCGACGTGCTGATCAAGCCCGACGAGCTGGAGAGCGTGCTCTTCACCCTGCGCGGCGGAGAGGGCTGACCCCGGGGCGGCACGACGAACCACCCGGCCACGGGAAGGGGGATCGTCCGGGCGGCGCCTACGATGGTCGGGTGCCAGTTCCGCCCCGCTCCGTCCCCGCCGCCGACTCGACCGATCGGCGGCCCGGTGGACAGCCGGGGGAGCCGCCGGCCGAGGGGGCTGCCCCGCGGCGGGTCGCGGTGGTCACCCTCGGCTGCGCGCGCAACGAGGTCGACTCCGAGGAGCTCGCCGGCCGGCTGGCCGGTGAGGGCTACCAGCTCGTCGAGGACGCCGAGGGCGCCGACGCCGTCCTGGTCAACACCTGCGGCTTCATCGAGAGCGCCAAGAAGGACTCCCTCGACGCGATCCTGGAGGCCACCGACTCCGGTGCCGAGGTGATCGCGGTGGGCTGCATGGCCGAGCGGTACGGCAACGAGCTCGCCGGAGCGCTCCCCGAGGCGACCGTGCTCGGCTTCGACGACTACGCCGCGATCGGCGACCGGCTCGACGACGTGCTCTCCGGCCGGCCGCTGGTGCCGCACTCGCCGCGCGACCGGCGCACGCTGCTGCCGATCAGCCCGGTCGAGCGCACCGCGGTGGTGACGGCGGACGACGCGCCGGCGCTGCCGGGCCACGACTGGCTGCGCCGGCGGCGGCTGGCCAGCGGCCCGTCCGCGGCGCTGAAGATCGCCTCCGGCTGCGACCGCCGTTGCGCGTTCTGCGCGATCCCCACCTTCCGGGGCGCGTTCGTCTCCCGGCCGATGGCCGAGGTGCTGGGCGAGGCGCGGTGGCTGGCCTCCGAGGGGGTCACCGAGATCGTCCTGGTCAGCGAGAACTCCACCTCCTACGGCAAGGACACCGGCGACCTCCGCTCGCTGGAGAAGCTGCTGCCCCAGCTCGCCGCCACCGAGGGCATCGTCCGGGTCCGGGTCGCCTACCTGCAGCCGGCCGAGCTCCGTCCCGGGCTGCTGGAGGTCATCGCCGGCACCCCGGGGGTCGCGCCCTACTTCGACCTGTCCTTCCAGCACTCCTCGCCGGCGCTGCTCCGCCGGATGCGCCGCTTCGGTGGCACCGACGACTTCCTCGCGGTGATCGCGCGGGCGCGGTCCCTCGCCCCGGAGGCGGGGTTCCGCACCAACGTCATCCTCGGCTTCCCCGGGGAGACCGAGGCCGACGTCGCCGAGCTGGAGCGCTTCCTCGTCGAGGGGCGGCTGGACGCCGTCGGCGTCTTCGGCTACTCCGACGAGGAGGGCACCGAGGGCGAACGGCTGGACGGGAAGCTGGACCAGGCGGAGATCGACGCCCGGGTCCGGCGGATCACCGACCTGGTCGAGGAGCTCACCGCCCAGCGGGCGGAGGCCCGCATCGGGACGACCGTCGAGGTGCTGCTCACCGAGGACCTCTCCGCGGAGGAGGGCGCCGGGGTCTGGGCCGGCCACGCGGCGCACCAGGACCCGGACGCCGACGGGACGACGACCGTCTCCGGAGTGCCGGCCGACGCCGTCGCCGGGCAGCTGGTGCGCGCCGAGGTGGTCGACACCGAGGGCGTCGACCTGATCGCCGTGGCGGTCGTGCCGGCGCTCAGCGCGGCCGGGGCCTGAGCAGGTGAGTGCGGCGGTGCCCGAGGGAGCGGCGGACCCGGCCGCGACGCCGCCGCAGACCGGGCGGCTGGTGAACCTGCCCAACGCGCTGACGGTGCTGCGGCTGGTCATGGTGCCGCTGTTCGCCCTGCTGCTGCTCACCGACGGCGGGATGGACGACGACCGCCGGGTGTGGGCGACGGTCTTCTTCGCCCTGGCGATCATCACCGACCGCTACGACGGGATGATCGCCCGCCGCACCAACCAGGTCACCGAGTTCGGCAAGCTCGCCGACCCGATCGCGGACAAGGCGCTGACCGGCACGGCCCTGCTCGGGCTGTCGATCCTCGCGCTGCTGCCCTGGTGGGTGACGCTGGTCATCCTGTTCCGCGAGGTCGGGGTCACCGTGCTGCGGTTCTGGGTCATCCGGCACGGGGTGATCGCGGCCAGCCGCGGCGGCAAGGCCAAGACGGTGCTGCAGGCGCTGGCGATCGGGCTCTACATCCTGCCGCTGAGCGGGGTGCTCGCCTCGGCCCGGTGGTGGGTGATGGCGGCCGCGCTGGCGCTCACCGTGGTCACCGGGATCGACTACGTCTACCGGGCCCTCACCCTGCGCCGCACGAGTGCCCGGGCCATGCGCGAGGCGGCCGCCCGGCGTGCCGGTGGCGCTCCCGGTGAGCCCGGCCGCCGGGACTCCGCGGCGTGAGCGACGGGCGCGCCGACGCCGCCTCCCGGCTGCACGGCGCCCTGCTGGCCCGCGGCGAGACCGTCGCGGCCGCCGAGTCGCTGACCGCCGGGTTGTTCTGCGCGACGCTGGCGGGCGTCCCGGGGGCGAGCGGCACGCTGCGCGGTGGCGCCGTCGTCTACGCCACCGACCTGAAGACGACGCTGGCCGGGGTGCCCGCGGACCTGCTGGCCGCGGTCGGCCCGGTCAGCGAGCCCACCGCGGCCGCCCTCGCCGAGGGGATCCGGGAGCGCTGCGGGGCGACCTGGGGGGTGGGGCTGACCGGCGTCGCCGGGCCCGACCCGGTCGACGGCCACGGCCCCGGCCGGGTCTACCTGGGCATCAGCGACGGCCGGTGGACCGACGTCCACCAGCTCGACCTGCCGGGGGACCGTGCGGCGGTGCGGACGGGTGCGGTCGAGGCGGCCCTGCACCGCCTGCTGGCGCGGCTGGCCGCGGGGAAGGCGGACGGTGGTCAGGGCGTTACGCCAGGAGCGGACGGGGCCCGGCCTGGCGCGTGAGGGCGGGCCGGTCCGCGTACCGTGGGCGCACGGCGTCCCCCCGGCCCGTCCGGTGGGCGCCGCAGCTGCTCGTTGCGACTGCTCGAGATGAGTGGACAGGAGACGGCCATGACGCTGCTGCGCACCCAGCTGGGCACCACCCTGCGCGGGCACCGGCTGCGGCAGCGGCGCACGCTGCGTGACGTGTCCGGCGCTGCCCGGGTGAGCCTGGGGTACCTCTCGGAGGTCGAGCGTGGCCAGAAGGAGGCCTCCTCGGAGCTGCTGGCCTCCATCTGCGACGCCCTGGACGTCGAGTTGGCCGACCTGCTCGCCGAGGTGAGCCTGGAGATGCGGCTGGCCGAGCCGGGCGGCCGCACGGTCCGGCCGGTCGCCCTCCCGGTCCCCGGTGCCGGTGTCGAGGAGACCGCCGCGGACGAGGCGGCCCCGGCCGCCGAGCCGGTGCTGACCACCGGGGAGGCCCCGGTCGCCGAACCGGCCCTGGCCCTGGTCGGTGGCGGGCAGCTCGCCCGCTCGTCGCGCGCCTCCGGCGCCGTCTCCCTCGCCGCCTGAGCACGGACCCGCTGCCCCCACGCGGCGCGAGCTCGGCGTGGGCCCCCGCAGCGGGGCCGTCGTGTGCTGGACGTGCCGGTCACCGACCGTCCAGCCGGCGCCGGCCGCCGCCGTCCGGTGCGACACGAACAGCGCTCGACGTCCACCTCCTTGACCCACCGCGACCGGGAAGGCACAAAGTGTCCATGTCTTCCCCGGGATCTCGTTCTCCGCAGTCGCCGTCCGCCGCCTCGCCGGCGCCCACCGCTGGTCGCGGCGGGGCCACCGTGCTGGAGGCCGACGCCGCGGAGGCCGCGGCAGCCGAGGCGGCCGTCTCCGGCGGGCAGCACCTGACCACCCCGGTGCCGGTCGGCGCGGGGCGGATCCAGCCGCCGGTCCCCGGTCACCACCTGACCGCGCCGGTGCCCGCGCTCGCCGTCGCCGTCCCCGCGCCCCGCCCGACGGCGCCGGCCGGCGCCCGCGACCCGCGCCGTGCGCCGATCCGCACCGGCTCCGCGATGAGCCGCACCCGGCGGGGGCTGCTCAACGGCGCCCGGGCCGCCTTCGCCGAGCGCGGGGTGCGCAAGGCCACCATGCAGCACGTCGCGGCAGCGGCCGGCGTGGCCAAGGCGACGCTGTACAACCACTTCCGCACCAAGGACGACGTCGCGCAGGCGCTGATCGCCTTCGAGCTGGACCGGCTGGCCGCGCTGGCCGGGGAGCTGCCCCTCACCGTCGCCGTCCCGGCGCTCGCCGAGGAGGTCGGCGCCCACCCGGTGCTGCGTCGCCTGGCGGAGACCGAGCCCGAGACGCTGGTGCAGATGATGGCGCTGGACGCCGGTCGCTGGGCCGACGTCGTGCTCACCCTCGCCTCGGCCCTGCGGATCTCCCGGCCCGAGGCGGAGCTGGTCTGCCGGTGGCTGCTCGGCCTGGTGCTGCAGCCGGGGACTCCGGCGGAACGGGCCGCGCAGGCGGCGGTCATCACCGGGCAGATCCTGGGCTGACCCCGGGATCAGGTCAGCTGATCGTGTGTGCTCCTGGCTCACGGTGGTAGCTGAGCCAGGAGCACGTGCGGTGAGCCGGGACGGCGCTCGCCAGCGTGGCAAGGTGAGGTCAGGACGACGGCGTCCCGCCCAGGCCCGGCCGATCCGCCGTCCGCACACCCTCGGGAGCACCTGATGCGGTACCTCTTCCGCCCACCGGCCAGCGAAGCCGCCGGGCTGCTGACCCTGCCCTGGGACCAGCCGCTGGAGGAGTGGGACGAGAGCGTGCTGCTCGACGTCCCCCAGCGGGGCATCTCCCGGCACGTCGTGCGGTTCACCGTCTCCGAGGGGCGGGTGTACGCGCTCAAGGAGATCGCCGAGCCGCTGGCCCGGCACGAGTACGCGCTGCTGACCGAGTTCGAGGGCGAGGGGCTGCCCTCGGTCTCGGTGCTGGGCATCTGCGTCGACCGGCCCAACGGGCTGGAGGCCGTGCTGGTCACCCGGTACCTCGAGTACTCGATGTCCTACCGCTACCTGTTCTCCGGGCCGCGCGCCGCCGACTCGGCGGAGCGGCTGCTGGACACCCTGGTGCAGCTGCTGGTCCGCCTGCACCTGGCCGGCGTCTACTGGGGCGACTGCTCGCTGTCGAACACCCTGTTCCGTCTGGACGCCGGCGCCTACACCGCCTACCTGGTCGACGCCGAGACCGCCGAGCGGCACCCGCGGCTGTCCGACGGCCAGCGCTCCTACGACGTCGAGCTGGCCCGGGAACGGGTCGGCGCCGAGCTGATGGACCTGCAGGCCGGTGAGCTGCTGCCCGAGGAGATCGACCCGCTCGAGGTGGCCAACGGCCTGCCCGAGCGCTACGAGGCGCTGTGGGACGAGGTGACCCGGGAGGAGGTCTTCCGGCTCGACGAGTCCGCCATCCGGGTCGCCGAGCGGCTGGCCCGCATCAACGAGCTGGGCTTCGACGTCGGTGAGATCGAGCTGGTCACCTCCGCGGAGGGCGCTCGGCTGCGGGTGGAGACCCGCGTCGCCGAGCCGGGGGAGAACCGCCGCGAACTGTTCCGGCTCACCGGTCTGGAGGTGCAGGAGAACCAGGCCCGGCGGCTGCTCAACGACGTCCGCTCCTACCGCGCCTACCTCGAGCAGCGGGGAGGCGACCCGGTGCCCGAGACGGTCGCCGGCCACCGCTGGCTGGCCGAGGTCTACTACCCGGTCATCGACGCGATCCCGGAGGAGCTGGCCGGCCGGCTGGCTCCGGCGGAGGTCTTCCACGAGGTGCTGGAGCACCGCTGGTTCCTCTCCGAGCAGGCCGGCTTCGACGTCGGCACCTGGACGGCGGCGCGCTCCTACGTCCAGCACGAGCTGCCCCGCACCCCCGCGGTGCTCACCACGCCGTCGGTGATGGCGCACCGTTCCGCGGTCACGAGCGAGATGGTCACCGGGGGGTCTCCGTCCGTTTGACAGCCCCTGTGACCTGGGCCACCCTCCGAGATCCACGGCGATCATCGGATCGCCCCGGCGCCAACGGAGGCGGTGGACGGTGCGCGACGTTCGCAAGGTCGGTGTCGACGGAGGCCCCGGTGGGGCGCCACACCGAGGGCGGCTGAGGCGCGGCCTCGGCGGCGCGGCTGCGGCGATGGTGCTGAGCTCGGGCCTCGCGGCCTGCGGCAGCGACGGGGGCGGCGTCCCCACGCTGACCTGGTACACCAACCCCGACTCCGGCGGACAGGCCGAGATCGCCTCCCGCTGCACCGAGGCCGCGGGCGGCCGCTACCGGATCGAGACCGCGCAGCTGCCCCGGGAGGCCTCCCAGCAGCGGGAGCAGCTGATCCGGCGGCTTGCGGCCAACGACTCCTCGATCGACATCATGAGCCTGGACCCGCCGTTCATCCCCGAGTTCGCCGAGGCCGGGTTCCTCGCGCCGGTCCCCGCCGACGTCGCCGAGCGGGTCACCGAGGACGTGGTGGAGAGCGCCGTCGAGGGCTCGACCTGGAACGACGAGCTGGTCGCCGTCCCGTTCTGGGCCAACACGCAGATCCTCTGGTACCGGACGTCGGTCGCCGAGGCCGCCGGGCTGGACATGAGCCAGCCGGTCACCTGGGAACAGATCGTGCAGGCCGCGCAGGAGCAGGGCGTTCAGGTGGGCGTCCAGGGCATCCGGGCCGAGGCGCTGACCGTGTGGTTCAACGCCCTCATCGAGTCCGCCGGCGGCTCGATCATCGAGGAGAACTCCACCGACCCATCGGAGATCGAGCTGGGCCTGGACTCGGAGGCGGGGGTGCGGGCCACCGAGGTGATGAAGACGATCGCCACCAGCGGCACCGCCGGGCCGGCGCTGTCGACGGCGAACGAGGACTCCACCGCCACCGCCTTCGAGGGCCCCGAGGGCGGGTTCAACGTCAACTACCCGTTCCTGTGGCCGCGGGCGCTGGGCGCCGTGGAAGCCGGGACGATGGACCCCTCGGTGCCCGAGGACTACGGCTGGGCGCTGTACCCGCAGGTCGACGAGGGCACCCCGAGCGCGCCCCCGTACGGCGGGATCAACCTCGGGGTCGGCGCCTTCAGCGAGCACCCGGAGCTGGCCTACGAGGCGACCGAGTGCATCACCTCGACGGAGAACCAGTCCTACTACTTCGTCACCAACGGCAACCCGGCCTCGGACACCACGGTCTACGACGACCCGGCGGTGCTGGAGGAGTTCCCGATGGCCCCGGTCATCCGTGACTCGCTGGAGCAGGCGGCCCCGCGACCGCAGACGCCGTACTACAGCGAGGTGTCCGGCGGCATTCAGCGCTCGTACCACCCGCCGTCGTCGGTCGACCCCCAGCGGACACCCGAGGAAGCGACCGAGCTGATCAACGCCGTCCTGCGGAAGGAGCAGCTGCTGTGACCCAGACAACGCTCCCACCGGTGAAGAAGACCGCGCCGGTCTCCGCGCCGGAGGGCACGACCAGCGACCGCAGTCGCGGCGAGCGCCGGCTGGGCTGGCTGCTGGCCGGCCCGGCACTGGTGGTCATGCTGCTGGTGACCGCCTACCCCATCGCGCAGGCGTTCTACGAGTCGCTGTTCGACTACCGGCTCACCGACCCGGACAACCGGTCGTTCACCGGGTTCTCCAACTACGTCGTCATCCTCAGCGACTGGCTGTGGTGGCGGGCCATCCTGGTGACGCTGTTCATCACCGCGGTCACCGTGGCCGTCGAGCTGGTCCTGGGCTTCGCGCTCGCCCTGGTGATGGCGAAGGCGCTCAGCGCCATCCGCCCGGTGCTGCGCGCCGCGATCCTCATCCCGTACGCGGTGATCACGGTCGTGTCGGCGTTCGCCTGGCAGTTCGCCTTCGACATCCAGACCGGCTTCATCAACAGCTGGTTCGGGTGGATCCCGGGGATCGGCGGCGACACGGACTGGTTCGGCGGCACCTGGAGCTCGCTGTTCGTCATCTGCCTGGCCGAGATCTGGAAGACCACGCCGTTCATCTCGCTGCTGCTGCTGGCCGGGCTCGCGCAGGTGCCGGAGGTGCTGCAGGAGGCGGCCAAGGTCGACGGCGCCACCTGGTGGCAGCGGATGCGCCGGGTCACGCTGCCCAACATGAAGGCCGCGATCATGGTGGCCCTGCTGTTCCGCACCCTGGACGCGTTCCGGGTCTTCGACAGCATCTTCATCATGACCAACGGCGCGAACGCCACCGAGTCGGTGTCGTTCCTGGCCTACCGGCAGACCATCTCGCGGCTGGAGATCGGCCTGGGGTCGGCGGTGTCGGTGTTGCTGTTCCTGTCGGTGGTGCTCATCGCGTTCAGCTTCATCAAGGGCTTCAAGGTCGATCTGTCGCAGGCGGGGGGTCGTTGATGTCCACGAAGGAACGCACCTGGTGGATCGTCGCCGGGGTCGCGATCGTCCTCTACTGCCTGGCGCCGATCGCCTGGATCGTCTCGCTGTCGTTCAAGGCGCCCAGCGACCTGGCGAACGAGTCGTTCCTGCCGAGCAGCCCGACGACGGAGAACTACTCGCTGATCCTCACCGGCGATGCCAGTGACCTGTTCCTGCCGGCGCTGCGGAACTCGTTCGGGATCTGCCTGATCGCGACGTTCATCTCCTGCATCCTGGCGATGTTCGCCGCCTACGCGATCGCCCGGCTGGACTTCCCGGGCAAGAAGTTCATCCTCGGCACCGCCCTGGCGGTGGCGATCTTCCCGGTCATCTCCATCGTCACGCCGTTGTTCAACCTGTGGCGGAACATCGGCCTGTACGACACCTGGCCGGGCCTGATCATCCCGTACCTGTCGCTCACCCTGCCGATCTCCATCTGGACCATGTCGGCGTTCTTCCGGGAGATCCCCTGGGAGATGGAGCAGGCCGCGCAGGTCGACGGCGCGACGAGCTGGCAGGCCTTCCGCAAGGTGATCGTCCCGCTGGCCGCACCCGGGGTCTTCACCACGGCGATCATCGCCTTCTTCATCGCCTGGAACGACTTCGTGTACGGCATCTCGCTGACCTCCACCGAGGCGGCCCGGCCGGTGCCCGCGGCGCTGGGTCTGTTCTCCGGCGCCTCGCAGTTCGAGGACCCGACCGGGGCCATCGCCGCGGCGGCGGTGATCGTCACCATCCCGGTCGTCGTCCTGGTGCTGCTGTTCCAGCGGCGCATCGTCGCCGGTCTCACCAACGGCGCCGTCAAGGGCTGATCCTCCGACCAGCCCGGACCAGCGCGCCCACCCACCGAACTGCACCCACGCCCACGAAGGGGACGGACACCGATGGCATCCATCGAGATGAACCACATCGTCAAGAAGTACGGCGACGGTTTCCCGGCGGTGAACGACGTCAGCCTGGACATCGCCGACGGCGAGTTCATGATCCTGGTCGGGCCCTCCGGCTGCGGGAAGTCGACGCTGCTGCGGATGATCGTCGGGCTGGAGGACATCACCAGCGGCGACATGGTCATCGGCGGCAAGCGGGTCAACGACCTGGCACCGCGGGAGCGCAACCTGTCGATGGTCTTCCAGAACTACGCGCTCTACCCGCACCTCACGGTCTTCGAGAACATCGCCTTCCCGCTGCGGCTGTCCAAGGTCGACGACGCCGAGGTGCAGAAGCGGGTCAACGAGGCCGCCGACGTCCTGGAGCTGCACGAGCACCTGGAGCGCAAGCCGGCGAACCTCTCCGGTGGCCAGCGCCAGCGGGTGGCGATGGGCCGGGCCATCGTGCGCCAGGCCGAGGCGTTCCTCTTCGACGAGCCGTTGTCGAACCTGGACGCCAAGCTGCGCGGCCAGATGCGCACCGAGATCGCCCGGCTGCAGCGCCGGCTGGGCATCACCACGGTGTACGTCACCCACGACCAGACCGAGGCGATGACCCTCGGCGACCGGGTCTGCGTGCTGCGCAAGGGCAGGATCCAGCAGGTCGCCTCCCCCCGGGAGCTCTACGAGCAGCCGGTGAACCTCTTCGTCGCCGGGTTCATCGGTTCGCCGCCGATGAACTTCCTGCCCGCCACGCTGGAGAACCGCACGCTGACCACGCCGTTCGGGACGATCGAGCTCGACGAGCGCCGCGCCGCCGCCGTCGCGGGGCGGGACGTCCTGCTGGTGGGCATCCGGCCGGAGTACTTCGAGGACGCGTCCCTGGTCGACGAGGCCAAGCGCCCGCTGGGCTCGGTCTTCACGGCCCGGGTCGACGTCACCGAGTGGCTGGGCGACTCCCAGTTCGCCTACATCCCCTACGAGGCCCCCGAGGAGATCCGCGCTCAGCTGCGCGACCTGTCCAGGGAGCTGGACGCCGAGGAGCTGCGGACCCAGGCGATCGTCTCCATCGACGCGACCAGCCGGATCCGGGAGGGGCGGGACGCCGAGTTCTGGCTGGACAGCCGCAAGGTGCACGTCTTCGACCCGGCGTCGGGGGAGAACCTCACCCGCGACGCCGAGGCCGGCGCCGAGCTGACCCGGCTGGCCGCCCAGGACCGCGAGGAGCAGGTCGCCGACGCCCAGGGGTCGATCAGCGAGCGCAGCAACAGCGCTGCCTGAGGCCGCGCCGGGGGGGGGGGGGGGGGGGGGGGGGGGGGGGGGGGGGGGGGGGGGGGGGGGGGGGGGGGGGGGGGGGGGGGGGGGGGGGGGGGGGGGGGGGGGGTGGGGGGGGGGGG
>NZ_JBJHAI010000034.1:0-20812 GCF_054050955.1 Modestobacter sp. SYSU DS0290
CCCCCCCCCCCCCCCCCCCCCCCCCCCCCCCCCCCCCCCCCCCCCCCCCCCCCCCCCCCCCCCCCCCCCCCCCCCCCCCCCCCCCCCCCCCCCCCCCCCCCCCCCCCCCCCCCACCCCGAACACGGGTCTCGCTGGAAGTGGTGATCCCTTCGACGGCCCGTGCAGGAACCTGCTGTTCAGGCCGATGCGATGGGGTGCCCGTGAACGGCGGGGCAGTCGCCTGTGGGAAGGGGACGCACCGCCACCCGAGATGGTGACCCACGGCTGCTACGGACGACCACACGCCCCCCGAGCTGGAGGACCGCACCATGCCCTCGCCCCGCACCCGTCTGCTCGTCCTCGTCGCCGCCGGCGTTGTCGTCCTCGGCACCGCCGCCTGCAGCTCGGACACCGCACCGATCGATGGCCGCGCCGCGGCGACGACCAGCTCCGCCGCCCCCAACAGCTCGGCAGAGATCAGCGACAGCACCTCCGCCACGGGCACCAGCTCCGCAGGCGACGTGTGCGTCGACCAGTTCGGCGAGACCTGGCCGGGTGCTCCCGACCCCAGTGTCGTGCACTACGACGACACCACCGGCCTCATGTGGATGGACGAGTGCGGCAACTCCTACGGCCATGACGGCAAGCTCGTGCAGACCCCCGACGGCGTGTGCGTCAACGGCCTCGCGCCCGGGTTCGAGGACCAGCCCGAGCGCAACGTCTGCTTCGACCCGTCCCTCGTCCCCGGTCCCGGTGACCTACCGGGCGCCGAGCTGAACGTCGGCGTCGACGACGGCGTCCTGCACGGCGAGATCAGCACGTCCGGCGGGTAGACCCAGTAGTGCCACAGCTGGCGTCGACCTCCCCCTCACCGACAGGGCAGATCAGCCGCACGACGGTCATCGTCGCCGCGCCCGTGGGCGTCGACCTGCGCCGCGGCCTCGTCGCCGTCCCCGGGCTGGATTCGCCGGTCGTGAGCACGGTGATCTTCTGCCCGCCGATCGGTCGGTCCCGTCCGGTCGCCGACCTGGTGCGGGTGGCCACCCGGCGGTGGGTCAGGAACCGGTGGCCACCGGGCGGGTGGGGTCGTTCGACCACTGGGACCACGAGCCCGGCCACAGCGCCGCCTCGATCCCGGCGTGGGCCAGCGCGGCGACCTCGTGCGCGGCGGTGATCCCGGAGCCGCAGTAGACCCCGACCGGCGCCCCCGGCACGGCGCCGACCTGGGCGAACCGCTCCCTCAGTACAGCGGCTGCAAGGAACCGGCCGTCCGGGCCGACGTTCGCCGTGGTCGGGGCACTGACGGCACCGGGCACGTGGCCGGCGCGGGGGTCGATCGGCTCGACCTCGCCGCGGAAGCGCTCCCCGGCTCGGGCGTCGAGCAGCACCCCGTCTCCGGGCAGCGCCGCCGCCTCGTCGATGGTGAGCACCGGCATCCCACCACCGGTGAGGGTGACGTCGCCCGGCACCGGGACGGGCCCGGTCTCGAGCGGGCAGCCGGCCGCGGTCCACGCCGCCAGCCCGCCGTCGAGCAGGGTGACCTCGGTCAGGCCCGCCCAGCGCAGCAGCCACCAGGCCCGGGCGGCGGCCAGCCCCGGTCCGGCGTCGTAGACGACGACCCGCGAGCCGGCGGAAATGCCCCACCGCCGGGCGGCTGACTGCAGTGACTGCACCGAGGGCAGCGGGTGACGGCCGGCGGCGGGCGACGGCGGCGCGGACAACTCGGTGTCCAGGTCGACGAAGACCGCTCCCGGCAGGTGGCCGGCCAGGTACTCGTCCCGGCCGGTGTCCGACCCCAGCTGCCAGCGGACGTCGAGCAGCACCGGCGCGGGACCGCGCAGCAGGTCGGCGACCGACGTCAGCACGGTCACGAGCCGCCTCCCTGCCGGGCCGCCTCCAGCTCCGCGGTCAGGGCGGCGATCACGTCGGCCCGGCCGCCGTAGCGGGCCGGGGTGCTCTGCAGCACCGCGATCCGCCAGCGGCCGGCCTCCTCGGAGGCGACCAGGGAGTGCACGGTGTGCAGCGCCGGCTCCAGGGCGGTCGCCCCGGGCGGGACCATGCCCGCGACCGCGTACAGCACCGCCATGTGGTCGCTCAACGGGCGCAGCGAGCGGACGATCCCGACGAACGTCGGCGTCGCCCGCTCGGCGAACAGCCGCCGCATGTCCGAGGCGATCTGCAGGCGGCCGCTGTGGATCGTGCCGTCGAGCTCGATGAGATCGCCGTCGTCGGCGAAGACCGAGGAGACCGTGGCGCCGCTGCGCTGGTTCCACCCGGCCAGGAAGCGGGCGTAGAGAGCCCGGATCTGGGTGTCGTGGGGATGGCCTGCGCTCAACGCTCAACTCCTGGGACGTGGTGCTGGTGGTTCAGGAGTGACGCTAGTCGTCAGCCGACCTCGACGGCTCGCGGCGTGCCGTCGGCGAACTGGGTCCGGTACAGGTCGGCGTAGTGGCCACCGGCCGCGAGCAGCTCCTCGTGGGTGCCGCGCTGGACGATCCGGCCGTCGTCGACCACCAGGATCTGGTCGGCGTTCCGGATGGTCGACAACCGGTGCGCGATCACCAGCGACGTCCGGCCGGCCAACGCGGTGTCCAGCGCGTGCTGGACGGCGACCTCCGACTCGCTGTCCAGGTGCGCGGTCGCCTCGTCCAGGATCACGATGCCCGGCGCCTTGAGCAGCACCCGGGCGATCGCCAGCCGCTGCTTCTCCCCACCCGACATCCGGTACCCGCGGTCGCCGACCACGGTGTCCAGCCCGTCGGGGAGCGAGTGCACCAGCGCCGCGATCCGCGCCCCGGTGAGCGCCGACCACAGCTCCTCCTCGGTCGCGTCGGGCTTGGCGTACCGCAGGTTGGCGCCGATGGTGTCGTGGAACAGGTGCGCGTCCTGGCTGACCACGCCGATGGCGTCGCGCAGCGAGTCGCTGGTGGCCTGCCGGACGTCGACGCCGCCCACCCGCACCGCCCCGCCGGTGACGTCGTAGAGGCGCGACACCAGCGCCGCGATCGTCGACTTGCCCGCCCCGGAGCTGCCCACCAGGGCGACCAGCTGCCCCGGCTCGGCCCGGAAGGAGACCTCGTGCAGCACGTCGGCCGACGCGCCGTGCTCGGGGACGGCGACGTCCTCCAGCGACGCCAGCGACACCTCCGAGCCGGCCGGGTAGTGGAAGGACACCCGGTCGAACTCGACCGAGCGGTCGCCGGCGGGCACCGGCACTGCGTCCGGCGCCTCGGCGACCATCGGCTGCAGGTCGAGCACCTCGAACACCCGGTCGAAGCTGACCAGCGCGCTCATCACGTCGACCCGCACGTTGGCCAGCGCGGTCAGCGGGCCGTAGAGCCGGGTGAGCAGCAGGGCGAGGGCGACGACGTCACCGGCGGAGAGCGAGCCGGTGAACGCCAGCCACCCGCCCAGCCCGTAGACGAGGGCAGTGGCCAGCGCGGCCACCAGGGTGAGCGCGGTGAAGAACGCCCGGCCGTACATCGCCGACAGCACGCCGATGTCCCGCACCCGGGCCGCGCGGCCGCGGAATGCCTCCGCCTCGACCTCGGGCCGGCCGAACAGCTTGACCAGCAGCGCCCCGGCGACGTTGAACCGCTCGGTCATCGTGGCGTTCATCGACGCGTTCAGCCCGTAGGACTCCCGGGTGATCGACTGCAACCGCTTCCCGACCCGCTGGGCGGGGACGACGAACAGCGGCACCATCGCGATCGACAGCAGGGTGATCTGCCAGGAGAGGGTCAGCATCACCCCGGCGGTGAGCACCAGGGCGATCACGTTGGACACGATGCCGGACAGCGTGGAGGTGAACGCCCGCTGGGCGCCGATCACGTCGTTGTTCAGCCGGCTGACCAGCGCACCGGTCTGCGAGCGGGTGAAGAAGGCGACCGGCATCCGCTGCACGTGGCCGAACACCCGGCTGCGCAGGTCGTAGATGACGCCCTCGCCGATCCGGGCGGAGTACCAGCGCTGGGCCAGCGAGCTGCCGGCGTCCAGCACGGCCAGGCCGGCGATGACCAGCGCGATCCGGACGACGCCGGCGGCGGTGCCGTCCAGCCCGGCGATCCGGTTGACGATGTCGCCGGCCAGCAGCGGGGTGACCACCCCGATCACCGAGGAGAAGACCACCAGGGACAGGAAGGCGATCAGCTCACGCCGGTACGGCCCGGCGATGGCGAGGATGCGCCGCACCGTGCCCTTCGGGATCTCCCGGGCGGTGACGGAGGAGTCCCGGCTGAACGACCGCATCGCGGCCATGGAGGTCATCGAGCCGTCCACCGCGGCACCGCCTTCCGTGCTGTGACGGCGTGATCATGCGGGGCAACAGGCGCCCGGGTGAGCTTGTTCCTCAGCGGCCGGCGAGGGCGCGGAGCCGGCGCACCTGGGCGGCCCGTTCGGCGGCGTCCTGCGCCTCCGGCCCGTTGCGGACCGCCGAGCGCAGCAGCGCCAGCGTCTCCCGCGCGGCCCCGGCGGCCGGCGCCAGCAGGGCCGCGACCAGCTCTCCCACCGTCGCGTCCAGCTCCCCGGCCGGGACGGCGAGGTTGGCCAGGCCGACGGCGACCGCCTCGGCCGCGCCCACCGCCCGCCCGGTCAGGCAGATCTCCACCGCCCGGCTGTAGCCGACCAGCTCGACCAGGGTGCTCGTGCCGGTGAGGTCGGGCACCAGCCCCAGGCTCGCCTCGGGCAGGCGCAGCTGCGCGTCCTCGGTGACCACCCGCAGGTCGCAGGCGAGCGCCAGCTGCGCGCCGGCACCGATCGCGTGCCCCTGCACCGCGGCAACCGAGACGATCCCGGGCGACCGCAGCCAGCGGAACCCCGCCTGGTAGCCGCGGATCCGCTCCTGGGCCAGCTCGGCGGGCAGCGCCGCGAGCTCGCCGAGTCCGCCGCCGGAGGTCGCCGCCGGGTCGAACAGGCTCCGGTCCAGCCCGGCGGAGAAGGACCGCCCGGCGCCCCGGACGACGACCACCCGCACGTCGTCGTCCAGCGACTCCCCCACCGCGCGCAGCGCCGCCCAGGTGGCCGGTGTCTGCGCGTTGAGCTGGTCGGCGCGGTCGAGCGTGACGGTGAGGACGGCGCCGTTCCGCGCCGTCCGCACCCATCCGTCGGCGTCGGCCCCGGGTGCCGGGGCCGACGTCACGCAGACTTCTTCGCGTTCCGGTTGGCGCCACCGCGGCCACGCAGCGTGGCCCCCGACTCCGAGAGCAGCCGGTGCACGAACCCGTAGGAGCGGTTGGTCGAGCTGGCCAGCGACCGGATGCTCTCCCCGCCGTCGTACCGGGCGCGCAGCTCGTCGGCGAGCGAGTTCCGGTCGTCGCCGGTGATCCGCTTGCCCTTGGTCAGGTCCGCAGTGCTCGAGTCGGCCATGACTCCCCTCCGTGTCAGGGGTCCGCCGACGCAGTCGGTGGTTCCCGCTGATCCCCCGGCGCCGTGTCCCGGTGACCTCGGCGTCCCAGAACCGATGATCACCCACCCGGCGGAGGTCGGCCACCGCAACAAGACCGCGCACGGCCGAGTTCGGCGGCGCCGCAGGTCAGCGCCGCGTGGGCCCGGCTGACGAGGGGTGGGCCGTTACGCGAGCGAGACCAGGACCTGAAGGCGCGCCGCGATCCGCTCCTCGGTCGCTGGCGCTCCCTGCGATGCTCCCGCGGCGTCAGGCCAGCGAGACCAGGTCGGCCAGGTCCTCGCTCCAGGTGTCCTCGGTGCCGTCCGGCAGGATGATCACCTTGTCCGGGTTCAGCGCCCGGACCGCGCCCTCGTCGTGCGTCACGAGCACGATCGCGCCGCCGTAGGTGCGCAGCGCCTCGAGCACCTGCTCCCGGCTGGCCGGGTCGAGGTTGTTGGTCGGCTCGTCGAGCAGCAGCACGTTGGCGCCGGAGACGACCAGGGTGGCCATCGCCAGCCGGGTGCGCTCACCGCCGGAGAGCGTGCCGGTGCGCTGGTCGACCGCGTCGCCGGAGAAGAGGAAGGCGCCGAGGATCCGGCGCAGCTCGGTGTCGGTGCTGTCCGGGGCGGAGGACCGCATGTTCTCCAGCAGCGTGCGGTCCATGTCCAGCGTCTCGTGCTCCTGGGCGTAGTAGCCCACCCGGAGCCCGTGCCCGGCCTTGACCTCGCCGGTGTCGGGTGTCTCGGTGCCGGCGAGCATCCGCAGCAGGGTGGTCTTGCCCGCGCCGTTGAAGCCCAGCACGACCACCCGGGTGCCGCGGTCGATGGCCAGGTCGACGCCGGTGAAGATCTCCAGCGAGCCGTAGGTCTTGCTGATCCCCTCGGCCGTCAGCGGGGTCTTCCCGCAGGCGGCGGGGGTCGGGAAGCGCAGCTTGGCGACCTTGTCCTGCACCCGCACCTCGGCCAGGCCCGCGGCCAGCCGGGCCGCGCGCTTGTCCATGCTCTGCGCGGCCTTGGCCTTGGTCGCCTTGGCGCGCATCTTGTCCGCCTGGCTGGTCAGCGCGTCGATCTTCTTCTCGGCGTTGGCGCGCTCGGACTTGCGGCGGCGCTCGTCGGTCTCCCGGGCGTCCAGGTACCGCTTCCAGCCGAGGTTGTAGACGTCGACGGTGGCCCGGTTGGCGTCCAGGTGCCAGACCTTGTTGACCACGGCCTCCAGCAGCTCGACGTCGTGGCTGATCACCACCAGACCGGCCCGGTGGCTGGCCAGGTACCCCTTGAGCCAGGTGATCGAGTCGGCGTCGAGGTGGTTGGTCGGCTCGTCGAGCAGCAGCGTGTCGGCGTCGGAGAAGAGGATCCGGGCCAGCTCCACCCGGCGGCGCTGGCCACCGGAGAGGGTGCGCAGCGGCTGGGCCAGGATCCGGTCCGGGAGGCCGAGGTTCGAGCAGATCCGCGCGGCGTCGGACTCGGCGGCGTACCCGCCCATCGCGGCGAACTGGTCCTCCAGCCGGCCGTAGCGGCGCACCGCGCGGTCGCGCTCGGCGTCGTCGGCGGGCTCGGCCATCGCGACCTGCGCCTTGGTCAGCTGCGCCTTGAGGACGTCGAGCCCGCGGCCGGAGAGCACCCGGTCGCTGGCGGTGATGTCCAGGTCGCCGCTGCGGGGGTCCTGCGGGAGGTACCCGAGCTCACCGGTCACCTCGACCTTGCCGGCGTGCGGGACGCGCTCCCCGGCGAGGGTGGTGAGGGTGGTGGTCTTGCCGGCACCGTTGCGCCCGACCAGCCCGATGCGGTCACCGGGCTGGACCCGCAGATCGGCGTCGCTGATGAGGATCCGGGCGCCGGCGCGCAGCTCGAGGCCGGTCGTCGTGATCACTGATGCCATGGTAGGCGCTCGACCGCCATCGGCCGACCCCTTTCCCGGGTGACCTCCGCGTCACTCACCCCACCTGCCTCACCCCGCGGGCGGGCCGACGCGGCCGTAGCGTGGCCGCGAGAGACGCCAGCGGGAGGAGGACCACCGTGCCGAGGCCGGAGGTCGACTACCCACCCCCGCTGGGCCGGCCGCTCCCGCCACCGTCCGCGCCGGCGGAGCGGGGCAGCGGCGACGTCGCCCCCCAGCAGGTGCTCCTCGGGGCCGGCGCGGTCGCCGTGGTCGCCGCGGGCGCCGCGTCACTCACCGACGCCGGGTCGGTCCCGGGCCTGCTGGTGGTCACCCTGCTGACCGTCGCCGCGACCCTGGGCTCGCTGCGGGCCGGCCGCCGGGGTCTGCGCAGCAGCGAGGAGGCGCTCGCCTCCGCCGCGGTGGTGCTCGCCGCGGTGGGTGCGTGGTCGGCCGGGGATGGCCCCGGCGGCCCGACCGCGGTCCTGCTCGCCCTGCTCGCCGCGGTGTTCGCCGTCCTCGGCTTGATCGGCCGGACGACGCTGACCTGGCCGATCGCCGCCTGGGGCGCCGCCCAGGGAGCCGTGCTCAGCGGGCTGACCGGCTCCGGGCTGTCCCTGGCCCCGCACGCCTCCGCCGTGCTGGCCACCGCTGTCGCGGGGATGGCGGTCACGTTCGCCGCCCGCCGGGCGGTCGCGGTGGTCACCCTGGTGACGGCGGCCGCCTGGTGGGCGACCGGCGTCGTCGAGGGCTCCGCGCTGGTCTGGACGACGGACTCGGTCACCACCGCCCTGGCGCCGTCGGCACTGATGCTGCTGGCGGCCGGCGCGCTGCTCGCCCTGCGCCGCCGGCGGACCCTGCGGTCGCTGCTCGGCCCCCGGGCGGCGGTGCCGGTGCTCGCCGGGCTGGTGGCCGGGGCCGCCGTCGCCGGGCTGCTGCAGGCCACCGGGGTGGTCGGGGTGCTGGCCAGCGGGTACCTGGGCCTGGCGCTCGCGGCGGTGATCGGCGCGGTGGCCTCCCCCGAGCCGTCGGCCCTGCTCCGCCCCACGGGGCTGGCCACCGCCGGGGTGCTCACCGGAACGGCCGTCGTGCAGCTGCTCGACTCGGGGCACTGGTCGGCGCTCGCCGCGCTGCTCGCCGTCGCCGCCGTCCCGGCGGTGGTGGTCGCCGCCCGGCAGCCGACCGACCGCCCCGGGGCGCTGCCGGTCGCGGTGGGCTGCCTGGCCGCGGCCGTGCTCCTGGCCGAGGCCGACGGCAGCCTCGGGTCCACCCCGGCCGGTCAGCTGCTCGTGCTGCTGAGCCTGCTCGCCCTGGGCAGCGCCACCGCGCTGCGCGGGCACCGCTCGGAGCTGCCGCTGACCTGGTCGGCTGCCGCGGTGGCCGCCGTCGGGGTGGTGCACCTGGCCCGCATCGGGCACCTGTCCGGTCTGGCCGTCGGGCTGGCCGTGGTCGGCGCGGGCTTCACCGCCTCCGGCACGGTCACCGACCGGTCCCCTGTCCGGGCCGGTGGGTGTGCCGCACTGGTCGGCGCGGCGTGGTTGGCGGCCGCGGAGGCCGGCACCGGCGTGCCGGAGGCCTACACGCTGCCGGCCGCGACGGTGCTGTGGCTGTACTCAGGGCGACGGCTGGCCACCGGCGCCTCCTGGCCCGCCTGGGGGCCGGGGCTGGTCGTGGCCTTCGTCCCGTCGGTCTGGCTGGCGATCACCGAGCCCGAGGTGCTGCGGCTCGTGCTGGTGGTGCTGGCCGCGACGGTGGTCGCGGTGGCCGGGAGCCGATGGCAGGTGCAGGCTCCGCTGGTGACGGGCGCGGCCTCGCTGACCGCGGTGGCCCTGGGCCGGGTGGTCGCCCACCTGCCGCTGACCGGTCTGCTCGCGGTGGGTACGGCGGGCGCCGTCCTGCTCGCCGCCGGCGCGGTCTACGAGGAGCGGCGGGCGAAGGCCCGGGCGGCCCTGGCTCGCGTCGCCGACCTGCGCTGACGCCAGTCGCTACAGCGACTGCACGCACGGTCCGGGCCGATGCGATCGCGCGATGGGTCATGCTGGCCGGGTGGACCCGCGGGGACGGACCTGCGCCGCTGTGCTGATCGCCGTGGTGGCGGCCGGCATCAGCGCCTGCGGCGGAGCGGACTCACCCTTCCTCGGTGTGTGGGAGGACGACGAGGGGCCGCTCAGCCAGGAGGAGCTGCACCTGTACCGCGGCGAGGAGCACTGCGAGTGGGAACAGGCCCTCTTCCTGCGCATGGCCTGGCCGCCGGGCACGGGTGAGCGGCTCCAGTTCGTCCGGGATCCCGAGGGAGTCGTCTCCCCCGCCCTCGCGGCCGCGTTCGACGGCGGGGCGACCGTGCCCGGCGACGCGGTCCCGACCGGCTTCGGCAACGAGGAGGGCATGGAGCTCTGGCTGCCGCCCGGCGACGACCCGCGCTCGGCCTACCTGGTGGCCGACTCCGGCGCGGTGGAGGCGTGGCCGCTGGCCGAGCCGCCCGTGGGCTGCGACTGACCCCGGACGGGATGAGGGCCCGCACCCCTCAGGGGTGCGGGCCCTCATCGGGACGCGGTGCGGTCAGACCCGGAAGCCCAGGGCCCGCAGCTGCTCGCGGCCGTCGTCGGTGATCTTGTCCGGGCCCCACGGCGGCATCCAGACCCAGTTGATCCGGATGTCGTCGACCAGGCCGGGGCCGGGGCCGCCGGTCAGCGCCTGGCGGGCCTGGTCCTCGATGACGTCGGTCAGCGGGCAGGCCGCCGAGGTCAGCGTCATGTCGATGATGGCCACGTTGGACTCGGTGTCGACGTCGAGGCCGTAGACGAGGCCCAGGTCGACCACGTTGACACCCAGCTCGGGGTCGACGACGTCGCGCATGGCCTCCTCGACGTCCTCCAGCAGCGCGGACTTGCCGCCGTAGATGCCCTCGGCCGGAGCCGGCTCGGTGGTCTCGCTCATCGGTTCACTCCCTCGGTCGGGGCTGCGGACAGCGCGCGGGCGCTCGCGTCCTTCAGCGCCATCCAGCTCATCAGCGCGCACTTGACCCGCGCCGGGTACTTGGAGACGCCGGCGAACGCGATGGCGTCCTCCAGCTCGTCCTCCAGCTGCTCGGCCACGGCCGAGTCGCCCTTGCTCTGCATCAGCGTCATGAAGTGCTCGCCGGTGGCCAGTGCCTCGGGCACCGGCTTGCCGAGCACCAGGTCGTACATGGCCGACACCGACGCCTGGCTGATCGAGCAGCCCATCCCCTCGTAGGAGACGTCGGCGATGGTGTCGCCCTCGAGGTGCACCCGCAGGGTCACCTCGTCACCGCACGTCGGGTTGACGTGGTGCACCTCGGCGTCGAACGGGTCGCGCAGACCGCGCCCGTGCGGGTTCCGGTAGTGGTCCAGGATGATGTCCTGGTACATCGACTCCAGCTGCATCAGCTCGCCGCTCCCTCGTTGCTCTCGGAGGGTGCAACGCCGAAGAAGCGCTGGGCTTCCCGGACGGCGTCGACGAGCGCGTCGACGTCGTCGTAGCCGGTGTGCACGTAGAAGGTGGCGCGGGTGGTGGCCGGCACGCCGTAACGGCGGACCACCGGCCAGGCGCAGTGGTGGCCCACCCGTACCTCGACGCCGAGGTCGTCGAGGACCTGCCCGACGTCGTGCGGGTGGATGCCCTCGACGGTGAAGCTGATCGCCCCGCCCCGGGCGACCGTGTCCGGCGGGCCGATCACGGTGACGCCGGGGATCGCCTGCAGCTGCGCCAGGGCGTACTCGGTGAGCGCCTCCTCGTGCGCCAGCACCTTGTCCATGCCCAGCCGCTCGAGGTACTCCACGGCGGCACCGAGGCCGATGACCTGCGCGGTCATCGGGACGCCGGCCTCGAAGCGCTGCGGCGGGGGCATGAACGTGCTGCCCTCCATCCGCACGACCTCGATCATCGAGCCGCCGGTGAGGAAGGGCGGCAGCGCGTCGAGCACCTCGTACCGCCCCCACAGCACGCCGACGCCGGTGGGGCCGAGCATCTTGTGTCCGGAGAACACCAGGAAGTCCGCGCCGAGGGCGGTGACGTCGACCGGCTGGTGCGGCACCGACTGGGCGCCGTCCACCAGCACCAGGGCGCCGACCTCGTGCGCCCGGGCGATGATCCCCTCGAGCGGGTTGATCGTGCCGAGGATGTTCGACTGCTGGGTGACCGCGACCAGCTTGGTCCGCTCGTTGACCACGGTGTCGAGGTCGGCGAGGTCCAACCGGCCGTCGTCGGTGAGCCCGAGCCAGCGCAGGGTCGCCCCGGTGCGCTCGCACAGCTGCTGCCAGGGCAGCAGGTTGGCGTGGTGCTCCATCTCGGTGACGACGATCTCGTCGCCCTGCCCGACGGCGTACCGGCGGAACTCCGGCTCCTTCGCCGTCGCCGCGTTGCTCAGCGCATAGGCGACCAGGTTGATCGACTCGGTGCTGTTGCGGGTGAAGACGACCTCGCGCTCGGGGGCGCCGATGAAGGCGGCCACCTTCGCCCGCGCCGCCTCGTAGAGGCCGGTGGCCTCCTCGGCGAGCTGGTGCGCGCCGCGGTGCGGGGCGGCGTTGTGGTTCTCGTAGAAGTCACGCTCGGCGTCGAGCACCGAGCGCGGCTTCTGCGACGTCGCCCCGGAGTCGAGGTAGACCAGCCGGCGCCCGTCGCGCACCGTGCGGGACAGGATCGGGAAGTCCGCCCGGATCGCCTCGACGTCCAGCGGCAGGGGCAGCTTCTGCGCCCCGGCGGGACGCGAGGCGGTCTGGGTCATGACTGCTGGGCCTCCGCTGCGGCCTGCTCGTTGGAGTCCTTGACGTAGGCGGCGTAGCCCTCGTTCTCCAGCTTCTCGGCCAGCTCCGGGCCGCCCTCCTCGACGACCCGGCCGGCGACGAAGACGTGCACGAAGTCGGGCTTGATGTAGCGCAGGATCCGCGTGTAGTGCGTGATCAGCAGGACGCCGACCGGGCTGTCGGCCTTGGCCCGGTTGACACCCTCGGAGACGATCCGCAGCGCGTCGACGTCCAGGCCGGAGTCGGTCTCGTCGAGAATGGCCATCTTCGGCTTGAGCAGACGCATCTGCAGGATCTCGTGGCGCTTCTTCTCACCGCCGGAGAAGCCCTCGTTGACGTTGCGCTCGGCGAACGCCGAGTCCATCTCGAGGTTCTCCATCTCGGTGCGCACGTCCTTGACCCAGGTGCGCAGCTTCGGCGCCTGGCCGGTGACGGCGGTGGCCGCGGTGCGGAGGAAGTTCGACACCGACACGCCGGGGACCTCGACCGGGTACTGCATGGCCAGGAACAGGCCGGCCCGGGCGCGCTCGTCGACGCTCATCGCGAGGACGTCCTCGCCGTCGAGGGTCACCGTGCCACCGGTGATCGTGTACTTGGGGTGCCCGGCGATCGAGTAGGCCAGGGTCGACTTGCCCGACCCGTTGGGGCCCATGATCGCGTGGGTCTCGCCGCCGCGGACGGTCAGGTCGACGCCGCGGAGGATCTCCTTGGCCTCGGCACCCTCGCCGACGGTGACGTGCAGGTCGCGGATCTCGAGCACGCTGCCGGCCTGCAGGCCGGTGGCGGACGGGGTCGCGGTGGGGCTGGTCACGGGTGTTCTCGCTCCTTGGTCAGTTGGCCGCGGCGAGGGGGGCGTCGACGTCGATCAGGACGTCGTCGCCCTCCACCCGGACCGGGTAGACGGGGACCGGCTCGGTGGCCGGCAGGTTGGTGGGCTGACCGGTGCGCAGGTCGAAGCAGGAGCCGTGCAGCGCGCACTCGATGGTGGGTGCGCCGTCGACCTCCTCGATGTCACCCTCGGTCAGCGGGATGTCGGCGTGGGAGCAGCGGTCCTCGATGGCGAACAGCTCACCGTCGAAGTCCACGACCGCCACGTCGACGTCGGCCAGCTCGATCCGCAGTGCGCCGTCCTCGGGCACCTCGGACCGGCCGCAGACGCGCGCGAAGGCCATCTCAGGCCACCTCGACCGGCTGGTCGTCCAGGTCGGGCAGGGCACCGAGGCGCCGCTCGATGGTGCCCATCAGCCGGTCCTGCAGCTCGGGCAGGCCGATCTGCTGGACGACGTCGGCGAAGAAGCCGCGGACCACCAGACGGCGGGCGGTCTCGGCGTCGATGCCGCGGGAGCAGAGGTAGAACAGCTGCTCGTCGTCGAACCGGCCGGTGGCGCTGGCGTGGCCGGCGCCGACGATCTCACCGGTCTCGATCTCCAGGTTCGGCACCGAGTCGGCGCGGGCGCCGTCGGTGAGCACCAGGTTGCGGTTGAGCTCGTAGGTGTCGGTGCCGGTGGCCGCGGGGCGGATCCGGACGTCGCCGACCCACACGGTGTGCGCCTTCTCCCCCTGCAGGCCGCCCTTGTAGACGACGTTGCTGGAGCAGTTGGGCGTCGCGTGGTCGACCCAGAGCCGGTGCTCCTGGTGCTGGGTCTCGTCGGCGAAGTAGACCCCGAGCATGTCGACCGAGCCGCCGGGGCCGGCGTACTGCACGTTGTTCACCAGCCGGACGAGGTCACCGCCGAGGGTCACCGCGACCTGCTTGAGGCTGGCGTCCCGGCCGATGACGGAGTCGTACTGCGCGCCGTGCACCGCGCCCGGGGCCCAGTCCTGCACCGAGACGACGGTGACCTGCGCCCCGTCGCCGAGCAGGAAGGAGACGCTGCCGGCGTAGCGGGCCAGACCGCTGTGGTCCAGCACCACGGTGGCCTGCGCGAACGCGCCGACCTCGACGACCAGCTGGCCCCACACGACCTCGTCGGTACCGTTCCCGGCCAGGCCGAGGGTGACCGGGCGGTCGAGCACGGCCTCCTTGGCGATCCGGACGACGGCCGCGCCACCGCTGCGCTGGCGGGTGAGCGCCGCGAGCCGGTCGACCGGCTCGGGCAGGCCCTTGAGCAGCGGGTCGTCGGCCTCGACGCGGGTCAGCTCGACGCCCTCGGGGAGGTCGGTCGACCAGGTCAGCTGCGCCTCCGACGGCGCGCCGTCCAGCAGCGGGCGGATGCGGCGCATCGGGGTGAAGCGCCACTCCTCCTCCCGGCCGGTCACGACGCCGAAGGCGTCGGGGTCGGTGGAGGTGAACCGCTCCGCCGGCGAACCGGTCGGGGCCGGGCCGCCGTGCGAGTGCGACCCGGGGGGCGTGTCGCCGGCGGAGCCGGTGCCGGCCGCCGGGGTGGTCGGCGGACCGGCCTGCGCACCCACGCCGGGCGCGAAGAGCTCCCCGGCTAGCTGCGAGGTCTCGGCCGCCGCCAGCGCCTCGGGCCCGAGCTCGTCGGCGGTGGTCGTGGTGTTGTTCGTGTCGGGGCTCGACATCAGCCGACGGCACCTTCCATCTGCAGCTCGATCAGGCGGTTCAGCTCGAGGGCGTACTCCATCGGCAGCTCCCGGGCGATCGGCTCGACGAAGCCGCGCACGACCATCGCCATCGCCTCGTCCTCGGACAGACCGCGGCTCATCAGGTAGAAGAGCTGGTCCTCGCTGACCCGGGAGACGGTCGCCTCGTGGCCCATCGCGACGTCGTCCTCGCGCACGTCGACGTAGGGGTACGTGTCCGACCGGCTGATCGTGTCGACCAGCAGCGCGTCGCACTTCACCGTCGACTTGGAGCCGTAGGCGCCCTCGTCGACCTGCACCAGGCCGCGGTAGGAGGTGCGGCCGCCGCCCCGGGCCACCGACTTCGACACGATGGTCGAGGAGGTGTGCGGTGCGGCGTGCACCATCTTGGCGCCGGCGTCCTGGTGCTGGCCCTCGCCGGCGAAGGCGATGGACATGACCTCGCCCTTGGCGTGCTCGCCGGTCATCCACACGGCCGGGTACTTCATCGTCACCTTGGAGCCGATGTTGCCGTCGACCCACTCCATGGTCGCGCCCTCGTGGGCCACGGCCCGCTTGGTGACCAGGTTGTAGACGTTGTTCGACCAGTTCTGGATGGTCGTGTACCGGCAGCGCGCGTTCTTCTTCACGATGATCTCGACGACCGCGGAGTGCAGCGAGTCGGTCTTGTAGATCGGCGCGGTGCAGCCCTCGACGTAGTGCACGTAGGCGCCCTCGTCGATGATCATGAGGGTCCGCTCGAACTGGCCCATGTTCTCGGTGTTGATCCGGAAGTAGGCCTGCAGCGGGATCTCCACGTGCACGCCCGGCGGCACGTAGATGAAGGAGCCACCGGACCACACGGCGGTGTTCAGCGCGGCGAACTTGTTGTCCCCGGAGGGGATCACCGAGCCGAAGTACTCGCGGAACAGGTCCGGGTGCTCGCGCAGCGCCGTGTCGGTGTCCAGGAACAGGACACCCTGCTCCTCGAGGTCCTCCCGGATCTTGTGGTAGACGACCTCGGACTCGTACTGCGCCGCGACGCCGGCGACCAGCCGCTGCTTCTCCGCCTCGGGGATGCCCAGCTTGTCGTAGGTGTTCTTGATGTCGTCGGGCAGCTCGTCCCAGGTGGTGGCCTGGGCCTCGGTGGAGCGCACGAAGTACTTGATGTTCTGGAAGTCGATGCCGGAGAGGTCCGAGCCCCAGTCGGGCATGGGCTTCTTGCCGAAGATCTTCAGCGCCTTGAGCCGGCGCTCGAGCATCCACTCGGGCTCGTTCTTGCGGCGCGAGATGTCGCGGACGACGTCCTCGTTGATGCCACGGGTGGCCGAGGCGCCGGCGGTGTCGGCGTCGGCCCAGCCGTACTTGTAGCGGCCGAGCGCGTCGATCGTCTCGTCCTGCGTCATCGGTGCACTGGTCACCGGCTGCTGGGTGCTGGTCATGCGGGGGTCCTCTCCCGGTCGATCGAGGGGGTGGATCGAGTGCTGGCGCCAGCCGTCCCGGCTGCGGCGCGACCAGCAGGTACAGGGCGTGCCGGGGTGGCTTTGTTCCCGCCGCGCTGGGTGGCTGCTGTGGTTCGGGCGGGGTCCTGGGGTGGACGGGCGGGTATGTGGGTCGTGCAGACGCCGTCCCCGTGGGCGATGGTGGCCAGCCGCTGCACGTGGGTGCCGACCAACCGGCTGATCACCGCCGTCTCAGCCTCGCACAGCTGCGGGAACTCGGCGGCCACGTGGGCCACCGGGCAGTGGTGCTGGCAGAGCTGCTCGCCAGTGGAGGCGCCGGCCCCGCCCAGGGACAGCGCCAGGGCGGCGTAGCCCTCGGTGGTGAGCGCGGCGGCGACCACCTCGGCCCGGTCCACCGGCCCGGCGGCGTCCCGCTGCGCCTGCTCGACGGCGGCGGAGCAGCGCTCCTCCAGCCCGGCGAGCTGCTGCTCGGCGACCTCCCGCACCGCCTCGGGGCCACCGGAAGCGGCGACGAAGCGCAGCGCGGTGAGCGCCAGGTCGTCGTAGGCGTGCGGGAACGACGCCCGGCCGGCCTCGGTGAGGGCGAACCGGCGGGCCGGGCGACCACGACCCCGGCGCCCTGCGGGCGCCTCGCGCTCGGTGACGCGCCCGGCGGCCAGCAGGCCGTCCAGGTGCCGGCGGACGGCGGCCGGGGAGATCCCCAACCGGGCGGCCAGCTCGGCGGCCGACTGCGGGCCGTGCTCGAGCAGTAGCGCGCTCACCCGGTTGCGGGTGCGCCCGTCCTCGCCCGCGGACGACCCCGACCCAGCCGACGACGCGGCCCCGGCGCCGGCCGGAGCCGGGGTCGGGACACGGGTCGCAACGGATTCCACAACACGATTGTGTGCTTAATCGGGAGGCCCGCAAGCAAGGTCGCCCTTACCTGCGGGCCTCCCGAGAGGCGGGTCACACCCCGGCCGTGGCCTCGCTCTCAGCCGCGGCCACGGTGTTCGGCTCGACGTCGGCGACGGCGAAGTCCAGCGCGCCGTCCACCACACCGACCCGGACCCGCTGACCGGCGCCCAGCTGGCCACCGAGCAGCATCCGGGACAGCTGGTTGTCCACGTCCCGCTGGATCGCGCGGCGCAGCGGCCGGGCACCGAACTGCCGCTCGAACCCACGCTCGGCCAGCCAGGAGACCGCCTCCGGGGTCACCTCGATGGCGATGTCCTGGGCGCTGAGCCGGCGCCGGGTCTCGTCCAGCAGCAGGTCGGTGATCCGGGCCAGCTGCTCGGCCTCCAGCTGACGGAAGACGACGATCTCGTCGATCCGGTTGAGGAACTCCGGCCGGAAGGCGTCCTTCAGCCGCCGCAGCACCGCGTCGCGCACGTCGTTGCGGCCACCCTCGTTGCCGGTGAACCCCAGCGGGCCGGCGTTGTTGACGATCGCCTCCGACCCCAGGTTGCTGGTCATGACCACCACCGTGTTGGTGAAGTCGACCGTCCGCCCCTGGGAGTCGGTGAGCCGGCCGTCGTCCAGCAGCTGCAGCAGCGTGTTGAACACGTCCGGGTGCGCCTTCTCGACCTCGTCGAAGAGCACCACCGAGTAGGGCCGGCGGCGGACCGCCTCGGTGAGCTGGCCGGCGTCCTCGTAGCCCACGTAGCCGGGGGGCGAGCCCACCAGCCGGCTGACCGTGTGCCGCTCCTGGAACTCGCTCATGTCCAGCCGGATCATCCGGTCGGAGTCACCGAACAGCGCCTCCGCCAGCGCCCGGGCCAGCTCGGTCTTGCCGACGCCGGTCGGGCCGAGGAACAGGAAGCTGCCGATCGGCCGGTCCGGGTCGCCCAGGCCGGCGCGCGAACGCCGGATGGCCTCGGCGACCACCCCGACCGCCTCGTCCTGCCCGATGACCCGCTCGTGCAGCACGTCCTCCAGCCGCAGCAGCCGGTCGCGCTCCTCCTCGGTGAGCTGGGACACCGGCACGCCCGTCGCCCGGGAGACCACCTCGGCGATCTCCGGCACGCCCACCTCCGGGATCCCGGCGCCCCCGCCGGAGCGGGCCCGCTCCAGCTCGGCCTGCGCCGCCTGGCACTCGTCCCGCAGCGAGGAGGCCCGCTCGTACTGCTCGGCTGCGACGGCCTGGTCCTTCTCCCGCTGCAGCTCCTGGACGCGCTGCTCCAGCGCACGCAGGTCCGTGGTCGGCCGCCGCACCCGCAGCCGGGTGCGGGCGCCGGCCTGGTCGATCAGGTCGATCGCCTTGTCCGGCAGGTGCCGGTCGGTGACGTACCGGTCGGACAGCTCCGCAGCGGCGACCAGCGCCTCGTCGGTGAACCGCACCTGGTGGTGCGCCTCGTACCGGTCGCGCAGCCCGCGCAGGATCTCGACGGTGTCCAGCACGCTGGGCTCGGGCACCAGGACCGGCTGGAAGCGCCGCTCCAGGGCCGGGTCCTTCTCGATGCTGCGCCGGTACTCGTCCAGCGTCGTGGCGCCGACGATGTGCAGCTCACCGCGGGCCAGGGCCGGCTTCAGCATGTTGCCCGCACCCGCCGAGCCCTCCGAGCCGCCGGCCGCCACGACGGTGTGCAGCTCGTCGATGAAGACGATCACCTCGTCGCTGTGCTCGCGGATCTCGTCCATCACCTTCTTCAGCCGCTCCTCGAAGTCACCGCGGTAGCGGGTGCCGGCGACCAGGCCGGTCAGGTCCAGCTCGACCAGCCGGCGGTCGCGCAGCGACTCCGGGACGTCGCCGTCCACGATCTGCAGGGCGATGCCCTCCACGATCGCGGTCTTGCCGACGCCGGCCTCGCCGATGAGCACCGGGTTGTTCTTGTTCCGCCGGGAGAGCACCTCGATGGTCTGCTCGATCTCCTGGGCTCGGCCGATGACCGGGTCGATCCTCCCGTCCCGGGCCAGCGCGGTGAGGTCGCGGCCGTACTCGTCGAGGGTGGGGGTGTTCGACGGCGGCTGCTCTCCCCCACCGGCACCGCCGGCCGGGACGGGCCCGCCCGCCGCCGCCTGCTGCAGGCCCTCGGGGGTCACCCGGGCGCTCCCCAGCACCCGGCCCGCGCCGGACTCCGGGTTCAGGGACAGCGCGAACAGCAGGTGCTCGGGGCCGATGTAGGTGGAGCCGCTGGCGCGGGAGACCTGGTGCGCGTCCAGCAGCGCCCGCTTCGCCGCCGGGGTCAGCGCCGGCGGCTGCCCGGTCGGCTCACCGCTCCGCAGCTGCGCTGCCAGGGCGTCCCGCAGGCCGTCGGCGTCCGCGCCGCTGCGGGCCAGCAGGGTGCGGGTGGGCTCGTGCCCGGCCAGGGCCCACAGCAGGTGGGCGGTGTCCAGGTCGGGGCTGCCCCACTCGGCGGCCTGGTGCGCCGCCGCGGAGACCACCTCGCGGGAGTGGGAGCTCAGCAGCTGGGTGATGTCCACCCGCTGCATCCCGCGGCGTGCCCCGGGGCCGAGGAACGCCTGGAAGAAGTCGTCGAAGGGGCTGCCGCCGAAGGGACCGCCCGGGAAACCGCTGCTCATCTGTCGATGGCCGCCTCTCGTGTCGATGTGGCGGTGCTCACCTACCCGCACCTGGCGCTCTGCACCTCGACGGCCTGATCAGCGGTCGGCCGGGGTGACGGGGCAGGCGGGGCACCGGCGGGCCGTTCGAGCCGGGCCGGTGGGGGCACCGACACGGATAGCATCGGGAGCGTGTCAGTTCTTCCCTCGCGGGTGCGCAACTCGACGGTCTCCCGGCTGGCGCTGGCCAGCGTCGTCGCCAACGGCCTGATCGTGCTCACCGGCGGGATCGTCCGGCTGACGGGCTCGGGCCTGGGCTGCCCCACCTGGCCCCGGTGCACCGAGGACAGCTTCACCACGACCCCGGAGCTCGCCGCCCACGGCGTCATCGAGTTCGGCAACCGCCTGCTGACCTTCGTGCTGGTGGCGATCGCGGCCGCCACCCTGATCGCCGTCTTCCGGTCCAGCCGCCGTGACCTGCGACGGCTGGCCGTACTGGGCTTCCTGGGCATCCCCGCGCAGGGGGTGGTCGGTGGGATCACCGTGCTCACGGGCCTGAACCCCTACACGGTCGCGGCGCACTTCCTCGTGTCGATCGTCCTCGTGGCGCTCACCACCACGCTGTGGCTGCGGTCCCGGGAGCCCGGCGTCGGCCAGCTCGTCGTGCGCCGTCCGTTCGCTCTGCTGGTGCACGGCGTCGCCGCCGTCACCGGACTGGTGCTGGTCCTGGGCACGGTGGTCACCGGCAGCGGCCCGCACAGCGGTGACCCGGAGGCCGGCCGGACCGGCTTCGACCCGGCGCTGATGAGCCAGCTGCACGCCGACGCCGTCTTCCTGCTGATCGGCCTGACCGTCGCGCTGCTCGTGGCGCTGTACGCCACCGACTCCCCGGGCCGGGTGCGGCGCGCTGCCCGCGACCTGCTGATCGTGGAGCTGCTGCAGGGCGTCGTCGGCTACGTCCAGTACTTCACCCAGCTGCCGATCGTGCTGGTGCTGCTGCACATGGCCGGCGCGGTGCTCATCACCGGCTACGTTGCGCGCCTGGTCTGGGCGGTCCGCGGCCCGGCGTCGGAGCTGCCCGTCGAGGCCGCCCCCGCCCGCGAGGCCGCCACCCGCTGACTGCTGCGGCCCGGCGCCCGGGGGTGCCGGGCGATGTGCGCCTGGTGCCCGGGGTGCCGGGCGATGTGCGCCTGGTGCCCATCTCCCCGGCGCAACGAGCACCCAGCGCACAGCGCTCGGGCGGGTGCGGGTCCCCGGCGAGCCAGGGCTGAGACACCGGGGCCGCCCCCGCCGTCCTGGCTCGCGGTGGTTGCTCCTGGCTCACCGCGCACCGTGAGCCAGGAGCAAC
>NZ_JBJHAI010000035.1:0-20314 GCF_054050955.1 Modestobacter sp. SYSU DS0290
ACAGCCGGATCAGAACCGCGCGCCCCCCGCCCGCCCCGCCCCCCCCCCCCGCCCCCCCCCCCCCCCCCCCCCCCCCCCCCCCCCCCCCCGGCCCCCCCCCCCCCCCCCCCCCCCCCCCCCCCGTTCCCACATCGGCCCCGTTCGGAGGCTCGGCCCGAGGCACGAGGGCTGAGTGGCACGGGGTCCTTCAGGCAGAGAGGCGGCGATCATGGCCGCTTTCGTCGACCGCGTGACGGTCCACGTGGCCGCGGGCAAGGGTGCCAACGGGGTCAGCTCCGTGCACCGCGAGAAGTTCAAGCCCCTGGGTGGGCCCGACGGGGGGAACGGTGGCGACGGCGGCGACGTCGTCGTCGAGGTCGACCCGAGCGTGCACACCCTGCTGGACTTCCACCACCACCCGCACCAGAAGGCCGGCAACGGCAAGCAGGCCGCCGGCAACTACCGCAACGGTGGACGCGGCGAGGACCTGGTGCTCCGCGTGCCGTCCGGCACCGTGGTGACCGTCGGCGGGGAGGTCGTGGCCGACCTGGTCGGCGCCGGTGCCCGCTTCGTGCTGGCCCGCGGTGGCAAGGGCGGGCTCGGCAACGCCGCGCTGGCCAACGCGCGCCGCAAGGCCCCCGGCTTCGCCCTCCTCGGTGAGCCGGGCGAGGCCGTGGACGCCGTTCTGGAGCTCAAGAGCATCGCCGACGTCGGCCTGGTGGGTTACCCCTCGGCGGGCAAGTCCTCGCTGGTGGCCGCGATGTCCGCCGCACGGCCGAAGATCGCCGACTACCCGTTCACCACGCTCGTCCCGCAGCTGGGCGTGGTTCGCTCCGGCGACACGACCTACACGATGGCCGACGTCCCCGGGCTCATCCCGGGTGCCTCGGTCGGCAAGGGCCTGGGCCTGGAGTTCCTCCGGCACGTCGAGCGCTGCGCGGTGCTGGTGCACGTCATCGACATGGCCACGATGGAGCCCGGGCGCGAGCCGGAGACCGACATCGAGGCGCTCGAGCACGAGCTGCGCGAGTACGGCGGGGAGGAGCTGGACCTGGTGGGCCGGCTGCGGATCGCCGTGCTCAACAAGATCGACGTCCCGGACGCGCGGGAGCTCGTCGACCTGGTCCGCACCTCGCTCGAGGAGCGCGGGCTGACGGTCTTCCCGATCAGCGCGGCCACCGGCGAGGGCCTGGCCGAGCTCGGCTTCGCGCTGGCCGCCGCCGTCGAGGAGCACCGGGCCTCGCTGCCCGAGCTGCCGCCGGCGCCGATCACCCTCACCCCGCGCGCGGTCGACGACGGCGGGTTCACCGTCGAGCCCGACCCGCGCACCGACGGCTGGCTGGTCCGCGGCGTCCGCCCCGAGCGGTGGGTCCGGCAGACCGACTTCAGCAACGACGAGGCCGTCGGGTACCTCGCCGACCGGCTCAACCGGCTGGGCGTGGAGGAGGAGCTGGCCAAGGTCGGCGCCGTCCCCGGCGACGCCGTCACCGTCGGCGACGTCACCTTCGACTGGGAGCCGACCCTGCCGGCCGGCACGCTCAGCATCGAGGAGACCGCCGGGCTCGGCGGCCGCGGCACCGACACCCGGCTGGAGACCAACACCCGGCTGTCGGCCGACGAGCGGCTGGCGGCCAAGAAGGCCCGGCGGCTGCCCTACGAGCTGGCCGACGCCGACGGCTCCTTCGACCAGGAGCTCCTCGAGGGCGACCGGGAGCGGTGAGCGTGCGGGCGGAGATCGCCGGCGCGCAGCGGGTGGTCGTGAAGGTCGGGTCCTCGTCGCTGACCACGCTGCCCGGCGGGCTCGACGAGGACCGGCTGCGTGCGCTGGTCGACGTGCTCGGTGCGCTCCGCGCGGCCGGCCGGGAGGTCGTGCTCGTCTCCTCCGGAGCGATCGCGGCGGGCCTGGCCCCGCTCGGGCTGGACAGCCGTCCCCGTGACCTGGCCACCGCCCAGGCCGCGGCCAGCGTCGGGCAGCTGCGCCTGGTGCAGACCTACGCCGATGCGTTCGCCGCGCACGGGGTGACGGTCGGGCAGGTGCTGCTCACCGCCGACGACCTCACCCGGCGCAGCCACTACCGCAACGCCCGGCAGACCGTCGAACGGCTGCTCGCCCTCGGGGTCCTGCCGGTGGTCAACGAGAACGACACCGTCGCCACCGAGGAGATCCGGTTCGGCGACAACGACCGGCTCGCCGCGCTGGTGGCGCACCTGGCGGTCGCGGACGCGCTGGTGCTGCTCTCCGACGTCGACGGCGTCTACGACGGCGACCCGCGGACCGGCCCGGCCCAGCTGGTCGACACCGTCCACGGCCGGGAGGACCTGGCCGCGGTCACGCTCGGGTCGGCCAGCCGCAACGGCGTCGGCACCGGCGGCATGGCCACCAAGGTCGAGGCGGCGTTCATCGCCTCCGGCGCCGGCGTGCCCGTCGTCGTCACCTCCACGCCGCAGGCGGCCGCGGCGCTGGCGGGGGAGCGGGTGGGCACCCTGTTCGCGCCCAGCGGCCGGCGTCCCTCGGCCCGGCAGTTCTGGCTGCGGTACGCGAGCCGCCCGCGCGGGCGGCTGCTGCTCGACGAGGGCGCGGTGCGCGCCGTCCGGGAGCGGCACGCCTCGTTGCTGGCGGCCGGCATCACCGGGGTGACCGGGGAGTTCCTCGCCGACGACCCGGTCGAGCTCGTCGGCCCGGACGGCGTCGTCGTCGCCCGGGGCCTGGTGGCCTACGACGCCCGCGAGCTGCCCGACCTGCTGGGCCGCAAGACCGGCGACCTCGACCCGGAGCACCGCCGCGAGGTCGTGCACCGCGACGAGATGGTGCTCGTCGGGCGCCCGTCCCCGGCCTGAGAGACTGCCCGTCGTGACCGTCCGACCCATCCGCGAGATCGGCGACCCGGTGCTGCGCACCCCGGCCGACCCGATCCGCGTCTTCGACAAGGACCTGGCCGCGCTCGTCCGCGACCTGGAGGAGACCGTCGACCACCCCGGCCGCGCCGGTGTCGCCGCAACCCAGATCGGGGTCGGCCTGCGGGTCTTCTCCTACAACGTCGACGGCGTGATCGGGCACCTGGTGAACCCGGTGATCACCGAGCGGTCGGAGGAGACGCAGGACGACGACGAGGGCTGCCTGTCCATCCCCGGGCTCTACGCACCCACCGTGCGGTCGATGCACTGCGTCGCCGAGGGGTTCGACGTGCACGGGGAGCCGCTGCGGCTGGCGGGCAGCGGCCTGATGGCGCGGTGCCTGCAGCACGAGGTCGACCACCTGGACGGGAAGCTGTTCGTCGACCGGCTGACCGGTGAGGCCCGCAAGCGGGCCATGCGCGCACTGCGGGCCTGAGGTGAGCGCCGCTTGGGAGCCGGTGACGCTGACCGGCGCCACGGTGACGCTGGCGCCGCTGTCCCTGGCCGACACCCCGGACCTGGCGGTCGCGGCGGCCGACGGGCGGCTGTGGGAGCTCTGGTACACCTCGGTGCCCAGCCCCGAGACGATGGCCGACGACGTCGCGGCCAAGCTCGCCGCCCAGCAGGCGGGCACGATGCTGCCCTTCGTCGTGCGCCGCCGGGGCACCGGGGACGCGCTCGGTGTCACGACGTACTGCAACGTCGACCGGGCCACCCCCCGGCTGGAGATCGGCTTCACCTGGACCCGGGCGTCGGCTCAGCGCTCCGGGGTGAACACCGAGAGCAAGCTGCTGCTCCTGCAGTATGCGTTCGAGGTGCTCGGCTGCGTGGCCGTGGAGTTCCGCACCCACTGGCACAACCGGCAGTCCCGGACGGCGATCGCCGCGCTCGGAGCCAAGCAGGACGGCGTGCTGCGCAACCACCGCCGCCAGCCCGACGGGTCGTTGCGGGACACGGTGGTCTTCTCCATCACCGACGGCGAGTGGCCGGCGGTGCGCAGCAACCTGCGCTCCCGCCTCGCCCGGCACGCCGCCCGGGATCAGGAGAGCTGATCGTGCGTGCTCCTAGCTCACCGTGCACCGTGAGCCAGGAGCACGTGAGGTGAGCTCGGACGCCGGTGGCGCCGCGTAACCTCGTCACGTGTCCGCCGCCGACTTCCCGCTGATCGGCGCCGCCGCGGCGCGTGCCCGCGAGGCCGCCCGCGTGCTGCGCACCCTGCCCACCGAGACCAAGGACGCCGCGCTTGCCGCCATGGCCGAGGCCCTGGTCGAGCGCGCCGACGAGGTGCTCGCCGCCAACGCCGCCGACGTCGAGGCGGCTGCCGCGGACGGCACCCCGGCCTCGGTGCTGGACCGGCTGCGGCTCGACCTCCCACGCGTGACGGCGGTCGCCGACGCGCTGCGTCAGCTGATCGCGCTGCCCGACCCGGTGGGCGACGTCGTCCGCGGCTCCACGCTGGCCAACGGGCTGCAGCTGCGTCAGGTACGGGTGCCGCTCGGGGTGGTGGGCATCGTCTACGAGGCCCGGCCCAACGTGACCGTCGACGCCGCGGGGCTCTGCCTGAAGAGCGGCAACGCGGCGCTGCTGCGCGGGTCGGCGTCGGCGCACCGCACCAACACCGCGCTGGTGGCCGTGCTCACCGAGGCCGCCGAGAAGGCCGGCCTGCCCGCCGGTTCGATCGCCCTGCTGCCGGCCGACCGGGCCTCGGTGGGCGAGCTGCTGGCCGCCCGCGGGCTGGTCGACGTCGTCATCCCCCGCGGCGGTGCGTCGCTGATCCAGCGGGTGGTGCGGGAGGCCGTCGTGCCGGTCATCGAGACCGGCGTCGGCAACTGCCACGTCTACGTCGACGCCTCGGCCGACCCGGCGACGGCGGAGGCGATCGTGCTGAACGCCAAGACGTCCCGGGTCAGCGTGTGCAACTCCGCGGAGACGCTGCTGGTGCACCGCGACGTCGCCTTCCTGCCGCGGCTGCTCGCTGCGCTGGCCGAGGCCGGCGTGACGCTGCACGGTGACGACACCGCGCAGCAGGCGCACGACGCCGTCGTGCCGGCCACCGACGAGGACTGGGCCACCGAGTACCTGTCGCTGGACATGGCGGTCCGGGTGGTCGACGACCTGCCCCAGGCCCTGGACCACATCGCGCAGTGGGGGAGCGGGCACTCCGAGGCGATCGTCGCCGACTCCGCCTCGGCGATCGCCACCTTCACCGCCGGGGTGGACGCCGCCGCGGTGCTGGTCAACGCCTCGACCCGGTTCACCGACGGGGGTGAGTTCGGGTTCGGTGCCGAGATCGGCATCTCCACCCAGAAGCTGCACGCCCGCGGTCCGCTGGGCCTGCCGGAGCTGACGTCGACCACCTACGTGGTGACCGGCAGCGGCCACGTCCGCTGACCTCCCCGGCACCGCCTGGGGCCGCGGCAAGCGAGACAACACCGTCCACATGTGTCAGGGTGTGCAGCGGCGGGCGGCTGCCGCGGGTACCCGGGACGTCCCCATAGGGGACCGGCGGCACGGGGGCGCCGGTCCCCGGGTCCGCGACGGCGGCCGTCCGCCCCCGGCCGTCGCGCCACCGGGTTCCGGTGGTCGGCCGACCGGATCCGGGGGTGCCGGGCTAGGCTCGGTCGGTGGCAGCGCGTCGACTCGGGGTGATGGGTGGCACGTTCGACCCCATCCACCACGGGCACCTGGTGGCCGCCAGTGAGGTGGCCGAGCTGTTCGGGCTCGACGAGGTCGTCTTCGTCCCGACCGGCCAGCCCTGGCAGAAGTCCGAGCGCGGGGTCAGCCCCGCCGAGGACCGCTACCTCATGACGGTGATCGCCACCGCTTCCAACCCGCGCTTCTCGGTCAGCCGGGTCGACGTCGACCGCGGCGGACCGACGTACACCATCGACACCCTGCACGACCTGCACCGCGAGCACCCGGACAGCGAGCTGTTCTTCATCACCGGCGCTGACGCGCTGGCCCAGATCGTCGGCTGGCGCGACACCGACAAGCTGTTCGACCTGGCGCACTTCGTCGGCGTGACCCGGCCGGGTTACCAGCTCGGTGACGCCGACCTGCCGGCGGGTGCGGTGAGCCTCGTCGAGGTGCCCGCGCTGGCGATCAGCTCCACCGACTGCCGCGAGCGGGTCCGGCGCGGCCGGCCGGTCTGGTACCTGGTGCCCGACGGCGTGGTCCAGTACATCGAGAAGCGCGGCCTCTACCGCGCCGAGCGCGCCGGACGCCCCGCCGTCGGGCGCCCCGCCGCGGGCCGGTACGCGCCCGAGCCCGCCGAACCGACACTGCCCGACGACCCAGCCCCCGGGGACACCTCGTCCCCCGATCTGCAGGAGATGCCCCGATGACCGCCTCGGCCGAGGCCCGAGAGACCGCGCTGATCGCCGCGCAGGCCGCCGCGGACAAGCTCGCCACCGACGTCTCGATCGTCGATGTCAGCGACCGGCTCGCCATCACCGACGCCTTCGTCCTGGCGGCGGCCCCCAACGAGCGCCAGGTGCAGTCCATCGTCGACGCGGTCGAGGAGCGGCTGCGCGACCACGGGGTGAAGCCCGTCCGTCGTGAGGGCGTCGCGGAGTCCCGCTGGGTGCTGCTCGACTTCGTCGACGTGGTCGTCCACGTCCAGCACGCCGAGGAGCGCGCCTACTACGCCCTCGAGCGGCTGTGGAAGGACTGCCCGGTGATCCCCTTCGTCGACCGGTCCGCACCGCCCGCCGACCAGGCGCCGGCTGCGCCCGACGTCGAGGCGGCCCCCGAGACCGCCGACAAGTCGCCCGAGGACGCCGGGTCGGACGCGACCGACCGGTGAGCGCTGCCGGCACCCCGCCGGTCCGCCGGCTGCTGGTCTGGCGGCACGGCCGCACCGCGTGGAACGCCAGCGGGCGCTTCCAGGGGCAGCTCGACCCGCCGCTGGACGCCGAGGGCCGGGCCCAGGCCGCGCGCACCGCACCGGTGCTGGCGGCTGGCCTGGACCCGGCCACCACCGTGCTGGTCTCCAGCGACCTGCAGCGCGCGCGGGACACCGCGCAGGCGCTCGCGCCGCTGCTGGGCCTGCCCGTGCAGGTCGACGCCCGGCTGCGTGAGCACGGCCTGGGCAGTTGGGAGGGGCTGACCCGCGCGGAGGTCGCCGAGCAGCTGCCCGAGCAGTACGCCGAGTGGGTCGCCGGACGTCCGGTGCCCGACCGCGGCGGCGAGCTGCAGGCCGACGTCGCTGCCCGGGCGCTGGCGGCGGTGGCCGGCCTGCCCCCGGCGGAGACGGCGGTGCTGGTGACCCACGGGGGCACCGCCGGGCGGCTGCTCGAGGCGCTGCTGGACCTCGGCCCGGAGCACCGGCGGATCTTCGGGCCGCTGGGCAACTGTCACTGGAGCGAGCTGTCGTTCCAGGCGTCGGGCTGGCGGCTGATGCGGCACAACTCCGCGGTGCCCACGCCGGTTCCGGTCGAGGGCGGACCGGGCGTCCACCGGGACCGCGGGAGGTCCGGGTCGGACGTGCCCGACGCCCCGGTGCCGGCCGCCGGTGCGACCCCCGAGGAGGGGGCGCCGACGCAGGACGCCGACGCCGGCGGTTGAGCCGTCCGCGCTCGCGCGACCTGTGGGTGGGCACGCCCGGCGCGGCGCCGGTTAGCCTCCGCGCATGTCCGTCGCCGTGGTCACCGACTCCACGGCCTACCTGCCGGCGGAGGTCGTCGCCGAGCTGGGCATCGAGGTCGTGCCGCTGTACGTGGTGCTCGCCGGCCGGTCCGGCCGCGAGGGCAGCGACGTCACCAGCGCCGAGGTGGCCCGCGCGCTCGCCGTCCGCGGCGGGCACGTCACGACCTCCCGCCCGACCCCCGGTGACTTCGTGGCCACCTATCGCCGGCTGCTCGCCGGGGGCGCCGAGCGGGTCGTCTCGGTGCACCTGTCCGGCGAGCTCTCCGGCACCTGGGACGCCGCCCGCGTGGCGGCCGGGCAGGTGGGCGAGCACCTGGTCACGGTGCTGGACTCCCGCTCCGCTGCCATGGGGACCGGGTTCGCGGTGCTCGCCGCTGCGCGGGCGGCGGCGGCCGGTGGCAGCGCGGAGCAGGTCGCGGATGCGGCCCGGGAGACCGCGGCGGCCAGTCGCACCTTCTTCGTCGTCGACACCCTCGAGCACCTGCGCCGCGGCGGCCGGATCGGGTCGGCGGCCGCGTGGCTGGGCACGGCGCTGGCGGTGAAGCCGGTGCTGCACGTGACCGAGGGCCGGGTCGTCCCGCTGGAGAAGGTGCGCACGTCCGCCCGCGCGATCAGCCGGCTGGTGCAGCGCGCCGCCGAGGCCGCCGGGGACCGCCCGGTCTCCGCTGCCGTGCACCACCTCGCCGCCCCCGAGCGGGCGGACCGGCTCGCCGAGCAGTTGCGCGCCCGGCTGCCAGGGCTCCGGGAGCTGCACGTCAGCGAGCTCGGGGCCGCGGTCGGCGCCCACGTCGGGCCGGGCGCGGTCGGGGTGGTCGTCGACCCGACGGTGCACGGCGAGGAGTGAGCGGAGCCGGGGTCCGCGGGCAGACAGCACCGGCCCACGGTCGCGTCACGTCGGGGCAGGGCGCTCACGGCCGTCCACAGCCGGGGCGTCCGTCCACAGCCTGACCGGAGGCGGTGCCCGGGGCGGCGCGGTGTCCCTAACGTCCGCGGCGTGCGCTCCTCGCCCCGTCGCAGCGACGACGACGTCATCCGTGCCCGGTTGCGGGCGCTGCTGGCGGAGGGGCAGCACAGCGGCTGGGTGCCCGACGAGGACGACGACCGGCCGGCGGGCTCCGACGACCGGGAGCCGGACGACGTGCTGACGACACCGCTCGACGGGCCGGCGGACGGGCCGGTGGACGAGCCGGGGCTGCCCGCCGGGCTGGGACGGCACCGGGCGCCGGGCCCGGCCGCGCGGGTGAGTCCCGGGCGTCCGGGTGCCTGGACGCTGTGGGCGGTCGCCGTCCTCGCCGCCGCGGTGGTGGTCGGCTGGACGTGGGCCGACCGGCCGGTGGTGGAGCAGGTGCCCGCCGGGTCCAGCTCGACGGCGCCCGACGACCAGCCCGTGGCCACCCCTGCAGTGGCGCCCGGGAACACGGATCCATCCACCGACGCGCCGGTGGTCGTCTCCGTGATCGGTCAGGTGGCCACACCCGGGCTGGTGACCCTGCCGGCGGGCTCCCGGGTCGCGGACGCCCTGGCCGCTGCGGGCGGACTGCTCCCGGAGGCCGACCCGGCGTCGGTCAACGCGGCTGCGGTGCTCGTCGACGGCGAGCAGCTGGCCGTGGGGCTGCCGGGTGCGGTGGCGGCTCCGGCGGAGGCACGCGGTGGCGGACCGGCCGGAGGGCTCCTGGACCTGAACCGGGCGACGGTGGCCGAGCTGGACGCGCTGCCGGGCATCGGCCCGGTGCTCGCCCAGCGGATCGTGGACCACCGCGGCACCCACGGCCCCTTCACCAACGTCGAGCAGCTGGACGACGTCAGCGGCATCGGACCGGCGATCTTCGCCGATCTCGTCGACCGGGTGACGGTCTGACGTGCCATCCGGACGCCGCACCAGCGAGCGACGTGGGGTGCCGGTGCGCCGGGCGCGGGCGGCCGGCCGCTGGCGCTGGCTGGACCTGCGGCTGGTGCCCGCGGCGGCCACGGTCTGGCTGCTGACGCTCGCCGCGCCGCACCTCGCCCCGGGGCTGCTCCTCACCGCGGCGGGCGGCGCCGGCGCGGGCGCGGCGGTCCTGCTCGCCCGGCACCGCGTCCCTCGTGCCGGCGCCGCACTGGTGGTGGCCGGGTGCCTGGCCGCGGTGACCGTGACCGGCGCCCTGGCGGGTACCCGGGGGCTGACCCGGGCCGACTCGCCCCTGGTCGGGCCGGCCGTGCACGGTGCCGTCCTCCCGGTGGTCCTCCGGCTGAGCACCGACCCCCGGCCGCTGGCCGGCGGCCCCGAGCGGGTGCTGGTGACCGGCCGGGTCAGCGAGGTCGACGGCCGCCCGGCCGACGGGGACCGGGTGCTGCTGTTCGGCCCCGCCGAGGAGTGGCGGGGCCTGCTTCCCGGCCAGGCGGTGGCGGTGCGGGCTGCACTCCGCCCGGCCGGGCCGACCGACGACGTCGTGGCGGTCCTGTCGGCGCGCTCCCCGCCCCGGCCGGTGGGTGGGGTGGGAGTCGTGCAGTCGGCGGCGGGGTCGCTGCGCTCGGGGCTGTCCGCGGCGGCGGACCGCACGCTGCCCGACCCCGCCGCCGGGCTGCTGCCGGGGCTGGTCGTCGGCGACACCTCCGGCCTCGACCCGGTGCTCGTCGCGGAGTTCCGCCGGTCCGGGCTCGCCCACCTGCTGGCGGTCTCCGGGGCGAACGTGGCGATCGCGGTGGGGCTGGTGCTCGCCCCGCTCCGGGCCCGCGGCAGCGACCGGCGGCTGCAGGCGCTCGTCGGCGCCCTGGCGATCACCGGGTTCGTGGTGCTCGCCCGGCCGGAGCCGAGCGTGCTGCGGGCCGCGGCGATGGGTGCGGTGGCGCTGCTCGCCCTCGCCTCGGGGCGCAGCCGCGTCGCCGTCCCGGCCCTCGCGGCGAGCGTGGTCGTGCTGCTGCTGGTCGACCCCGGGCTGGCCCGTGACCCCGGGTTCGGCCTGTCGGTCACCGCGACCGCCGCGATCGTGTTGCTGGCGCCCGGCTGGTCCCGCCGGTTGCGGGCGCACCGGGTGCCCCGGCCGGTGGCCGACGCGGTGGCGGTGAGCGCAGCGGCCGGGGTGGCGACCGCCCCGCTGGTCGCGGCGCTGTCGGGGGCGGTGAGCCTGGTGTCGCTGCCGGCCAACCTCCTCGCCGCTCCGGTGGTCGCGCCGGCGACCGTGCTCGGGCTGCTGGCCGCCCTGGTCTCCCCGGTGACCGGGGCAGGGGCCGACGCGCTGGTCTGGCTGGCCGGGTGGCCGGTGCGCTGGCTGGTCCTGGTCGCCCGGACCGCAGCCGCCGTCCCCGACGGCACCACCCCCTGGCCGGCCGGGCGGACCGGCGCGCTCACGCTGGCGCTGGTGCTCGGGGGGACCTGCTGGGCGCTCGTCCGGTGGCCGCGGCTGCGGGCCCTCGCCCTCGCCGCGCTGCTGGGGGTGGTGCTCGTGGGCTGGCCGCTCCGGCAGGCCGGGCGGGGCTGGCCGCTGCCGGACACGGTGGTGGTCGCCTGCGACGTCGGGCAGGGCGATGCGCTCGTGTTCCCGACGGCGCCGGGGGAGGGCGTCCTGGTCGACGCGGGGCCCGATGCCGCCCTGGTCGACGGGTGCCTGGACCGGCTCGGCATCGACCGGCTGCCGCTGGTGCTGCTCTCGCACCTGGACGCCGACCACGTCGCCGGCCTGCCCGGGGCGCTCACCGGCCGCGAGGTGGGTGAGGTGGTCACCGGGACGCTGGCTCCGGACGAGGACCGGCTGCCCGCGGTCCTCGCGCTGCTGGGGGAGGTGGGCGGGCGGCACGTCGAGCTGCGGCCCGGTGAGCGGCGGACGTCGGGCGGGGCGGTCTTCGACGCGCTGGCCCCCGATCCGGCCGAGGCCACCCCGGGCGCCGACGCCAACCACCTCTCCCTGGTCCTGCGCGCGGAGCACCGGGGACTGCGGGTGCTGCTCACCGGCGACGTCGGCGAGGAGGCCGAAGCCCGGCTGCGCAGGTCCGGGGTCGACCTGACCGCCGACGTGCTCAAGGTGCCGCACCACGGCAGCGGTGACGTCGACCCGGCCTTCGTGGCCGCGAGCCGGGCCCGGGTGGCGCTGATCTCCGTCGGCGCCGGCAACACCTACGGGCACCCCGCGGCGCGGTTGCTCACCGCCCTGGCCGACGCCCGGATGCGGGTGCACCGCACCGACCGGGACGGCGACGTCGCGGTCGTCGGCCGGGCGGGGGAGTGGGGCGTCGCGGTGCGCGGGCCGGATGCGGTGCTGCGCGGGGCCGGCGCACCGGCGGCGCCCGATCCGCTGCCGGGGGCGACCGGTCCACGCCGGTGGACGGCAGCCCGGCGGTGTCGGAGGTGCGTGGCAGCATGGCCCCGTGGCTGCCGCACCCCCTGCTCCGACGTCCCGGCTGCGGCTCGTGGTCGGGGAGGAGGAGCTGCTGCGGGCCCGCGCCGTCTCCGCCGTGCGCACGGCGGTCCGCGACCGGCACCCCGACGTCGAGGAGCACGAGCTGGTCGCCGGCGGCCTGCCGCTCGGGCACCTGACCGACGTGCTGTCCCCGTCGCTGTTCGGCGGGCACCGGCTGGTCGTGGTCCTCGGCGTGCACGAGGCGGCGGCCGCACTCGCCGACAGTCTCACCGGCTACCTCAAGGACCCCGACCCCGAGCTGACCCTGGTGCTCGTGCACGGTGGCGGGAAGCGCAACGAGGCCCTGCTGAAGGCCTACAAGGCCGCCGGGGCGGCGGTCGACGAGTGCCCGAAGATCAGCTCGGCGGGGGAGCGGGTCGCCTTCGTGCGCAACGAGGTCCGCCACGCCGGTGGCCGGATCACCCCCGACGCGGTCACCGCTCTGCTCGACGCGGTCGGCAATGACCTGCGGCAGCTGTCGGCCGCGGCCAGCCAGCTGGTGTCGGACTTCGGCGGCAACGTCGACGCCGACGACGTCGCCCGCTTCCACCGGGGCCAGGCGGAGGTCACCGGGTTCACCGTCGCCGAGCGGGTGCTGGTCGGGGACACCGCCGGCTCGGTGGAGATGCTGCGGTGGGCGCTGGACCGGGGGGTGGCGCACGTGCTCATCGCCGACGCCCTCGCCGACGGGGTGCGCACCGCGGCCCGCGTCGCGTCGCTGAACACCAGCAACATCGGTGAGCTGGCCCGGCAGCTGAAGCTCCCGCCGTGGAAGGTGAAGAAGGCGCAGAGCCAGGCGCGGGGGTGGAGCATCGACGCGCTCCAGCAGGCGATCGGCGTGGCCGCCGAGCTCAACGCCGACGTCAAGGGCGCGGCCGCGAGCGCCGACTACGCGCTGGAGCGGGCGGTGCGCCGGATGGTGGCCATCCGTGCCGCCGGCGGTCGGGCGCACGCCGGCCGCTGAACCGGCTCCCGCCGGCCGCTGAACCGGCTCCCGCCGGCCGCTGAACCGGCTCCCGCCGGCAACGCGTCGGGCCCCCTCTCCCGCAGGGGAGAGGGGGCCCGACGACCAGCGGCGCAGGCGCCGCCGCGGTGGCTCAGAGCGAAGCGACCTTCTTGGCCAGCGCCGACTTGCGGTTGGCGGCCTGGTTCTTGTGGATGATGCCCTTGCTGGCGGCCTTGTCCAGTGCCTTGCTGGCGATCTGGAGGGCGGTCGTCGCCGCTTCCTTGTCCCCGGCGTCGGCGGCCGCGCGGAAGCGCCGCACCTGCGTCTTCAGGGCGGACTTGACCGCGACGTTGCGCTGACGCGCGATCTCGTTGGTCTTGATCCGCTTGATCTGGGACTTGATGTTCGCCACGCGTGAGCCTCGGATGTCTCGCAGGGAGGTGTACTTCTGACAGTGCGTCCGCGGCGCAGCACAGCGCACTGCGGACCGGCCTCACAAGGTACCAGCTCGCCCGCAGCGACCCCAACCCGCGATCACCCGTGGACCCGGCCCACCGGACCGGGGCGTCGTGGGTGACGGTGTCCGCTCGGGCAATCGCTCTACCCGGAGCGTGGACGTGGGACGATGGCGGCACTGTGACGACTCCTGCTGCCACCGATCCCGCCCGGATCCGGAACTTCTGCATCATCGCCCACATCGACCACGGCAAGTCGACGCTGGCCGACCGGATGCTCGAGGTGACCGGGATCATCGAGGCGCGGCAGATGCGCGCCCAGTACCTCGACCGGATGGACATCGAGCGCGAACGCGGCATCACCATCAAGGCGCAGAACGTGCGCCTGCCGTGGACCCCGCGCACCGGTGCCGCCGCCGGCGACGAGTACGTGCTCGACATGATCGACACCCCCGGCCACGTGGACTTCACCTACGAGGTGTCCCGGTCGCTGGCCGCGTGTGAAGGTGCGGTGCTGCTGGTCGACGCCGCGCAGGGGATCGAGGCGCAGACGCTGGCGAACCTGTACCTGGCGCTGGAGAACGACCTCGCGATCATCCCGGTGCTCAACAAGATCGACCTTCCTGCGGCGCAGCCGGAGAAGTTCGCCGCGGAGATCGCCGGCATCATCGGCTGCGATCCCGGCGACGTGCTGCGGGTCAGCGGCAAGACCGGCGAGGGCGTCGCCGAGCTGCTCGACGCGATCGTGGAGAAGATCCCGGCCCCGGTCGGGGACGCCGACGCCCCGGCCCGCGCGATGATCTTCGACTCGGTCTACGACATCTACCGCGGCGTGATCACCTACGTCCGCGTCGTCGACGGCCGGATCAGCGGCCGCGAGCGGATCAAGATGATGTCCACCGGCGCGGTCCACGAGCTGCTGGAGATCGGCGTCATCTCGCCCGAACCGAAGCCCGTCGAGGGCCTGGGGGTGGGCGAGGTCGGCTACTTCATCACCGGGGTGAAGGACGTCCGCCAGTCCCGCGTCGGTGACACCGTCACCCTGCAGCACAAGCCGGCCGCTGAGCCGATCGGTGGCTACAGCGACCCGAAGCCGATGGTCTACTCCGGCCTCTACCCGATCGACGGCAGCGAGTACCAGCTGCTGCGCGAGTCCCTGGACAAGCTGCTGCTCAACGACGCGGCGCTGGTCTACGAGCCGGAGACCTCCGCGGCCCTGGGCTTCGGCTTCCGGGTCGGCTTCCTGGGCCTGCTGCACCTGGAGATCGTCCGCGAGCGGCTGGAGCGCGAGGCCGGGATCAGCCTGATCTCCACCGCGCCCAACGTCGTCTACCGGGTGGTGATGGAGGACCGCTCGGAGGTCGTCGTCACCAACCCCAGCGACTGGCCCAGCGGCAAGATCGACAAGGTCTACGAGCCGATCGTCAACGCCACGATCATCGCCCCCAGCGACTACACGGGGGCGATCATGGAGCTGTGCCAGAGCCGGCGCGGGTCGCTGACCGGCATGGACTACCTCTCCGAGACCCGGGTCGAGCTGCGGTACACCCTGCCGCTGGGCGAGATCATCTTCGACTTCTTCGACGCGCTGAAGTCCCGCACCCGCGGCTACGCCTCGCTGGACTACGCCGAGGCCGGGGAGCAGGAGTCGAAGCTGGTCAAGGTCGACATCCTGCTGCAGGGCGAGGCCGTCGACGCCTTCTCCGCGATCGTGCACGCCGACAAGGCCTACAGCTACGGCGTGCTGATGGCCGGCAAGCTGCGTGAGCTCATCCCGCGCCAGCAGTTCGAGGTGCCGATCCAGGCCGCCGTCGGCTCCCGGGTCATCGCCCGCGAGACGGTGCGCGCCATCCGCAAGGACGTCCTCGCCAAGTGCTACGGCGGTGACATCACCCGCAAGCGGAAGCTGCTGGAGAAGCAGAAGGAGGGCAAGAAGCGGATGAAGATGGTCGGCCGCGTCGAGGTCCCCCAGGAGGCCTTCGTCGCCGCGCTCTCCACCGCCGAGCCCACCAGCACGAAGAAGTGAGCACCGGCCGGCTGCTCGCGGTCTGCGTCTCCGGCGCCGACCTGCTCCCGCTGCCGGACAAGCGCCCCAACCGCTCGGGCATCGACAAGCACCCGGTGCCCGGCCGGGTCGCCGTCCACCCGCTCGGCCTGGACGGCGACGTGCAGGTCAACAAGAAGCACCACGGCGGGGAGGGGCAGGCGGTCTACGCCTACGCCCAGGACGACGCCGACTGGTGGGCGGCGGAGCTGGACCGGGACCTGCCGCCCGGCCGGTTCGGGGAGAACCTGCGCACCTCCGGGCTCGACCTGCGCAACGCCGTGATCGGTGAGCAGTGGCAGGCCGGGACCGCGCGGTTCCAGGTGACCGCCTGGCGCACCCCGTGCGCCAACTTCGCACGGTTCTGGGGCGTGCCGGACCTGGTGAAGCGCTTCGCCGCGCACGGCGCGACAGGTGCCTACCTGCGGGTGCTGCAGACCGGTGACGTCGGCGCCGACGACGCGGTCGAGGTGGTGGAGCGCCCCGACCACGGGATCACCGTGGAGGCGGCCTTCCGGATCGTGATGACCGAGAAGGCCCGGCTGCCCGAGCTGGCACCGGTGCTGCCGTTCCTCGCGGAGAAGGACCGGCCGGTCCTGGCCGCCAAGATCGACAAGCGGCTCGCCACCCGGGCCTGACCGGTCAGACGGTGAAGACGATCTTCCCGTTCGTGCGCCCCTCGAGCATCCGCGCGAAGCCCTCGCGCGCCTCGGTCAGCGGCAGCTCGACGTCGATGGCCGGGCGCACGCCGGTGACCCGGCACATCTCGATCAGGTCGTCGAGCTCCTCGCGGGTGCCCATCGTGGAGCCGATCACCGACAGCTGGGTGAAGAACACCCGGTTCAGCTCTGCGCCGGGGTTGAACCCGGTGGTCGCCCCGCAGGTCACCACGACGCCGCCGGGCTTCAGCGACTTGATGCTGTGGCTCCAGGTGGCCTCACCGACGGTCTCCATCACGCCGTCCACCCGCTCGGGCAGCCGGGCGCCGGTCTCGAACGCCTGGTCGGCGCCGAGCGCCAGCGCCGCGGCGCGCTTCTCCTCGCTGCGGCCGGTCACCCACATCCGGTAGCCGGCGGCGGAGCCCAGCCGGACCAGCGCGGTGGCCACTCCGCCGCTGGCGCCCTGGACGAGCACGGTCTGCCCCGGCCGCAGCCCGGAGCGGACGAAGAGCATCCGGTAGGCGGTCAGCCAGGCGGTGGGCAGGCAGGCGGCCTCGGCGAAGGAGAGCTCGGCGGGCTTGCGCACCAGGTTGCGCCGGGGCACGGCGACCCGCTCGGCCAGCGTGCCCTGATGCACCTCCGACAGCAGCGAGCGCTTGGGGTCCATCGTCTCGTCGCCGGTCCAGCCGGGCGAGGAGATGACCGCGTGGACGACGACCTCGTTGCCGTCCTCGTCCAGCCCCGCGGCGTCGCAGCCCAGGGTCATCGGCATCCGCTCGGCCGGCAGCCCCACGCCGCGCAGGCTGAACAGGTCGTGGTGGTTGAGCGCGGCGGCGCGCACCGTGACCGTCGTCCAGCCCTCCGGGACCTCCGGCTCGGGCCGGTCGCCCACCTCCAGCACCGAGAGCGGGTCGTCCGGGGCGGGCGTGGAGACGAAGGCAGCCAGCATGTCTGGCAACGTAACCGAGCCGATGTCGCTGGGCGATCCCGATGCCCGTGCCGCCTCAACGCCCGGGGACGCCGAGCCAGCGCTGCCAGTGCGGCCGGACCAGTCCGGCCAGCTCCGCGTAACCGGACGCACCGGGGTGGGCGCCGTCGCCGGCGGCGACCTGCGCCATCCAGACCGGACTGCGCAGCAGTGCGGGCAGCACGCTGACGTAGGGGACGGCCGCCGTGGCGCAGACCTGTCCGAACCCCTCGTCCAGATCGGCGGTGCGCCGGTTGTGCGCGTCGTCGTCGACCGGTGGCGGGCCGACGACGAACGCCGCCCATGGCGTGCCGGCTGCCTGGTCCAGCAGGGCGCCCAGGGAGGCGAGCGAGTCCGGTGCGGCGACCCGCGGGCCACGGTCGCCGAGCGTGGTGTCGTTGACCCCGAACGAGACCACGATCCGGCCGTCGACCCCGGCGGGCAGCCGCGGGGCGCACTCCGCGCTCCACCGGTCCAGCACCTGCCGGCTGGTCTCCCCGCGCACGCCCAGGACGTAGCTGGTCAGCTCCAGCCCCGCGGCGGAGCTGCCGGCAGCCAGCCGCCCGGCCCACCCGAGGTGCTCGGGGTCACCGACCCCGGCGACGAAGGAGTCCCCGAGGAAGCAGACCCGGACGTCGCTGCTCGTCGTCATCTGCGATGCCCCCGTCAGCGGACGATGACGGCGAACTCCTGCTGCTCGACGAACTCACCGATCACCGGGGCACCGAGCACCTCACCGCCGAGCAGCAGCCCGCCGGAGGTCTGCGCGTCGGCCAGCAGCAGCGCCTCGTCCTCGCCCACCGCCGACAGGTCGGCGTGCGGGCGCACCCAGTCGAGGTTGCGCCGGGTCCCGCCGGAGACGTAGCCCTCGGCCAGCGCCGTGCGCGCCCCGGCCAGGTAGGGGACGGCGGCGGCGTCGACCACCGCCGTCACCCCGCTGGCCCGGGCCATCTTGTACAGGTGGCCGAGCAGGCCGAAGCCGGTGACGTCGGTGCCGGCGCGGATCCCGGCCGCGACGGCGGCGCGGGAGGCCTCGGCGTTCAGCGTGGTCATCGAGGCGAGCGCCTCCGCCGACACCTGGCCGGTGGCCTTCATCCGGTTGTTGAGCACCCCGACGCCCAGCGGCTTGGTCAGCGACAGCGGTGTCCCGGGCACCGCGCCGGAGTTGGTGATGATCCGGTCGGCGTCGACCAGCCCGGTGACGGCCATGCCGTACTTGGGCTCCGGGTCGTCGATGGAGTGCCCGCCGCCGACGTGGCAGCCGGCCTGGTGGGCGATCTCCAGGCCGCCGCGCAGCACCTCCGCGGCCAGCTCGGCGGGCAGCACGTCGCGCGGCCAGCCCAGCAGGTTGACCGCCACGACCGGGGTGCCGCCCATGGCGTAGACGTCGGAGAGGGCGTTGGCCGCGGCGATCCGGCCGAAGTCGTACGCGTCGTCGACCACCGGGGTGAAGAAGTCGGTGGTGAGCACCAGTCCCTGGCCTCCCGGGATGCGGACCACGGCGGCGTCGTCGCCGTCGTCCAGCCCGACGACCAGCTCGGCCGCGGGGTCGACCGGGCCGGTGGCGGTCAGCCCCGCGACGACGGCCTCGAGCTCGCCCGGGGGGATCTTGCAGGCGCACCCGCCGCCGTGGGCGTACTGGGTCAGCCGGATCGCGGTGGCGGTCATGGGCCCGAATCTAGGCCCTCGCTGCCGGTCGCTCCCGCCGTGACTGCGTAGGCTCACCCGTGGAGACGTCAGGGTGCCTGGTGGCCCCCGCGGCCTCTAAAGCCGACGTGGCCGAGCATCTCGGTCAGGCGGGTTCGATTCCCGTCCGTCTCCGCCAGCCTCGTCGCGGAGCCGGCCCTCCGGCCGGCTCCGCGGGCGCTGCGTGCCCGGCGGCGGGCCCCGCGGTGGTCCCGCTGTGGCAGTCTCCCGGTGGGGCGCCGGACGGGTGTCCGCTGCTGGACCGGGGGGTCCACGACGGGGAGGGGGTGCCGGTGGCCGCCACCCTGCACGACGTCGCCCGGCTGGCCGGGGTCTCGTTCAAGACCGTGTCCAACGTGGTCAACGACTACCCCCACGTCCGCGCGAGCACCCGGCAGCGCGTGCGGGCCGCCATCGAGGAGCTGGGGTACCAACCCAACCTCTCCGCCCGCAACCTGCGGTCCGGCCGTTCCGACGCGATCAGCCTGGCCGTGCCCGAGCTCCGCCTGCCGTACTTCGCCGAGCTGGCCGACGAGGTCATCCGCGCCGCCGAGCGGCGCGGTCTCGTCGTGCTCATCGAGCAGACCAACCGCGACCGGCAGCGGGAGGTCGACCTGCTGTCCAGCAACCGGCTGCGGATGGTGGACGGCCTCCTGTTCAGCCCGCTGGGGATGGGGGAGGAGGACGCCGGCCTGCTGGAGATCGGCGTTCCGCTGGTGCTCCTCGGTGAGCGGCTGTTCCACCCGTCGGTCGACCACGTGATGATCCAGAACGTCGAGGCGGCGCGGGCCGCCACCCGGTACCTGATCGAGCGCGGTCGCCGGCGGATCGCCGTGGTGGGCTACCACCCCGGCGAGGTCGTCGGGTCCGCCGGCCTGCGCCTGCAGGGGTACCGGGAGGCGCTGGAGGAGGCCGGGGTCGCCCTGGACGAACGCCTGCTCGGCGTCGCCCAGCTGTGGCACCGGCACCAGGGTGCCGAGGCCACCCAGCAACTGCTGGACTCCGGTGCGGAGTTCGACGCCGTCTTCGCCTTCAACGACACCCTCGCCCTGGGCGCCATGCACGCGCTGCTCGCCGCGGGGCGGCGGGTGCCCGAGGACGTCGCCGTCATCGGCTTCGACAACACCGACGACGGCCAGTACTCCCAGCCGACGCTGACCACGATCGACCCGGGCCGGCGCGCCATCGCCGACCGCGCCGTCGAGACCCTCGTCCGGCGGATCGCCGACCGGGACCTCCCGGTCCAGCACGTGGCGGTCGACTGGTCGCTGGTCGAGCGAGAGTCGACCTAGCGCGGTCAGGCCGGCCTCGCCGGTGCGAGAGCGCTCTCGCAGGCAGGACCAGGGTGCGGCCCCGGGACGCGTTCATCACGAGTAGGTCGCGCGTGCTTGACAGCCCCCGTTGCAGTGAGCACCATCTCCATTCACAACGTTGTAAAAGTGCTCCACCGCACAACCCGCCGCGGAGTCAGCACCCGCCGGCCGTCCTCCTCGGCGGCCGGGAAGGCCTCCTCCTCGAGACCTCGCACCGACTCCGCACCGCTGTACCGGGGGCCCCCCCCCCCCCCCCGGGCCCCCCCCCGCCCCCCCCCCCCCCCCCCCCCCCCCCCCCCCCCCCCCCCCCCCCCCCCCCCCCCCCCCCCCCCCCCCCCCACACCCCCCCG
>NZ_JBJHAI010000036.1:0-19934 GCF_054050955.1 Modestobacter sp. SYSU DS0290
CGAGCCCCCCCCCCCCCGCGCCCCCCCCCCCCCCCCCCCCCCCCCCCCCCCCCCCCCCCCCCCCCCCCCCCCCCCCCCCCCCCCCCCCCCCCCCCCCGCGGCCTGGAGATCGGTGGGCTCACCGCCGCGGAGGAGGGCACCACCACCCGGTCGGTACCGGCATCGGTGCGCGGCGCCGCGATGTCGGTGGCCTTCCAGCGGAGCACGCTGGTCCCGGCGGTGCGGGCCTCGGTCGGCCCCGACGTCGTGCTCGAGCTGACCCGGCCGGACGCCCCGGCGGTGGTGCGGTCCGCCGACGACGGCACGTTCACCACGCTGGCGATGCCGACGCTCGACCCGGCGCCGACCGGACGGGCGGCGTGATGCCCGCGGCGGACCCGACGATGGCCGCGGTGACCGAGGCGGTGGGCCGGGGGCACGCCGGCCACCGAGCGGAGGCCCGGACCCGGCTGACGGCGCTGTGGGCGCAGGTCGGCTCCCGCGGCGACGCGCTGCACCGGGTGGCCATCGCACACCACCTCGCCGATCTGCAGGACGACGTCCGCGAGGAGCTGACCTGGGACGAACGAGCGCTGACCGCGGCCGGGGAGCTCACCGACGAGCGCACGGAGGAGCACGCGTCCGGCCTGGCGGTGCGCGGGTTCCTGCCGTCGCTGCACCTGAACCTGGCCGACTGTCACCGCCGTCTCGGTGCGGCGGCCGAGGCCAGGCGTCAGCTGGCCGAAGCCGCATCGCTCCTCGACGTGCTGGCCGACGACGCCTACGGCCGCATGATGCGGGCCGCGGTCGACCATGTCCGGAACGCCCTCGACGCCGGATCGACCGACCCGCTCCCCACTGCTCCCTGAGCTGATCAGCCCCTGTCGATCATCGGCGAAGGGCTGCTCGACACACCGATCGCGCCGGCCGTTCGCCGATGATCGACGGGAGCGGGGCTCAGCTCGCGGTGGCCGCCGGGCGGGCGGGGCGCTGCACGAAGCAGCAGAACGCCGGGCAGTTGGTGCCCAGCCGGGGCTCGCCACCGGCGCGGCGCTCCTCGAGCAGCTCCCGCAACGACCGGACGAACGCCTGGTGAGTGCCCGCCGTCGCCGCGCGGGCGAAGGCGAGGCCCAGCTCCTCGGCGGTCTCCTTCGCCTCGTTGTCCAGGTCCCAGATGACCTCGAGGTGGTCGCTGATGAAGCCCACCGGGAAGACGACGACGGCCCGCTCACCGTTCTCCGCCAGGGCCCGCAGGTGGTCGTTGACGTCGGGCTCCAGCCAGGGCACCGACGGCGGGCCGCTGCGGCTCTGCCACACCAGGTCGAAGCCGCGACCCGGCGCAGCAGCGTCGACGACGAGCTGGGCCGCCTGCTGCAGCTCGGCCTCGTAGGCGTGCCCCAGCGGGCCGGCGACGTCGGCCATCGCGTTCGGGATGCTGTGCGCGGTGGCCACCAGCCGGGCGCCGTCGCGCAGGTCGGCCGGCAGCTGCGCCAGCGCGGCGGTCAGCGCGTCGGCGTTGGCCTGCACGAAGCCCGGGGTGTCGAAGTAGTGCGGCAGCTTCTCCGCGGTGGGGCCCGCCGGTGCGGACGGGTCGGACTCCAGCGCGACCCGGGCCCGGGCGACGTCCTCGTGGTACTGCCGGCAGCCGGAGAACGAGGCGTAGGCCGAGGTCGCCAGCACGTAGGCGTGCTGGATGCCGTCCTCGGCCATCTGCCGCCAGGTGTCCTCGACGTAGGGCGCCCAGTTGCGGTTGCCCCAGTACACCGGCAGGTCGATGCCGGCCGACTCGAACTCGGCCTCGAGAGCCGCGATCAGCGCCTCGTTCTGGTCGTTGATCGGGCTGACGCCGCCGAAGTGGTGGTAGTGCTCGGCAACGGCCTCCAGCCGCTCCCGCGGGATGCCGCGACCGCGGGTCACGTTCTCCAGGAACGGCATCACGTCCTCGTGCCCCTCCGGGCCGCCGAAGCCGAGCACCAGCACCGCCTCGCGGCGGCCGGCCGGCGCAGGCGTCGCCGACGGGGCCACCCCGCCGTTGTTGCGCACGGCGAGGGAGGGCTCCTCGTTCGGCTGCTGCCCGGCCGGGGTGATCGACGCCCCCTCCGGCATCGGGTGCGCCGGGCGGGAGAGGTCAGACGCCGACGGCATGGAACCCGCCGTCCACGTGCACGATCTCGCCGGTGGTGGCCGGGAACCAGTCCGACAGCAGCGCGGCGACCGCCTTGCCGGCGGGGTCGGTGTCGGTGACCGACCAGCCCAGCGGGGCGCGCTGCTCCCACGCCTCCTCGAACTGGTTGCTGCCCGGGATCGACTTCATCGCCATGGTGCGCAGCGGGCCGGCGGCGACCAGGTTCACCCGCACGCCCTCGGGCCCGAGCTCACGCGCCAGGTACCGGGAGGTCGACTCCAGTGCGGCCTTGGCCGCACCCATCCAGCCGTAGACCGGCCAGGCGACCGTCGCGTCGAAGGTCAGGCCCACGACGGACGCGGTCTCGCCGAACAGCGGCCGGCAGGCCTGGGTCAGCGAGGCCAGCGACCAGGCGGAGACCTGGAAGGCGGTGGCGGCGTGCTCCCAGCCGACCTCGGGGAACCCCTCCCCCATCGCCTCCTGCGGCGCGAAGCCGATCGAGTGCACGACGCCGTCCAGACGCGCGTCGTCACCGCCCAGGTGCTCCCGCAGCCGGTCGGCGAGCGTCGACAGGTGCTCGGTGTCGGTCACGTCCAGCTCGACGACCGGCGCCTCCTGGGGCAGCCGCTTGGCGATCCGCTGGCACAGCGAGAACGCCCGGCCGAAGTTGGACAGGACGACGGTCGCGCCCTGCTCCTGCGCGATCCGCGCGGCGGAGAAGGCGATGGACGCCTCCGTCAGCACGCCGGCGATCAGGATCTTCTTGCCCTCAAGGATCCCCATGTTCAGTGCCCCATCCCCAGTCCGCCGTCCACCGGGACGACCGCCCCGGTGATGTAACCCGCCTGCTCACTCGCCAGGAACCGCACGACGCCGGCGACCTCCTCGGGCTGCGCGTACCGGCCCAGCGGCACCTGCGTCAGCACCTCCTGCGTCCGCTGCTCGGACAGCTGTGCGGTCATGTCCGTCGCGACGAAGCCCGGTGCCACCACGTTCGCGGTGATGCTCCGGCTGCCCAGCTCGCGGGCGATCGAGCGGGCGAGCCCGACCAGCCCGGACTTGCTCGCCGCGTAGTTCACCTGGCCGGCGGAACCGGACAGGCCCGAGACCGAGCTGATGAAGACCATCCGGCCGGTGCGCGCCCGCACCATCTTGGGCGCGGCCCGCTTGGCCACCCGGTAGGCGGCGGTGAGGTTCGCGTCGACGACGTCGGTGAACTGCTCCTCGCCCATGCGCAGCAGGAGCCCGTCGCGGGTGATGCCGGCGTTGCTGACCAGCACCTCGACCGGGCCCTGCCGCTCCTCGACCTCGGTGAACGCGCGGTCGACGGCGGCGGCGTCGGTGACGTCGCACTCCACACCGAACAGCCCCTCGGGCGCGCCGCTGCCGCGGTGGGTGATCGCCACCGAGTCGCCCTGCTCGGCGAAGGAGCGGGCGATGGCCAGCCCGATCCCCCGGTTGCCGCCGGTCACCAGCACCGACCTGCCCACTGTGCCCACCTCGCCGATCGCTGCCTGCACTGCCTTGCGTCGGGCCCAACCTAGTCGGTGGACCGTGGCCGGCACGCCGGGGCGTCCGCCGGAGGGACCAGGGTCCGGCGGTGAGGGTTGGCCGCCCACACCGACGGGCACGGAGGGCGGATGACCGTTCCGGAGACCCGCCCCCGCGACGTCGTCTCCGCCGACGGCACCCGGCTGTCGGTCACCACCTGGGGGCCCGCGGGCGCGCCCCTGGTGCTGCTGGTCCACGGCATGGGGATGTCGACCAGCTCCTGGGGCGAGGTGCCCGAGCGGCTGGCGGCCTCCTGCCGGGTGGTCGCGTACGACCTGCGGGGGCACGGCGAGAGCGACCCTGCCCGGGACGGCTCCTACCGGCTGGCGACGCACGCCGCCGACCTGGCCGCGGTCCTCGCCCGGGTCCGGACCGACGGCGAGCGGGCCACCGTTCTCGTGCACAGCCTCGGCGGCGCCGTCCTGCTGGAGCACGTCGCCGCCTCCGGCGACGAGGAGCTCTCCGGCATCGTCTTCGCCGGGTCGGGCGCCTCCGCCGTCACCGTCCCGGGACTCCCGGTCCGCGGGCGGTCAACCCCGGTGGCCAGGGTGGTGCGGGGGTTCTGGCTCGCCGTCGTCGTGGTGGCCCTCGGCCTGGCCCATCGGCTGCGCCGGTGGCCCCGGCTCACCGACCGCCTGACCCGCTGGTACGCCTTCGCCCCCGGTGCGCCCGAGCACCTGGTGGCCAGGGTGCGGGCGGACTTCCTGCGCACCCGCCGGCGGGCCCTGGTGCGGACCGCGTTCGCCAGCGTGAGCCAGGACGGGCAGCAGCCGGCCCCGGCGGTCTCCGTGCCGGTGACGGTGGTGCACGGTGCGCACGACCGCGAGGTCTCCGGCGCGGACGCGGAACGGCTGGTCGAGCGCATCCCCCGGGCAGAGCTGGTCGACGTGCCCGACGGGGCACACATGCTGCCGCTGACCCATCCCGACGTCGTCGTCGACACGGTGCTGACCATGGTGCGGCGCGCCGGGGACGCCGACCGGCCCCGGGCCAGCGCGTGAGCGCGCCCGCGGGCGCCGCCGGCGTCCGGGGCGTGGTGCGCCTGCTGAACACCTCCGGTGGGCGGCTGCTGTGCCTGGCCGGGCAGGTCGACGTCGCGGCGGTGGCCGCCTTCGTCGACCGGTACGGGCGGGAACCGGTGCGGGTGGACGCCATCGACGCCGGCTCGGTCACCGCCCTGTCGCCGTCCGGGCTGGAGCTGCTGCTGGACCACCTGGCGGTCGCCGAGCTGGCCGGGCGCCGGGTGCGGGTGCGCCGGTCACCACCGGTCGACCACGCGCTGTCCGCCGCGGGAGGCGCCGACCGCTGGTGAGCCCGTCGGCCGTCGGCCACGATGAGGTGAGCCGTCTGCCACCCCCCCCCCGACCAGCTGGAGCCTCCGTGACCGACCGCCCACCGCTGCCGCCGTTCACCCAGGAGACCGCGCTGCAGAAGGTGCAGGCCGCCGAGGACGCGTGGAACTCCCGGGACCCGGAGCGGGTCTCGCTGGCCTACACCGAGGGCTCGGAGTGGCGGAACCGGGACACCTTCCTCACCGGCCGCGCGGAGATCGTCGACTTCCTCACCGCGAAGTGGGCGCGCGAGCTCGACTACGTGCTCCGCAAGTCGCTGTGGGCGTTCACCGACGACCGGATCGCCGTCCGCTTCCAGTACGAGTGGCACGACGCCTCCGGGCAGTGGTGGCGCAGCCACGGCAACGAGAACTGGGAGTTCGACGCGCACGGCCTGATGCGCCGGCGGGAGGCCAGCATCAACGACGTGGCGATCAGCGCCGACGACCGCCGCTGGACCGGCCCGCGCACCGACGCGGAGCGGGGTGTGGAGATCCCGTTGCGCTGACCGCCTGACGGAGTGCGCGCCGGTCACCCGGGAAGTGGCGGCGGCGTGGACGAGCTGCTCCAGGACGCCGTCGACCTGCTGGTCGTGATCGTGGAGCCTGGTGGCGCCATCGTCATCATCGTCGGCGCCCTGTGGACCTTCGTCCGGTTCCTCTGGGTGGCGCTGCGCCACCGGAACGAGCACGCGTTCGTGCCCGTCCGGCTGACCCTGGGTCGCTTCCTGGCCCTCGGCCTGGAGTTCCAGCTGGCCAGCGACGTGCTGCGGACCGCGGTCGCGCCGAGCTTCGAGGAGCTCGGGAAGCTGGCCGCCGTCGCGGCGATCCGGACCGCGCTGGACTGGTTCCTCGGCCGGGAGATCGCGGAGGAGCGACGCCAGGTCGCCGAGCAGAACGGGGAGCCGGACGGCTCCACCGACGGCGAGGGGCGGGAGCGCGCCACGTGACGGCGGGGGACGCGGTGACCGGGCTGGGGCCGCAGCTGCTCTCCGCGCTGGCCCTGGTCGCCGGTGCACTCACCTTGGCCGCGGGCCGCCGTCCGGCGCTGGCGCTGGGGGTGCTGCTGGACCTGCTGCTGGCCGCCGGCCTGCTGCGGCTGGCCGGGGACCCGGACTGGCAGAGCACCGCCACCGCCGCCGCGATCATCGCGCTGCGGCACCTCGCCGGTGCCGGGCTGCGGATCGGAGCACGGTCCTGGACGCCGCGGTCCTGGATGCCGCGAGGCGGCCGGCGCCCGCGTCGGCCGTCGCCGGACGGCCTGGTGCACCGGTCGGTCCGCCCGCACTGGCGCCCCTGACCGTCCGCGCACCGACGTGTGAGCTGCAACCCCGGTGCGGGCGCCTGCGCTCCGGGCGTCCCCGGGGTGCAGGCCACCCGCGCTGTCACCGGCCCGGGTCCGGTGGCAGCCAGGCTTCGCGCGGCTCAGCAGTCGCAGGAGCAGGTCTGGTCGGCGCAGTCGCAGTCGCAGTTCAGTCGCAGCACGTCGGGTCACCCCCCTCCTGACTCGGGCACCACGTGCCGGGGCTCGGCGGCGGGCAGTGGTCGGCCGGCAGCGCCTCGGCCATGGCGACCATCTCCGCGTGCAGCCGGGTGAGCCGGTCGAGCTCCGCGTCGAGCTCGGCCAGGCGGCGGCGCAGCAACTGCTCCGCCGGCTCGCACGCGCAGGAGCCGGTGTCCCGGACGGCCAGCAGCTCGCGGATGTCGGCCAGCCGCAGACCCAGGCGCTGGGCGCCCTGGACGAACCGGAGCCGGTCCAGCTCGTCGTGCGGGTAGCTCCGGTAGCCCGCCGCGGTCCGGGCGGGCGGGCGCAGCAGCCCCACCCGCTCGTAGTAGCGGACGGTGTCACCGGAGACCCCCGCGGCCTCCGCGAGCTCGGCGACGCGCAGCCCGCGGGCTCCGCTGCCGGTCTCGGTCGTCGTCATGGCCGGACCGTAGACCTGGGAGTCGGCTCCAAGGTCAAGCCGGCCGACCGGGCGATTGCGACGGTCCGTGCGGTGGGTACCGGCCATCGGTGCCGGACACCCGCGAAGCCCTCCAGCAGGTCGCCGCCGACAGCTTCGGCTGGCCGGAGCTGCACCCCGAACAGCTCGAGGCCATGGAGCAGGTGATGGCCGGCCGCGACGTCCTCGCCGTGCTGCCCACCGGCGCGGGGAAGTCCGCCATCTACCAGGTGCCCGCGCTGCTGCTGGACGGCCCGACGCTGGTCGTCTCGCCGCTGCTCGCCCTGCAACGCGACCAGATGGGGGGCATCGAGGAGTCCCGCGCCCCCGAGGCGGTGGCGGTCAACTCCGCGCAGCGGGCCGGGGACACCCGGCACGCCTGGGACGCCGTCCGGGAGGGCGAGGCCGAGTACCTCTTCCTCTCCCCCGAACAGCTGGCCAAGGACGACGTGCTCGACGAGCTCGCCGGGCTCGGCATCAGCTTCTTCGTCGTCGACGAGGCCCACTGCGTCTCCGCCTGGGGCCACGACTTCCGCCCCGACTACCTCCGCCTCGGGACGGCCATCGAACGGCTCGGGCACCCGCCGGTCCTGGCCCTCACCGCGACCGCGGCGCTGCCGGTGCGGCAGGACATCCTGGCGCGACTGGGCCTGCGTGACGCCGTGGAGGTCGTCGCCGGCTTCGACCGGCCCAACCTGCGCCTGGCCGTGGAACGGGAGAGCGACGACCAGCGCAAGCGGTCCGCGGTCGTGGTGCGGGTGAGCGGGCTGATGTCCGACCCGGCCACCCGCGGCGGGCTGGTCTACGTCGCCAGCCGCAAGGACGCCGAGTACTACGCCGACGAGCTCGCCCAGCTGGGGCACCGGGTCGCCGCGTACCACGCCGGCATGAAGGCGGCCGACCGCACCCGGGTGCACGAGCAGTTCCTCGGCGGCGAGGTGGACGTCGTGGTGGCCACCTCGGCGTTCGGCATGGGCATCGACAAGCCCGACGTGCGCTTCGTCGTGCACGCCTCGGCCCCGGAGTCGCTGGACTCCTACTACCAGCAGATCGGCCGGGCCGGGCGGGACGGTGAGCCGGCGGAGGTGTACCTGTTCCACCGCCCCGAGGACCTGCACCTGCAGACCTTCCTCACCGCCAGCCGGGCTCCGGAGGAGGTGCTGGCGGAGGTGGCCGAGTCCCTTGAGGAGCACGACGAGCCGGTGCGCACCGCGGAGCTGGCCTCCGACGTCGACGCCCCCGCCGCCAAGCGGACCCGGGCGGTGAACCTGCTCGAGCAGGCCGGGGCGGTCGGCACCACCGAGGACGGCCGGCTGGAGTACCTGGACCCCGACGTCGGGCCGCACGAGGCGGTGCAGGAGGCCGTCGAGGTGTCCGAGACCCACCAGCGCCTGATCCGCTCCCGGATCGAGATGGTGCGCGGCTACGCCGAGACGACCGGCTGCCGGCGGCAGTTCCTGCTCGGCTACTTCGGTGAGCAGCTCCCGCACCCGTGCGGCAACTGCGACACCTGCGAGGCGGGCACCGCGCAGGAGCACGCCATCGGCGACGCCCCGTTCCCGGTGAACAGCGCCGTCCGGCACCCGGAGTGGGGGCACGGCGTCGTCATGTCGGTCGAGCCGGACCGGCTGACGGTGCTGTTCGACCAGGAGGGCTACAAGACCCTGGCCGCGGCCGCCGTCGAGTCCAACCACCTGCTCACCGCGGACTGAGCCGGCAGGTGGCCCCGCGCGCACCCGCGCGGGGCCACCCCGCCGGTCGGTCAGTGGGCGGCGGCCGGACGGTCCGCGACCGCCGTGGGACGGGCGAGCCGGACCCCCACCGCGGCGACGACGGAGAGCGCACCGATGACCGTCAGCGCCGATCCGAGCCCGCCGATCGCGGCGCTGAGCCCGAGCACCACCAGGGGGCAGACGAACTGGCCGAGGAACAGCGCCGCGGTCCACACCCCGGTGGCCCGACCTCGCTGCTCGAACCCCAGCGAACCGAGCGCCCAGCTGAGCAGGGCCGGCAGCAGCAGCCCGTTGCCCAGCCCGGTGACGACGGCGAAGACGGCCACCCCCGGCACCGACGCGGCCAGCGCCAGCCCGACCAGTCCCAGACCGGAGAGCAGGAAGGCCACCGGGATGGTCACGACCGGCCCGAGCCGGGCGATCCGGCCGAACGTGAAGGCGCCGACCGCGGTGCCCAGCGAACCGATGGCGCTGACCGCGCCGATCGTGCCGGTCGACTCCACACCGAGCTCGTCGAGGGTGAACGACAGCTCCACGATCAGCACGTAGAAGACCAGGCCACCGAAGAGCGTGACGCCGACCGGCGCGGCCAGCTGCCGCCACGGCAGGGCCGGGAGCTGCCCGGTGCGCGCGGCCGGGCCGGCCGTCGGCTGCCAGATGTACCGGGCGGCGAGGACGGCGAGCGGCAGGCTCACCGCGTACAGCCAGAACGGCGCACGCCAGCTGCTCTCCCCCAGCGCGCCACCCAGCCCGAAGAAGACCGTCGCCGCGACCGTGGTGCACACGACCTGGTAGCCGAAGTAGCGCTCCCGCTGCGAGCCGGAGAAGTAGTCGGCCAGCAGCGTGGTGCAGCAGGTCATGATGGCGGCCTCCGTCAGACCGACGAGCACCCGGCTGGCCACGATCAGCTGCAGCGAGTCCAGCCACAACGGCGCCGTCCCGAACAGCGCGTAGAGCACCAGGGCACCGACCAGCAGCCGCTTGCGGCCCGCTCGGTCGACGAGCCGGCCGGCGATGGTCGCGGTCAGCCCGATCACCAGCGCCGGGGCGGTGAGCACGATCGGGGTCAGCGCCGCCACGCCCGCCGTGCCGGCGAAGGCGTTCTCGATGGCCGGCAGGACCGGCGCCAGGAGCACCGAGCCCAGCACGGCCAGGCAGCTGGACAGCAGCAGGACGGCCACCTGGGCCGGCCCGGCGGGGCGGCCGGTGGCGGGGTCGACGGCGACCTCGCCGGCACGGGGCGGCTCGGACGGCCGCCCACGGCGGAGGACGGACTCGGACACGGGCGTCTCCTGGGGTCATGCACCGGTCGTCGGTGACCGGCGTCACTGACCGAGGAGTGTCGGGACGGCGCCGCCGGAGCGGAAATCACTTCTCCTGGGGGGCGGGATCACCCACGTCGATGACGCCGGGGCCGTCGACGGCCTGCCGGGCGGCCCGGGCGACCACGTCCCGCAGGTAGCGGTGCTCCGGGTCGTCGTCCAGCGCCGGGTGCCACCACATCGCCTCCACGAGCGGGGTGAGCTCGACCGGGCAGGGCAGCGCCCGGATCCCCGCCCCCAGCGGGAGCAGGTCGACCAACCGGCGCTGCAGCAGCGCGAGGCGCTCGCTGCCCGCCACGAGCGTGGGCACCGTGATGAAGTCCTCGGTGACCACCTGGACCCGGGGCTCGATGCCGAGCATCCGCATCTGCCGGGCGGCCGGGGTGGAGGCGGTCTGCCCGTGGTAGGTGAGCACCCAGGGCAGCGTGCGCAGGTGGTCGACGGTCAGCCCGGTGTCGACGACCGGGTTGTCCGCGGAGACCACGCACACCCACTCGTCCCGGTACAGGTCCCGGTGGGACAGGTCGGTGACGAAACCGTGCGGGAGCAGCATCACGTCGGCGCCCAGCAGGGTCTGCTCCGCCCGCTCGACCATCGCCGGCGAGTGCGGGGTGAGCCGCAGCCGGGTGTGCGGGGCCTCCTCGGCCAGCAGGGCGGCGAGGGTGTCGCCGAGGACGACGACGACGTAGTCGCTCACCAGCACGGTGAACTCCCGGGTCGAGGACGACGGGTCGAACTCCGGCTGCGCGGTGAACACCCGCTCGGCGCCGGCCAGCGCCAGCCGGGTGAGCTCGCGCAGCTGCACCGCCAGCGGGGTGAGCCGGTACTCGTTCCCGGTGCGGGTGAGCAACTCGTCCCCGAAGTGCCTGCGCAGCCGGGCCAGCGACGCCGACAGGGCCGGCTGGGACAACCCCATCTGCGCCGCGGCCCGGGTCACGCTGCGCTGCTGCAGCAGGGCGTCGAGGGAGACCAGCAGGTTCAGGTCCAGCCGGGCCAGGTTCATGCGCGGCAGTATCCACATCGCTGATGCCGCACATCAGGAGATCAGTCTTCCTCGATCCCCTCGGGTGACCGACCGTGGTCCACGCCACTCCCGAGGAGGAAACCCGACGTGTCCCGACCTGCAGCGCCGCAGCCGGTCCAGCTCGACCGCACCGATCCCGAGTCCGCCATCACCGCCGCCGCGAAGCGCTGCTCCAACTGGGGCCGCTGGGGCGCCGACGACGTGCTCGGCACGCTGAACTTCCTCGACGAGGCCAAGCGCGTCGAGGGCGCCCGGCTGGTCCGCCGCGGGGTGAGCTTCTCCCTCGCCCAGGCCTTCGACATGAACGGCCCACAGAAGGGCTGGCGCCGCCGCACCAACCCGGTGCACACCATGCTGGACACCGGCACCGACGCCGAACGGGGCGTCCAGGGCTTCCCGCACGGGATCGGCGGCGCCGACGACGTGATCGCCATGCCGCTGCAGGCCTCCACGCAGTGGGACGGCCTGGGGCACATCTTCGACCACGGCAACGCCTGGAACGGCCGCCGCGCCGGCGACGTGGTGACCAGCGAGGGCGACCGGGTGACCGGCATCGAGACCGCCGCCGCCCAGATCGCGGGCCGCGGCGTGCTGCTGGACGTCGGCCGGGCGCTGGGCTCCGACGGGGAGCTGCCCGACGGCTTCGCGATCACCACCGAGCACCTCGAGGCCACGATCGCCGTCCAGGGCGCGAGCGCCCGGGTGGGCCGCGGCGACCTGCTCCTGGTGCGCACCGGCCGGCTGGCCCGCGCCCGCCGGGAGGGCTGGGGTGACTACGCCGGGGGCGACTCCCCCGGGCTGTCGTTCACCACCGCCGACTGGCTGCACGGCACCGAGATCGCCGGCATCGCCACCGACACCTGGGGCTTCGAGGTGCGGCCCAACGAGTTCGACGTCGCCTTCCAGCCGCTGCACCAGGTCTGCATCCCCAACATCGGGCTCTTTCTCGGCGAGATGTGGGACCTGGACGCGCTGGCCGCCGACTGCGCCGCCGACGGCGTCTGGGACTTCTTCCTCACCGCCGCGCCCCTGCCCGTGACCGGCGCCGTCGGCGCCCCGGTCAACCCGATCGCGGTCAAGTGACGAAGGAGTCCCCGTGCCCGCAGTGAACAACGTCCTGGTCGTCGGCAGCGGCCTGGCCGGGACCGCCACCGCCGTGCACCTCGCCTCCCGCGGCGTCGCCGTCGACCTCGTCGAGATCAAGCCGGAGGCCGCCGCGCTCGGCTCGGGCATCACCCTCCAGGGGAACGCGCTGCGCGAGCTGCGCGCCCTCGGCGTCTGGCCGCAGGTGCAGGAGGCCGGCTACGCCTTCGACGTCACCGGCATCCGCGCCCCCGACCCGAAGGGCTCCGTGATCGCGGAGATCCCGGACGCGCGGACCGGCGGGCCCGACCTGCCCGCCGCCATGGGCATGCCCCGGCCGGAGCTCGCCCGCATCCTCTGCGACCGGGCCACCGAGGTCGGCGTGAAGCTGCGGTACGGCACCACGTTCACCGACCTCGCCCAGGACGCCGACGGGGTGGACGTCACCTTCTCCGACGGGTCGACCAGCCGGTACGACGTGGTCGTCGGCGCCGACGGCATCCGTTCCTGGACCCGCCGCGCACTCGGCGTCCACCTGGAGACCCGGTCGATCGGGATGGGCATCTGGCGGGCCTTCGGCCCGCGGCCGGCCAGCGTCACCCGCACCGACCTCTACTACGGCGGGCCGTCGTTCATCGCCGGGTACTGCCCCACCGGCGAGGACTCGCTGTACGCCTACATCGTCGAGCCCGCCCAGGACCGCAGCGGCCTCACCCCCGACGAGCAGCTGGCCACCATGCGCCGGCTGTCGGAGGCCTACCACGGGCCGTGGGACGAGATCCGCGAGACGCTGACCGACGCCTCGCGGGTCAACCACACCTGGTTCGAGACCCACGTCCTGGACGAGCCGTGGAACCGCGGCCGGGTGGTGCTGATCGGCGACGCCGCGCACACCTGCCCGCCCACCATCGCCCAGGGCGGCGCGATGGCCCTGGAGGACGCCGTCGTCCTGGCCGAGCTGCTCACGTCCCGGACCACGCTCGACCAGGACCTGTGGGACGCCTTCCACGCCCGGCGCTTCGAGCGCGCGAAGACCGTCGTCGACGCGTCGAACCGCCTCGCCCAGTGGCAGCTCGACCACGTGCAGGGCGACGTGCCCGGCCTCATGCGCTCGGTCGCCCAGCTCACCAGCCAGCCCGCCTGAGAACGGACAGAGGACCACCATGACCCAGCAGCGCCTGATCACCCACCTGCGGCACGTCGACCTGGCCGTGCCCGACTTCGACAGGCAGCTCGACTTCTACGCCGGCACCTGGGGACTGCGCACCGAGCACACCGACTCCGGCCTGGCCTTCCTGGCCGCCGAGGGCTCCCCGGAGCAGTACGTCGTCCGGCTGCGGCGGTCCGCCGACAAGCGGATCGACCTCATCTCCTTCGGCGCCGCGAACGCCGCCGACGTCGACACCCTCGCCGCGCAGCTCGCCGCCGACGGGGTGCAGCTGATCGGCGAACCGGACGCCCTGCAGACCCCCGGCGGTGGCTACGGCTTCCGGTTCTTCGACAACGAGGGCCGCACCATCGAGGTCAGCTCCGACGTCGCGGTGCGCCAGCACCGGGCCATCGAGGCCGGCGAGTCGATCCCGGTCCGGCTCTCGCACGTGGTGGTCAACTCCGCCGATCCGGAGGGCACGGTGGCCTTCTACGACAAGCACCTCTCGTTCTCGCTCTCGGACACCCTGATGCACCCGCGGATGGGCAGCATGATGTGGTTCCTGCGCACGAACGCCTGGCACCACAGCATGGCGGTCGCCCGCGGCCCGCACCCCTCGCTGCACCACGCCTCGTTCGAGATGCGCGGCATCGACGAGTACATGCGCGGAACCGGGAGGCTGCTCCGCCAGGGCGTGGAGAAGATCTGGGGCCCAGGCCGGCACCGGGCAGGCAACAACACCTTCAGCTACTTCCTCGACCCGCACGGCAACACCGTCGAGTACACGACCGAGCTCGAGGTGCTGGACGAGGACACCTGGCACCCGCACCTCTACGACTTCTCCGACCCCGAGGTCAGCGACCAGTGGGGCACCGCGAACGCGATGAACGAGTTCGTCGCCCAGCGCTCGTTCAACGACCCGGACGAGGGCCTGTTCGTGGCCCCGCCGGTCTGATGCGGCCGGTCTGATGCGGTTCGCCACCTACCAGCTGAACGGGGCGGTCTCGGCCGGTGTCGTCTCCGGCGCCGGCGTCCATCCGCTGCCTGCCGGGACCACCGTGCTCGACCTGGTCCGGGCCGGACTGCCGGCGGCGCTGGAGGCAGGCGCCGCCGCGCTGGCCGGGCCCGCCGTCCCGCTGGCCCACCTCCGGCTGCTGCCGCCGCTGGAGGCCCCGACGGTGCGTGACTTCGTCGCGTTCGAGGAGCACGTCGAGGGGGTCCGCAAGGCCATCGACGGGATCGCCGGCGTCGTGCCCGAGTGGTACCAGGCACCGACGTTCTACTTCACCAACCCCTACGCGCTGGTCGGCGCGCACGACGACGTCGCCCTGCCGCCGGGGTCGCAGCGGTTCGACTTCGAACTGGAGGTCGCGGTCGTGGTCGGGCGGGACGGCGCCTCGCTCACCCCGGAGCAGGCCCGCGACCACGTGTTCGGCTACACCGTCCTGAACGACTGGTCCGCCCGCGACCTGCAGGCGCGGGAGATGAAGGTCAACCTCGGCCCGGCCAAGGGGAAGGACTCCGCCACCACCCTCGGCCCCTGGCTGGTCACCGCCGACGAGCTGGAGCCGTACCGGGACGCCGACGGCTTCCTCGCCCTGGACATGCGCGTCTCGGTCAACGACGTCGAGGTCGGCCAGGACCTGCTGGCCAACATGGGCTGGCCGTTCGAGGAGCTCGTCGCCTACGCCTCCCGCGGCACCGAGGTCCGCGCCGGGGACGTGCTCGGCTCGGGCACCTGCGGGAACGGCGGCTGCCTGGCCGAGCTGTGGGGCACCCGCGGCGCGGCCGCCCCTCCCCCGCTGCAGCCGGGCGACGTCGTCGAGATGACCGTCGAGGGGATCGGCACCCTCCGCAACCGGGTGGTCCCCGGCGTCGACCTGCCGCCCGTCCGCCCCGCACGCCCCCGGTCGCGCGCCCGCGCGCGCACCGCCTGACCCGGAAGAGGAACTGACGTGTTCGAGTACTTCCCCACCGGCCCCTACACCTGGAATCTCGGCGTCGTCGCCACGCTGAACTCCGGGGGCCTGATCGACGAGGTCGACCGCGCCTGCCGGCCGATCAAGGACGCCGCGAACGCCGGCGAGGACGCCGGCACCCCCGACTTCCTGCGCGCCTGGCGGGCGCTGACCGACCAGCTCGCCGGCCAGGCCGAGGAGGCGGAGAAGGCCGGGCACACCCGCACCGCCGGCCAGCTGTGGTTCCGCGCCAGCAACTACCTGGCGCAGGCCGAACGGATGCTCTCCCACTCAGACCCGAACCGGGTGCCCACCTACCGGCGGATGCTGGAGATCGCGCAGAAGGCGTTCGAGCTGCACAGCCCGCGGGTCAGCCGGGTGGAGATCCCCTACCAGGGCACGACGCTGCCCGCCTACTTCAGTGCCGCCCCCGCCACCGACGACGGGCCGGCGCCGGTCGTCGTGCTGGTCAACGGGCTGGACTCCACCAAGGAGCACATGTACGCCTCGAACCACTGGGCGGAGCTGGCCGCGCGCGGCATCTCCTGCCTGATGCTCGACCAGCCGGGCACCGGCGAGGCGCTGCGCCTGCAGGGGCTCACCGCCCGGATCGACGCCGAGGTCTGGGCAGGTGCGGCCGTCGACTGGCTGGAGACCCGCGCCGACGTCGATGCCACCCGGATCGGCATCGTGGGCTGGTCGCTGGGCGGCTACTACGCCCCGCGCGCCGCCGCGTTCGAGAAGCGGTTCGCGCTCTGCGTGGCGTGGGGCGCCAACCACGACTGGGGCGCGGTGCAGCGCCGTCGCAAGGAGCGCGAGGGCGAGCGCCCGGTGCCCCACTACTGGGAGCACGTGCTCTGGGTCTGGGGCGTCGACGGCGACGCCGAGCACCTCGACGCCTTCCTCGACCTCGCCGACGCGGTGAACCTTGAGGGCGTGGTCGAGCAGATCACCGTGCCGTTCCTCATCGCGCACGGCGCCAACGACCGGCAGATCCCCCTGGCCATGGCCCACCGCTCCCACGACCGGGCGGTCAACTCCCCCAAGCGTGAGCTGCGGGTGTTCACGCCCGAGGAAGGCGCCACCGAGCACATCGGCCTCGACCACCTGCCGCACGTGAGCACCTTCATCGCCGACTGGGTCGCCGACACCTTCGCCGAGGAGGTGGGCCGCTGACCTCGGCCCGCCCCGGGGCGGCGGGCACGGTGGCTGCCGAGCAGGTCGGTATCGTCCGGGTCCGAGCAGGCCCAGGCGTCGACCGAGGAGCAGAGCAGCCAGGTGCGCAGACCGTCACCGAGCATGCTCGACGTGGCCCGGTCGGCCGGGGTGTCGCTGGGCACGGTGTCGAACGTCCTCAACAACCCGGCCAAGGTGGCTGAGGGCACCCGCCGCCGGGTGGAGGCGGCCATCGAGCAGCTGGGCTTCGTCCGCAACGGCGCCGCCCGGTCGCTCTCCTCCGGCACCAGCTCCACCCTCGGGTTCGTCGTCGTCGACCTGAGCAACTCCTTCTTCCTGGACATGGCCCGGGGCGCCGAGCAGGAGGCGTCCCTGGCCGGGCTGAACGTGCTGCTGGCCAACGCCGACCTGGACCGCGACAAGCAGCACACCTACCTGGACCTCTTCGAGGAGGAACGGGTCGCCGGGGTGCTGCTCGCGCCGGAGCAGGACTCGTTCGGCGAGACCACCTCACTGCGCTCGCGCGGGATGCCGCTGGTGGTGCTCAACGACCCCTCGGTCGGACCCGACGTCTGGTCGGTGCAGACCGACAACGTGCGCGGCGGTCACCTCGCCGCCCAGCACCTGATCGAGCTGGGGCGCACCCGGCTGGCCTTCGCCGGGTCCGACCACTTCGCCGTGGTCCAGCAGCGTTTCTCCGGGGTCGAGCGCGCCGTCCGGGAGGCCGGCGGTGGGGTGACCCTGGAGCGGCTGGTCACCTCCGGCGTGCGGGTCGAGGACGGTCGCCAGATCGGCGCGCAGCTGGTCGACCGTCCGCCCGGCGACCGCCCGGACGGAGTGGTCGCCGGCGCGGACCTGCTCGCCCTCGGCCTCATCCAGTCCCTGGTGGTCGACGGCCGGCTCCGGGTCCCGGAGGACCTGGCCGTGGTCGGCTACGACAACAACCGGGCGGCGTGGAGCAGCGTCGTCCCGATCACCACGCTCGACCAGGCGGGCGAGGAGATGGGGCGGCGGGCCGCCCAGATGCTGGTGGCCCAGCTCCGCGGTGAGGCCGACGACCTGCAGCGCTCGGTCACCCTCGAGCCGTTCCTCATCCCGCGGGAGAGCACCGTCGGCCGCTGAGCCGAGGCCTCCCGCCGCGCTCGCCAGTCCCCCGTTGACCGTTCCTGTGATGGCGGTTACGTTCTGCCGCACGCCCATTGAAGCGCTTCAAGCGCCCGGGCCGGTCCGGTTCACTCCCGAGAGGACGACGCTGTCCATGACGCCGAAACCCACCCGCCGCCGCACTCGCCGCGTGGCTCTCCCCATCGCCCTCGCGGGCCTCGTCACACCACTGGCCGTGGCGGTCGCGCCTGCCGGCGCGGCCGCCGCCGACTGCTCCGACGTCACTGCCCACCCCTGGATGGACACCAGCCGGACGCCGTCGGAGCGGGCACGGGCGCTGCTGGACGCCAGCAGCCAGCACCAGCTCTACCGCTGGCTGGTGGAGCAGCCGGCCAACGCGCCGCAGCAGACCACCTTCGGCGACGTCACCTACCCGGCGCAGGTGCCCTGCACCCCGACCGTGGTCTACACCGACGGCCCGGACGGCGTCCGGTTCACCCCCGGGGCGACGGCCTTCCCCGCCCCGATCGCGGTGGCCAGCACCTGGGACGAAGAGCTGACCGCGACCCGTGGCGCGGCCATCGCCGCGGAGGCCTTCGCCAGCGGGAAGAACGTCGTCCTCGGGCCCGGGCTCGCCAGCGGACGCACCCCGCTGTCCGGGCGCACGGCGGAGTACTTCGGCGAGGACCCGCTGCTGACCGGCCTGCTCGCCGCGGCCACCGTGACCGGGCTGGAGGACAGCGACCCCGAACGGCCGGTGCTGTCGAACCTCAAGCACTACGTCGCCAACGAGCAGGAGCTCGACCGGCAGACCAGCTCCTCCAACGTGGACGAGCGCACCCGCCGCGAGCTGTACGACCTGCCGTTCGAGATCGCGCTGAACCGCAGCGACCCGGCGAGCGTCATGTGCTCCTACAACCAGGTCAACGGCGTGTACGGCTGCGAGAACCCCCTGCTGGACGACGTGCTCAAGGACGAGCTCGGGTTCGACGGCTACGTGGTGAGCGACTTCGGGGCGGTGCACTCCACCGGGCCCAGCCTCCGCAACGGGATGGACCAGGAGCTGAACCGGCCGCTGTTCCTGACCCCGGCCCGGCTGGACCAGGCGCTGGCCGCCGGCGAGATCACCCAGGCCGACGTCGAGGCGGCGGCGTTCCGGGTGGTGCACACGTACCTGGAGGGTGGGCTGTTCGACCACCCACTGCCGGAGACCCCGGCCGCCGACCCGTCCACCCCCGCGCACGAGGAGCTCGCCCGGGAGGTGGCCGTGGAGGGCAGCGTGCTGCTGGAGAACGACGGCGTCCTTCCGCTGGAGCCGGCGGCGGGCGACACCATCGCGCTCATCGGCCCCACGGCGTCCAGCACCCCCACCGACGGGGTCAGCGCGGCTTCGGTCTGCTCGATGGCCTGGCGGTTCAACGACGCCGGCACCCTCGAGTGCGACGACCTGGTCTCACCGGAGACGGCGATCCGGGAACGCGCCGCCGAGGACGGCGCGACCGTCACCTTCGCCGACGGCAGCGACCTGGCGGCCGCCGCCGAGGCCGCCGCGCAGGCCGACGTCGCGGTCGTCTTCGGGTACCAGCGGTCGGGCGAGTTCAGCGACCTGCCGGACCTGCGGCTGCAGGGCAACGGCGACGCGTTGATCGAGGCCGTGGCCGCCGCCAACCCGGACACCGTCGTCGTGCTGCAGACCGGCAGCGCCGTGGAGATGCCGTGGCTCGACGACGTCCGTGCGGTGCTGGAGACCTGGTACGCCGGTGAGCAGATGGGCCCGGCGACCGCAGGCCTGCTCTTCGGCGACGTCAGCCCCTCGGGGCGGCTGCCGATGACCTTCCCGCACTCCCTGGCGGACACCCCCACCGCCACCTCCCCCGAGCGGTACCCGGGCACCTTCGCCGACGGCTCGACGACCCGGCCGGAGGGCAGCACCGAGATCCGTCAGGTGGAGTACAGCGAGGGCCTGCAGGTGGGCTACCGCTGGTACGAGGCCCAGGGGATCGACCCGCTGTTCGCCTTCGGTCACGGGCTCACGTACACCGAGTTCGAGTACAGCCACGTGAAGGCCACGCCGGCCAGCACCGACGGCGAGCGGGAGGTGCGGATCCGCTTCCGGCTCACCAACACCGGTGACCGGACCGGGACCGAGACGGCCCAGGCGTACGTCACGCTGCCTGCTGCCGCCGGTGAGCCCGCACGGCGGCTGGTCGGCTGGGAGCAGGTCACCCTGCGCCCCGGTGAGCACCGCAACGTCGAGATCACCCTGTCCGCCGCAGACCTCGCGGAGCTGCGGCTGCTGCAGCACTGGGACGAGTCGGCCGATGCGTGGGTGACCCCGCGCGGGACGTTCCAGGTGCACGTCGGCGGTTCCGCCGAGGGGGGGGGGGGGGGGGGGGGGGGGGGGGGGGGGGGGGGGGGGGGGGGGGGGGGGGGGGGGGGGGGGGGGGGGGGGGGGG
>NZ_JBJHAI010000037.1:0-18139 GCF_054050955.1 Modestobacter sp. SYSU DS0290
GGGGGCGGGGGGGGGGGGCGCCCCCGGCGGGGGGGGCGGGGGGCGGGGCCCCGGCCCCCCCGCCGCCGGGGGGGGGGGGGGGGGGGGCCCCCCCCCCCCCCCCCCCCCCCCCCCCCCCCCCCCACACCCGTCTCCGGCGCCCGTCGCCAGAATGGCCATTCTGGCGACGGGAACTCGGCAGGTGAGCGATGAGCGGCATCGGCGAGACTGCCCGGTGTGGACGTCGAGGCCTTCTACCTGCCACTGGGCGACAACCGTTTCTCCCCCACCCGGGCCACCGAGAGCCCCTGGGACTCCGACGCCCAGCACGGCGGGCCACCGTCGGCGCTGCTGGCCCACCTGGCGGTCGGCGCCACCGGCGAGGGGCTGCGCGCGGCGCGGGTCAGCGTCGACTTCTTCGGCGCCATCCCCCGGCGCGAGCTGACCGTGGAGGTCTCCGCCGTCCGCCCCGGCCGGCGGATCGCCCTCACCCAGGCCGCGATGACCGTCGAGGGCCGCACCGTCGCTGTCGCCCGGGTCTGGTCGATCACCACCGGGCCGACGCCGCCGGTGGTCACCGAGCTCAGCCCGCCACCGGCCGTCCCGGAGGCGAACAGCCAGTTCCTGCCCGACCACCCCGACTGGGGCTACGGCCAGGCCCTCGACTGGCGCTACACCGCCGGCGCACCGGACCGGCTCGGTCCTGCCGACGTCTGGACCCGGGTCCGCGTGCCGCTGATCGCCGGCCAGGAGCTCACCGGCCTGGACCGCACGCTGGTCGCCGCCGACGCCGCCAACGGCATATCCGTCGAGCTGCCGCTGCGCAGCTGGTTCTCCATCCCGCCGGGGATGACCACCCACCTCACCCGCGAGCCGGACGGCGAGTGGGTGCACCTGTCGTGCCGGACGTCGATCGCCGCCGACGGCATCGGGCTGTGCCTGGGCACGCTCGCCGACGCCCGCGGTGCGATCGGCCAGGTCTCCCAGCCGCTGCTGGTCCAGGAACGCTGACCGGCGACTCACCCGAAGGCACCCCATCGGCCGACAGCCGGCGCCGATGTCGGTTATCGTCGTGCAGTTCCTGCAATCCGTGTGTAACAACCTGCAGCCGGTGGACCCGGCGGAGCAAGGCGGCACGCCCGATCCCGCCAGCAGAGGTCATGTTCCACACGCGATCGTCCAGCAACGAGCTCATCGAGCAGGCCGGCTTCTCCTACTTCCCGCTCGCCTTCATCGCGCGCCTGCCGTACGCGATGATCACCGTCGGCGTGCTCACCCTCGTCGTCGCCGAGCGCGGCTCGGTCACCCTCGGCGGGCTCAACTCCGCCGCCGCCGGCCTGGGCACCGCCCTCGTCGGGCCGCTGCTCGGCGCGGCCGCCGACCGGTTCGGCCAGCGCCGGGTGCTCGTCCCGGTCGGGCTGGTGAACGCGTCGCTGCTCGCGGCCTTCCCGTTCGTCGTCGCGAGCACCCTCTCCGACGTCCTGCTGCTCGCCCTCTCGGTGCTGATCGGCGCCTCCGCGCCGCAGATCGCCCCGATGTCGCGCACCCGGCTGGTGGCCATCATCCGGCGGGCGATCGCGCCGAACCGGCGCGAGAAGGTGCTCAACTCGACGATGGCCTACGAGTCCGCGGCCGATGAGATGGTCTTCATCGTCGGCCCGTTCCTCGTCGGGCTGCTGGCCACCGCCGTCGCACCGTGGCTGGCGATCGCCGGCGCCTCGGCGCTGACGTTCGTCTTCGTCACCCGGTTCGCGCTGCACCCCACCGGACGGCTCGACCCGGGTACCTCCGACTCCCCGCAGGTGCAGGCCCCGGCCCGGGAGCTGGCGCGGTTCTCGCTGCTCACCGTGGTCGCCGGCACGCTCGGCATCGGCTTCTTCTTCGGCGCCACCCTCACCTCGCTCACCGGCTTCCTCGCCGACGACGGCAACGGCGACCGGGCCGGGCTGCTCTACGGCGTCATGGGCATCGGGTCGGCCGCGCTGGCCCTGGGGTCGGCGGCGTTCCCGGCCCGGTTCAGCCAGCGGGCGCGGTGGCTGGTCTTCGGGTCGCTGCTGCTCGCCGCGGCGGTCGCCTACGCGTCCGCCCGCTCGGTCCTGGCGCTCGTCGTCGCGCTCGCGGTGCTCGGCTGCGGGATCGGCCCGACGCTCGTCAGCCAGTACAGCCTCGCCGCGCGGTTCAGCCCGCTCGGCCGCTCGGCGACCACGATGACGATGCTCGGCTCCGCGGTCGTCGTCGGCCAGGCCGTCGCGTCGGCGGCCACCGGCCTCGTCGTCGACCGGCTCGGTGCCGAGGCCGGGCTGCTGCTGCCCGCCGTCGCCGCGGCGATCGTGGTCGCCGCCGGGGTCGCCCACGCCGCCTCCACGCCCCGCGACCGCGAGCCGGAACCCCTCCCCGCCTGATCCGCGACAGCGCCCCGGCTCCGCGAGGGAGCCGGGGCGCTGTCGGATCCGGCACTCAGGCGCGGGTGGCGCCGCCGCCGGAGGGAGTGCGGTCGTCGTGCGCCACCGGTTGGGCAACGTTCGGCTGCTGGTCGAGGTCCGGCGTGTGGTCCGCGTCCTCCCGGTGCAGGTCCTGCTCGGACAGCCCCGGGGCCAGCTTCTGGGCCTTCGCCCGCAGCTGCTGCGCAGCCGAGCGGTCCTCCTGCGCCTGGCCGGCGTGCTCCTGCGCCTCGCGCTCGGCCAGCGCCAGCCGCTCCTCGGCCTCGGCGCGCTCGCGGCGGGTGCGGGCGAGCTGCTCGTCGGCCAGCGCCTGCTCCTTGTCCGCCCGGGCCTGTCGCACCTGAGCGTCGCGCAGCGCCTCGCGCGCCTGCTCGGCCTTGCGTGCCTTGGCCGTCTTGCTGCGTCGGACCACGACGACGGCGAGCAGTGCCAGCAGCACGACCGCTGCGATCACGATGACCACGATGGCCCAGGTGGGCATGGCCGGTCTCCTCTGTCTCGGGGGACCGGGACCTGCCCCGGCCGGTGAGCCGGGAAACGGCTCGCCGGTTCAGGCGGGCCAGGCCAGCGGGCGCAGCGGTGCCGAGCGCAGCACCCGCCGGCGGTGCTCCTGCACCACCACCAGCGACCCGCCCCGCGCCGTCCCGCTGAGCGCCTCGAACACCGCCGGGTCCAGCAGCGCCGTCTCGGTGCGCCCGCGCACCCCGGTCTGCTGTTCCGCGCGGGCCACCTGGGCCTCCAGCGCCGCCCGGGCGAGCTCGCGCTGGACGTCGTCGGCCCGCGGGGCGACCACGGTGCAGGCGAGCACGCTGCCCTCCTGCCGGGCTGCGTCCCGCAGCGCGCGGACCAGCTCGTCCGCGCCACCGGTCACCCCGTCGAGCACGACGAGGAGGCGGGCGCGCTCGCGACGGGAGACCCGGCTGCCGACCACCTCTGCTGACGTCATGGCGAGGATGGTGAACGGGCGCACAGCCGGCCGTAAGGGTCCAGCGCCGTTCCGAGACCGCCACGGAACTGTGAGAGCGCGGACATGAACGCTCCGTGTTCAGTCGCTCACACTGGTGTGGATTCCCCCGGGGGAAACCCGCGAGGTGGAGGGGTCAGACGCCGAGGTGGGCCAGCGCCTGCAGCAGCAGGGCGCTCTGGCCGTTGGCCAGCTCGGCGAGCACGGTGGGCTCGCGCACCTCGTCGGGGGTGAACCAGGTCAGCTCCAGCGCGTCCTGCTGCGGAGCGCAGTCACCCTCCACCGGCACCACGTAGGCCAGCGACACCGCGTGCTGCCGCGGGTCGTGGAACGGGGTGACGCCGGGGGTCGGGAAGTACTCGGCGATGGTGAACGGCTGGGGCGCGGCCGGCACCCGCGGCAGCGCCAGCGGGCCGAGGTCCTTCTCCAGGTGCCGCAGCAGCGCCGAGCGCACCCGCTCGTGGTAGAGCACCCGGCCGGACACCAGGGCCCGCTTCACCTGCCCGTCCTCGCCGATGCGCAGCAGCAGCCCGACGGAGGTGACGACGCCGTGGTCGTCGACCCGCACCGGCACCGCGTCGACGTAGAGGATCGGCAGCCGCTCCCGGGCGGCGTCCATCTCCTCCCGGGACAGCCAGTTGGCGCCAGAGCTGCTCGTCACCTCGGTCATGCCTGCCTGTCTATCCGACGGCGGCGCACCCGGCACGCAGGAGGGTGGTGCCGTCACTCACGTCGGGGAGCAGAAATGGCCGTCTCCGCCCTCCTGGGGAGGGCGGAGACGGCCATGTCTGCGGACTGGGCGGGTCAGCGGTCGGTGTCGTCGGCTCCGGCCAGCACCGGGTCGGCGGCCGGCCGGGGGCCGGGCACCTGCGGGCGGCCGGCGTCCGCGCCGCGGGACGACGTGCCGTAGAGCCCCGCCTCGTAGGAGCCGGTCAGCAGCGCCTCGAGCTCGCCGGTGTCCAGCGTCGGCTCGATGAGCTCGGGCGCGGCCGGGGCGCCGTCCCGGGCCGGGAAGATCGCCCGCAGCGTCCGCGGGAGCCGGCGGGCGCGACGGCGGGCGGCCTTGCGCGCCGCCTCCTCGCGCTGGGCCATCTCCCGCTCGAGGATCTCCCGCGCCATCCGGTCGGTCTCCGCGGCGACGACGAGGTCCGCGCGGGCCTGCTGCGCCCGCTGCCGGCCCTGCACCCGGATCTTCTCCGCCTCGATCTCCTCGGCGTCGCGCACCGCCAGCAGCCGGTCGTAGGCGCTGGGCGGGGAGAAGTTGAGCATCACCTTCACCAGCACCGGCAGCACCTCGATGCAGAGGAAGAGCAGGAACAGCATCAGGTGCGCGGTGCCGACCATGGGCCGCTCCTCGCCGAGCCGGTCCATCGCCTCCAGCCGGGCCAGGATGCCGTCGCTCTCGCCGTTCTCCGCGTCGAACGCGGCCTGCTCGGCGTTGCGGGCGTCGGTCAGCCGGGTCAGCTCGGCGCTGTCGGCGGCCAGGTCGGTCCGGGCCAGCGCGATCCCGCGGGCGTCGGCGCTGGCCGCCTCCTCGCCCGCCGTCGTCCGGGCCTGCTGCAGCGCGGCCTCGGCGTCGTCCAGCTCGGCCTTGGCGCGGTCCCGCGCCGACGCCTGCTGGGCGGCGGCGGCCGCGGCGGAGAAGTAGGCGTCGCCGGTGCCGGGCCGGCCCGACCCGCAGCTGCCGTCCAGCTCGCACTGCGCCTTCGCCTGCAGCTCGTCGTACCGGCCGACCGCTGTCTCGTACGCGGCGCGCTTGGCGTCGCGCTCGGCCTGGGCGGCGACCACAGCGGGGGCGGCGTTCGGGTCGGCGGTGCGGCCGCCGGCGAGCACCGCCTGCGACTCGGCGATCCGATCGGACAGCGCCGGGATCGCGGCATAGCGCGGGTCGGCGTCCAGCTCCTCGCTGAACTGCTGCGCGGCCTCGGCCTGCATCGTCACGATCGTCGCGTCGATCTCCTTGCTGAAGACCTGCAGCGTCAGCGGGGTCGAGATGACGGTGCCGAGCACCAGCGCCAGGGCCACGCGGGGCAGGGCCATCGCCACGTTCCGCTTCCACGACGGGTCGTGGGACATGCCGGTCAGCAGCATCCGGTCCAGGTTGAGGATCACCAGACCCCAGCCGAGGCCGATCGCCACGGCCACCGCCCACCAGGCGCCGAGGGTCATGTGGACGGCGAAGGCCGCGGACAGGGCGGCGAGGGCGCCGGTGCTCAGCAGGACGCCGCCGAGGGCGACCTGCCGGGCGCGGGCGCCGGGGGCGACGCGCAGGACGTCGAGCCGGGCGCCGCCGAGCACGGCCAGCCGATCGCCGAAACGGGTGCGGGTGCGCACTGGGTGGTTCCTTCCGCCGGGTTCTGCGTACCGCTATCGGTCGCCCACGACCGGTCCGGTACCGCCGCCGCCCGCGTCGGCGGGTGTGGCCTGTGCCGCTGCCCGGTCACACCCGGCTCATCCGGCTCACCCGTGCCGCAGGTGGTCCCGGCGGGTGCCCCGGCCGCCGATGAGCCCGCCATGAGCACCACCGATCACGCCCTCGACACGGACGCGCTCGACAGCTGGATCTCCGACCTGTCCGGCGGCGCCCGGTCCATGCGCCGGCTGCGCCAGCGGCTGGGTGCGGAGGGGAACCTGGTCGCCGACCCCTGCCCGTCCTGCCAGCGGCCGGCCACCGAGGACTTCTCGCACACCGGTCACTGGATCGCCGAGCCGGCGGACTGAACCCCGACCCACCTGCCGCCGACATGGCCATGTCGGCGGAGGCCGGGGTCAGGCGGACGGCGACCAGCCGAGCGCCGGGCCGAGGTGCTGGGCGGTGTCGGTGAGGATCTGCACGTAGTCGGCCGGTTCGAAGCTGAACGGCAGGGCGAACACCACCTCGGACACCTCGCGGAACCCGGCGTGCGCGTAGAGCTGCTCGGCGATCTGCTCCGAATTCCCGATCAGGTCCGGCGCGAACATCATCCGGGCCGGACCCTGCGGTGACGCCGTCCGCGGCAGCCGGGCCTCGACGTAGGCGGCGTACCGGGCCCGCTGCTCCGCCGTCGCCGAGTCGGTGGGGATGACCACCAGCCCCTGCGACACCCGACCGGCCGGGTTGGCGGCCCGGAACGCCTGCACCTGCGCGGCCTGCTCGGTGGCGAAGTCCTCCGATGCCTCCGCCTTGACCACCGACGAGGTCAGGAAGTGCATCCCGTGCTCGCCCGCCCACTGGGCCGAGCGCAGCGACCCGCCGCCGTACCAGACCCGCGAGGCCAGCCCGGGCGAGTGCGGCTGCACCCGGTCCGACCACTCCTCGGCCACGCCCTCGCGGCCGGCGAAGGACGACGCCGGCTCCCCGGCCAGGAAGCGCACCAGCCGGGACACCCGCTCGTAGGAGAGGTCCTCGAGGTCGGCGGTGTCCGGGTAGAGCGCGGTCTTCACGTCGTCCCAGTGCATCGGCGGCCCGACGCTCACACCGGGGTTGAGCCGGCCACCGGAGAGCACGTCGACGGTGGCCAGGTCCTCGGCCAGCCGCAGCGGGTTCTCCCAGCCCAGCGGGGTGACCGCGGTGCCCAGCGCGATCCGGGAGGTGCGCTGGGTGGCCGCGGCCAGCACCGCGACCGGGGAGGAGATGCCGTACTGCAGGTGCCGGTGGCGCAGCCAGGCGCTGTCGAAGCCCAGCTGCTCCCCGAGCTCGATGACCCGCAGCGTCGTCTCGTGGCCGGGGCCCGGGTCGGCACCGTCGAACAGGCCGATGGTCAGGAAGCCGAGCTGCTGGAGCGGGTCACCGGGTGCGGGCATGCCCCGATCCTGCCCGGTGGCCTCCGGAGGGGGTCACCGCCGGCCCGCCCTGGTGCGGGCGGGCCGGCGGGAGTCCGTCAGACGGCCATCCCGCTGCAGGCCGACGAGCAGTTCACCTGCCAGATCCGCGGCGCCAGCGACGCGAGCACCGAGGACCGCACCAGCCGCATTCCGTTCGGGCCGGTCACCTCGGTCGGCCGGGCCGCGTTCGACGTCGGCGTCGCGGTGGACGTCGGCGTGCTGCCGGTCTTGGTGGGCGACGCCTCGCCGGACCCCGCGTCCACCGCCGTGAGCGCTGCGGTGAGCGTCGCGGACGTGGTGCGGTCGGAGGCGAAGACGGTGACGTCGTAGGTGCCCGCGGCCAGGGCCGGTGCGGTGAACACCAGCTCGGTCGCCGAGACGCGGGTCACCGTCGCCGAGCGGCTGCCGCCGACGACCACGAGCGCACCGTCCGGGATGGCCGAGCCGGTGATGGTCACCGACGTGCCGCCGGCCGTGCCCACCTGCGCCGGGCTGATCGAGGTCAGCCCGAACGGCCCGGTCGGCGGGTACTCCTTGCTGCCGCCGTCCGCCGGCGACGACGGCGCGGACGCCGAGGACGTCGGGCTGCTGGCCGGCGGCGGCGCGGTCGAGGTGCCGGTCGGCCCAGCGGTGCCGGTCGGGACCGACGACGAACCGGTCGACGTCGGCGCCGCCGTGCCCGAGCCACCGGAGGTCGGGGCGGCCGCAGCCGAGGAGGTGGGCGACGAGGTGACCTGCGGAGCGGTCGGCGCCGGCGCCTGGCCGGTCGGCGTCGCGGTCGGCGAGGCCGAGGCCGACGACGTCGGTGACGCACCGCCGGAGCCACCCGAGCCGGACGACGTCGGGGCGGCCGTCGCGCCGGGGGACGGCGCGACCGTGCTCCCGGAGGTCGGTGCCGCGGTCGGCTGCGTCGGCCCGTTCGAGGGGGCCGCGGACGTCGGGGCGGCCGAGGTCGGTGCCGACGAGGTCGGCGCGGCCGACGGCGGGGTGGCGGCGGCGGTGGCGACCAGCAGCGGCGCGGCGAAGCGCCGCCCGGCCGGGGTGCCGTCCCGGTAGAGCTGCACGGTCAGCACGTACCGCCCGGCGCCGAGCTCGGTCGACGGGCTCAGCACCTGCGGTCCGGCGCTGGCGCGGGTGCCCAGGTCGAAGGCCACCTCGCCGCTGTCGTCGGTGGCGGCGACCGTGCCGCCGAGGTCGACCGGGTGCCCGGCGACGGCCATGACCTCGCCCTGGTGCTCCAGACCCAGCCCGAACCGCACGCTGTAGGCGCCGGCCGGGGTCGAGCCGTCGACGACGACCTGCGGGGCGACCGTGCCCGGCGTGGTCCGCATGCCGGTGAAGGAGTAGCGGACGTCCTCGACGGTCGTGCCCAGCGCGGCCAGCGAGAGCCGCCCGCCGCTGACCGACTTCCCGACGAAGGCGGGCACCGTGCGGGTGTCGCCCAGCAGCCGGGCCTTGAGGTCCGCGGCCGAGGCGGTGGGCAGGTGCGCGCGGTACAGCGCCAGCGCGGCGGCCACCTGTGGCGCCGAGGCACTGGTCCCGCTGATCACGTTGTAGCCACCGGTGTTGCTCGTGGTCAGCACGTAGTGGCCGGGCGCGAACAGGTCGACGGTGGTGGCGCCGTAGGCCGAGCTCGAGCTGACGGTGTCCGCGGCCGTGCTGTTGCCGACGGTGACCACGTTGGGCGCCCGGTAGTTGGCCGGGTAGACCGGGGTGACGTCGCGGTCGCCGGCGTCGTTGCCCGCGGCGGCGACCACCGGCACGCCGTGGGCGTTGGCGTAGTCGATCGCCTTGGCCAGCGCCGGGGACAGCCCAGGGCCACCCCAGGAGGCGTTGATGACGTCGGCACCCTGGTCGACGGCGTAGACGATCGCCGCCGCGCCGGCGGTGACGTCCACGCTGCCACCCGCACCGATGACCAGCGGCATGATCGTGACGTCCGGGGCGACACCGGCCGAACCCTGGCCGTTCCCGGCCCGCGCACCGGCCAGGCCGGAGACGCCGGTGCCGTGGCTGTTGTCGTTGCCGGCGTTCGTGTAGTCGGCGTTCGCGCCGTAGAAGTTCCAGCCGTGGCAGTCACCGGCCAGGCCGTTGCCGTCGGTGTCCGGGGCGTTGCACGCCTGGTCCGGGTTGGTCCACAGCGCGCCGGCCAGGTCCGGGTGCCCGGCCATCAGCCCGGTGTCGGTGACCGCGACGACCAGGCCGCGGCCGGTGCCGGCCGCCCAGCCCGCGGGCGCGGCGACGTCGGCACCGGCGACCGCCGGCTGGCCGTAGGCGTTCGACCCGGTGTTCTCCAGGTTCCAGCCGTACTGCGCCCAGAAGGGGTCGGTGATGGTCCCGAACACCGTGGCGGTGGCCGACGGCTCGACCGCACCGTCGGCGACGACGCCCTCCAGGTCGGCCGGGGACAGGCCCTCGGTGGCCACCAGGACCGACCCGTCGAAGATCCGCTGCGCGCTGACCACACCCGGCCGGGCCTGCAGCGCGGCCAGCTCGGTGTCGTCCACGGGGCGGCCGGCGGCGGTCACCACCAGCCGGCTCAGCCCGTCGCCGTCGGGGCCGAAGTCGGCCAGCGGCTCGATCCCGTCGGCCAGCGCCAGGTGGTCGATGGCCGCGGCCCCGCCGAAGCCGAGCACCGCGGCCGCGGCGGCGGCGAGCAGCCGCCGCCCGGTCCGGCGGCGCGGGGGCGCGTCGGGCCGGCGCACGACGCGCTCGTCGGCTCGCTGGTGGTCCATTCGGGTGCCTCCTGGTCGGGACCGTGCAGGTCCCGGGCAGGGACTGCCTGGCTGGTATCGACCGACGGGCAGGACAGCTGGATGACCCGAACGGGTGAGGCCGCCTCCGACTGGAGGATGACCCGGGCGGCGTGTCCCCCCGACCTCGGACTGATCTTGGCCGCCGGGCCCGGAAATGGCTGTCCGGCGGGCGTCCGGCCCCCCTACCGTGCGGTCGTCCGATCCACCCCGATGCCGGAGAAGGTGCGCCATGACCGCCGCGGTCCTCCCCCGCCCTGCGGCCGCCCCGACCCCCGACCCCGACCGGCTGCCCAGCACGGCCGCCGTCGCCTACCAGCGCGTGCTGCACGGGCTCGCCCGCCGCGAGCTGCGCCTGCTCGCCGAGCTGACCGCGTGGGCGCCGGCCGACGACGCCGCCCGCGCCGCCGAGCTGGCCGAGCACGCCGACCTGGTCGCCCGCGTCGTCGTCCAGCACCACGCCACCGAACGTGACCTGCTCTGGCCCCTGCTGCTCACCGGCCTCCCCGACGGCGTCCGCGAGGACGCCCGCGGCGAGGTGCAGGCCTGGTCCACCCGGGCCGCGCTGATCGACCAGCTGCTGCGGGAGCTGACCACCGCGGGCCGCCAGTGGGCGGTCGCCGGGGGCGACCGGTCCCAGGACGTCTTCGCCGCGGCCTGCACCCGGCTGGCCGCCGCCGTCGGCGTGCACACCGCCGCCGAGGAGCGCGCCCTGCTGCCGCTGGTCGCCACCCACCTCACCTCCGCGGACTGGGCGGCGATCAGCCGCGCCGCGGGCAACCCGCTGTCCGGCCGGGAGCAGATGTTCGTGCTGGGCCTGGCCCTGGAGGACGCCTGCGCCGGGGACCGGGCCCGGCTGATGGTGGGGCTGCCCCGCGCGGCGCGGACCGCGTGGCGGTTGTTCGGCCGGCGCGACTTCCGCGCCGCTGTCGTCCGGCTGCGCGGCGCCCCGCCCGCCGCCTGACCTCCCCCGCGTCCCACCTCCCGTCTCCCGCCCGAATGGCCATTCCGGCGGGAGACGGTGGGTCAGCCGGTGGGGGTGGCGCCGAGCAGGGTGCGGGTCATCGCGGTGCGGGTGTCCAGCAGCTCCCCTGGCAGCGGCCCGGCCGCAGCCGCCGCCGTGGGCGTGGCGCTGACCGCCCGGTGAGCCGGTGTGTCGTCCGCAACCGGACCGGGCACTGCGGGTGCGGCCACCCCCACGAACCGAGGAGACCCGTGCCCGACCAGTTCACGTTCACCGACCCGACCACGATGTACCGCACCGACGGTTTCCCCGAGCAGAGCCAGGACGCCCCCGGCCTCGCCCAGGACCTGGCGCCGACCGCCGACCACGGCGAGACCAGCTACCGGGGCACCGGGCGGCTCACCGGCCGCAAGGCGCTGGTCACCGGCGCGGACTCCGGCATCGGCCGCGCCGCGGCGATCGCCTTCGCCCGCGAGGGCGCCGACGTCGTCCTGAACTACCTGCCCAGCGAACAGGCCGACGCCGAGCAGGTCGCCGGGCTGATCGAGGAGGCCGGCCGGACGGCGGTGCTCGCCCCGTCCGACATCTCCGAGGAGGCCGCCGCCCGGCAGCTGGTGCACACCGCGCTGGAGGCGCTGGGCGGGCTGGACATCGTCGCCAACATCGCCGGCAAGCAGACCTACACGGAGGACCTCGCCGACCTGTCCTCGGCGCAGTTCGACCAGACCTTCAAGACCAACGTCTACGCGCTGTTCTGGATCGTGCAGGAGGCGCTGCCGCACCTGCCGGCCGGCGCCACGATCATCAACACCAGCTCGATCCAGGCCTACCAGCCCTCCCCCGGGCTGGTCGACTACGCCACCACCAAGGCCGCGATCAACACGATGAGCAAGGCGCTGGCCCAGCAGCTCGCACCGAAGGGGATCCGGGTCAACGTGGTGGCCCCCGGTCCGTTCTGGACGCCGCTGCAGGCCTCCGGCGGCCAGCCGACCGAGGCGCTGCCGGAGTTCGGCCAGGAGACCCCGATCGGCCGCGCCGGCCAGCCCGCCGAGCTGGGCCCGGCCTACGTCTTCCTCGCCTCGCCGGAGTCCAGCTACGTCACCGGGGAGACCCTCAACGTCAACGGTGGGATGCCGACGCCGTGACGTCGGACGCCACCCGGCGCCGCCCCCACCTGCACTGGGGCGCGGACGGCGCCGGGTCCGGGCCGGCCGACGAACGGGATGCCGCCGGCTACGCCGACCTGCGGACCTACGCCGCCATCGGCGACGGGCGCACCATCGCGCTGATCGGCCGCGACGGCCGGGTCGACTGGCTGCCGCTGCCGGCGATGGACGCCGCCCCGGTCTTCGGTGCCCTCCTCGACGCGGAGAACGGCGGGTGCATCGAGCTGTGCCCGGTCGAGGAGTTCACCGTCAGCCGCGAGTACGTCCCCCACACCAACGTGCTCACCACCACCTTCACCACGGCCTCGGGCTCGGTGCGGGTCACCGACGCGATGAACACCGGTGTGGCCGGCCGGCTGCCGTGGGCGGAGTTCGCCCGCCGGGTGGAGGGGCTCACCGGCTCGGTGCGGCTGCGCGCCGCCGTACAGCCGGGCACGTGCATGAACACCGCCGCCCCGTGGGTGCACACGACGGCGAACGGGCCAGTGCTCCGGGTGGGCCAGCTGACCCTCGCCGTGCGCACGCTGGCCCCGGACGACGTCGACGTGGGCGACCGGCGGATCGAGGTCGGCTACACGACCACCCCCGGTTCCCGGCACCTGCTCGCCGTGGTCGCCACCGAGGGTGAGCCACTGTTCCTGCCCCCGGCGGAGCTGGTCGACGAGGGCATCGACCGCACGGTGGCCAACTGGGCCAGCTGGAGCCGGACGTTCGAGTGGGACGGTCCCTGGGAGGGCGCCGTCCGGCGCAGCGCCCTGCACCTGAAGCTGCTCATCCACGCCGCCAGCGGGGCGATGGTCGCCGCGGCCACCACCTCGGTGCCCGAGTCCCCGGCCGGCGGCAAGAACTGGGACTACCGCTACGCCTGGGTGCGCGACTCGGCGTACGCGCTGACCGCGCTGTTCCGGTTCGGGCTGCGGGAGGAGACCCACGGGGCGATCAGCTGGCTGCTGTCCACCATCCGCCGGCACGGCCCCGAGCCGCAGGTCTGCTACTCCCTGGCCGGCGAGCCGATCCGCCCCGCCGCCTTCCGGGACGTGCCCGGTTGGCGGGGCATCGGGCCGGTGGTCACCGGCAACACCGCGATCGAGCAGCTGCAGCTGGGGCCCTACGGCGACCTGTTCGCCATCGTCTCCCTCTACGTCGCCAACGGGAACGTGCTCGACGCCGAGACCGGCCGGCTGCTCGCCGGCGTCGCCGACCTGGCCTGCGACCGCTGGCAGAGCCGGGACTCCGGCATGTGGGAGCTGCCCGAGTCCCGGCACTACACGACCTCCAAGCTGGGCGCCTGGGTCGCGCTGAGCAAGGCGGTGGAGCTGGCCGAGGCCGGGCAGATCCCGGGCGACCCGGCCCGCTGGCGCAGCGAGGCGGAGCGGATCCGGCGGTGGGTGGACGAGCACGCGTGGTCGGAGGAGCGGGGGGCCTACGTCTGGTACCCCGGTACCGACCAGCTGGACGCCTCGATCGTGCTGCACGCCATCAGCGGCTTCGACCGCGGCGAGCGGATGAGCCGCACGTTGGACGCGCTGCGCGAGGAGCTCGGCGCCGGCCCCCACCTGTACCGGTTCAGCGGCGCCGACGCCGACGAGGGGACCTTCCTCGCCTGCTCGTTCTGGATGGTCTCCGCGCTGGCCCTGTGCGGCCGGGTGGACGAGGCGGTCGAGCTGATGGAGGAGCTGACGGGCGCCGCCAACGACGTCGGCCTGCTCAGCGAGATGCTCGACCCGCAGACCGGAGACCTGCTGGGCAACCTGCCGCAGGCGCTGTCCCACCTGGCCCTGGTCAACGCCGCGATCACCGTCTCCGAGCAGCGGGGCGCCGGCGGCTGAGCCACCCGCCGGCCCTGCTCCCGCGCCGCCGGGGTGGCATGGTCGTCGGTCGGGGACGCCCACGACGGGCCGACGACGGGAGATGCGGTGTGGAACCGACCGGCCGGCTGATCGATGGCCGCTACCAGTTGACCTCGCTGATCGCCACCGGTGGCATGGGCCAGGTCTGGCAGGCGCGGGACACCGTGCTCAACCGGGACGTGGCGGTGAAGGTGCTGCGCAGCGAGTACACCGGCGACCCCACCTTCCTGGCCCGCTTCCGAAGCGAGGCGCAGCTGTCGGCCGGGCTGCTCCACCCCAACATCGCCACGCTCTTCGACTACGGCGAGGTCCGCCCGCAGCACCCCGGTGAGGAGCACCTGGCCTACCTGGTCATGGAGCTGGTCCGCGGCGAGTCGCTGTCCCAGCTGCTGCACCGCCAGCAGCGGCTCGACCCCGACCGCACCCTCGACGTCCTCCGTCAGTGCGCCGCCGGCCTGGCTGCCGCGCACGCCAGCGGCGTGGTGCACCGGGACGTGAAGCCGGGCAACGTGCTGCTCGGCGCCGAGGGCACGGTCAAGCTCACCGACTTCGGCGTGGCCCTCTCGGCGGCCAGCGTCTCCCTCACCCAGACCGGCCAGGTCATCGGCACCGCGCACTACCTCTCCCCCGAGCAGGCGCAGGGCTCCCGGGCCACACCGGCCAGCGACGTCTACGCCCTCGGCCTGGTCGGCTACGAGTGCCTCGCTGGGCACCGGGCGTTCGACGCGGAGAGCTCGGTGCAGGTGGCGCTGATGCAGATCCGGGACACCCCGGCGCCGCTGCCGGCCGACGTCCCCGAGCCGGTCCGCGCGCTCATCGCCGGCGCGCTGGTCAAGGACCCGGCGCAGCGCATCGCCGACGGCGCCGCATTCCGGGATGCCGTCGACGACGTGCGCGCCGGCCGGCCGCTGCGCGCCGTGCCCCCCACCGCGATCTCCACCGCGTTCTCGGGAGAGGACGACCGGACGACGCAGTTCGCCGCCGCCGACGGGACCGCGGTCCTGCCGCCCACCCCGGGCGCCCGCTCGACGCCGGCCACCCGGGTCTTCGCCGCCCCGGTGCCCCCCGGCACGTCCGTCGGCGGCGGACGGCCCCCCGGGTCCGGCGGCCGTCCGCCGGCCGGGTCCGGGGGCGGTGCGCGCCCGGCCGAGGCGACGCCGCCCCGGCGGAGGCGCCGCGGACTGGCCCTCGCCGCGGTGGCACTGCTGGCCGTGGCCGCGTTGGTCCTCGTCGTCGTGCAGCTCACGGACCGCTCCGCGACCGGCGACGCCGAGCGCACCCCCCCGCCGACCACGACCGACCAGCAGCCGACCGACCAGGGCACCCGCACCCCGGGGACGAGCCCATCGGGGTCGCCGCAGGAGGTCACCGTCACCGAGGGCGACTACGTCGGCCGGCAGGTCGCCGCCGTGACGGCGGAGCTGGCACAGCTCGGCCTGGGAGTCAGCCTCAGCCCGCAGCAGACCGACGAGGTCCCCGTGGGTGAGGTCATCTCGGTCTCCCCGACCGGACGGGTCGGCCGCGGGACCACGGTGACCGTCGTCCACGCCGTCCCCGCCCCGCCGACCCCGGTCGTGCCGACACCCTCCACACCCAGCGCCACCCCGTCGACCGGTGGCGAGGACGAACCGGACGAGGACGAGGCCGACGAGGACGAGGCCGACGAGGGCGGCAACGGCGGTGGCAACGGCGGTGGGAACGGCGGGGGGAACGGCGGGGGCAACGGCCGCGGACAGGGCCAGGGCGACGGCTGACCCGGCCTCCCACATGGCAGGACCGGGTGAGTTCGGTGAGGCTGGTCGGGCAGGTGGCTCCAGCCCGGGCCACACCACCCGTGAACCGAACGGAGGTCAGCCGTGGCCGCTCGCGAACCGCAGGAGATCGCCCAGGCCGCCGCCCAGACCGGCGCCAAGAAGACCCGCCGCACCTGGGACAAGGTGCTGGTGAGCGCCTTCCTCGCCGGGGCCTACATCGCCTTCGGCGGCCTGGTCGCCATCACCGTGTCCTCCGGGCTGGACCCGGCGACGTGGGGCACGCTGCCGACCCTGTTCACCGGCGCCACCTTCACCCTCGGCCTGGTGCTGGTGCTCATCGCCGGCTCCGACCTGGCCACCGGCAACATGGCCCTGGTCCCGCTGGGCGCCATGCGCGGCAAGATCGGCGTCGGCGACGTCGCCAAGAACCTCTCCCTGGTGCTCATCGGCAACCTGATCGGCGCCATGTTCGTCGCCTACTTCCTGGCCGTGCAGACCGGGGTGATCGGCGACGCCGGTGCCACCGGCACCGGCGCGCTCACCTACGAGCGGCTGGCCTCGATCTCCGAGGGCAAGGCGCTGGACGAGTCGTCCTGGCAGGTCTTCCTGCGCGCCGTGGGCTGCAACTGGCTGGTCTGCCTCGCGGTGTGGATGTCGCTGGCCGCCAGGACCGTCTCGGGCAAGATCCTGGCGATCTTCTTCCCGATCATGGCGTTCGTGGCGATGGGCTTCGACCACGTGGTGGCGAACATGTTCTTCCTGCCGGCGGCGATCTTCGCCGGGGTGCCCGACCTGGGTTGGGGCGACGTGCTGCTCAACTGGCTGTTCGCCGGCCTGGGCAACCTGGTGGGCGCCGTCGTCTTCGTGGCGACGTCCTACTGGTACCTGTTCCTGCGCGACCAGCCCGACACCGAGACCGACAGCGACGCGCCGGAGGCGGAGCGCGCCTGAGGCGGGTACAGACGCAGCACCGCCCCGGAACTCTCGGGGGCGTCCGGGGCGGTGCTGCCCCCTCCCGGCAGGTCAGTTCCCGGGCGGGGGCACCGTGCCGTCGTCGGCGGCGGCCTCGGCGGCGTCCTGCTCCCGGCGGAAGCGGATCGACTCGACCATCACGTAGCCGAAGACGGCGCACCACGCGAAGCTGAGGAACGCCTCGCCCCAGAGCCCGTCGACCAGCCGCAGCACGAGCTGGACGGCGTTGTAGAGCGCGGCGCCCCCGGCCACCACCGGCAGCACGGGATGGGCGAACCACGGGGGACGGAACGGGGCGGCGGCCATCCCCCGAGGCTAGCGACCGCTCCGACCGGGCCGGACGTGATCAACCCGACCCGGTCACCGGGCAGCACGGGGCCGGGTCGGCGAGCGCGACGGCGCACCGTCGGCGAGGCTGGGGCGGTGAGCACCTCGAAGAGCGGCAGCGGCTACGTCGAAAAGGGTCAGGACTACCAGCGCGACCAGAACTACATCACCGACCGGATCACCGCCGACGGCAGCGGCGGCTGGCCGGTCGAGGCCGGGCGCTACCGGCTGGTGATCGCCCGGGCCTGCCCGTGGGCCAACCGGGCCGCCATCGTCCGTCGGCTGCTCGGTCTCGAGCAGGTCATCTCGATGGGCATCTGCGGCCCCACCCACGACGAGCGCAGCTGGACCTTCGACCTCGACCCCGACGGCCGTGACCCGGTGCTGGGCTACGAGCGGCTGCAGCAGGCGTTCTTCGCCCGCGACCCCGAGTACCCGCGCGGCATCACCGTCCCGGCGATGGTCGACGTCCCGACCGGGGCCGTGGTCACCAACGACTTCAAGCAGATGACGCTGGACTTCTCCACCGAGTGGTGGGAGTTCCACCGCGACGGCGCCCCCGACCTCTACCCCGAGCACCTGCGCGCGGAGATGGACGAGGTCATCGAGCGGATCTTCACCGAGGTCAACAACGGGGTCTACCGCTGCGGGTTCGCCGGCTCCCAGCGCGCCTACGACAAGGCCTACGAGCGGCTGTGGACGGCGATGGACTGGCTGGAGGAGCGGCTGACCACCCGCCGCTTCCTGATGGGCGACACCATCACCGAGGCTGACGTCCGGCTGTTCACCACGCTGGCCCGGTTCGACGCCGTCTACCACGGCCACTTCAAGTGCAACCGGAACAAGCTCACCGAGATGCCGGCGCTGTGGGGCTACGCCCGGGACCTGTTCCAGACCCCGGGGTTCGGCGACACCACCGACTTCCCGCAGATCAAGGAGCACTACTACGTGGTGCACGCCGACATCAACCCGACCCAGATCATCCCGATGGGCCCGGACACGTCGGTCTGGCTGACCCCGCACCACCGCGAGGAGCTGGGCGGCCGCCCGTTCGGCGACGGCACCCCGCCCGGCCCGCCGATCCCCGGCGAGGTCATCCCGCCCGAGCACGGCCCGGGCGGCATCGGCCACCGCTGAGGGGTCGCTCCGACCGGCGCGCCGGTCG
>NZ_JBJHAI010000038.1:0-11810 GCF_054050955.1 Modestobacter sp. SYSU DS0290
CCCCCCCCCCCCCCCCCCCCCCCCCCCCCCCCCCCCCCCCCCCCCCCCCCCCCCCCCCCCCCCCCCCCCCCCCCCCCCCCCCCCCCCCCCCCCCCCCCCCCGGCCCCCCGCCCCTTCCGGAAGGACCTCCCTGTGACCGAGCAGAGCAGCCGACGACCCGGCCCCCGTACCTGGACGGCGCTGGCCGTCGCGCTCGTCGTCGTCGCGGTCGTGGCGGTGGTGGTCGCGGTGACCGGGCAGGAGCGGCCGCCGCAGCCGGCGGCCACCGCGCGGGCGACGTCCGCGGCGCCCACCGGTGAGCCGGCGCCGGCGCCACCTGCGCCGTCGAGCACCCCGGAAGCCGCTGAGTCCGCGGAGCCCGTCGCGGAACCGGTCTCGCTGAGCATCCCGGCCATCGGGGTGACCAGCGAGCTGATGCGGCTGGGCCTCAACGACGACGGCACGGTCGAGGTGCCGCCGCTGGAGCCGGACGACCAGGCCGGCTGGTACGAGCGCGGTCCGGCACCCGGCGCCGTTGGCCCGGCCGCACTGCTCGGCCACGTGGACTCCGCCGCGCACGGGCCGGGCGTCTTCTTCGAGCTGGGTGCGCTGCAGCCCGGTGACGAGGTGGAGGTGGGGCGCACCGACGGATCGGTCGCGGTCTTCGCGGTCGACCGGGTGGAGCGCCACCCGAAGGACGACTTCCCGACCATCGAGGTCTACGGCGACACCGACGACGCCCAGCTGCGCCTGATCACCTGCGGGGGCGACTTCGACTCCGCCGCCCGCAGCTACGAGGACAACGTGATCGCCTTCGCGACGCTGGTGCGCACCCAGCCCGCCTGATCCGGCGTGGGAACGACCGCTCAGTAGGCTTCCCGGCGTGTCGGTGACCTCGATGGGCGGCGGTACCGGCTCGTTGCAGCGACTGCAGGCAGTGCTCTTCGACATGGACGGCACGCTGGTGGAGACCGAGGAGCTCTGGGGCGAGGCCATGACGGCGCTCGCCGCCGAGCTGGGCGGGGTCTTCTCCGCCGCCGGCCGGGAGCGCACCGTGGGCACCAGCATGCGGGTGGCGATGGGGGTCCTGTACGCCGACCTCGGGGTCGAGCGAAGCGCCGGGCAGCTGGCGGCCGACTCCCGCTGGGTCGAGGACGAGACCGCCCGGCTGATGGCCACCCGGGGGATCCCGTGGCGCCCGGGGGCGCGGGAGCTGCTCACCGAGGTGCGCGCCGCGGGCCTGGCCACAGCGCTGGTCACCACCACGCCGCGCCGGGTCGCGGTCCTGGTGCTCGACCGGATCGCCGAGGACCTGGGCGGGTCGCCGTTCGACGTCACCGTGTGCGGGGACGAGGTGCCGGCCCGCAAGCCCGACCCGGCGCCCTACCGGCAGGCGATGGCGGCGCTCGGCGTGACCGCCGACCGCGTGGTGGTGGTCGAGGACTCCGCGGTCGGCGTCACGGCGGGGCTCGCCGCCGGCGCGGCAGTGCTCGGCGTCCCCTCGTTGCAGTCACTGGAACCACGTGCCGGGCTTACCCTGCGGTCGAGCCTGGCCGGCCTGACCCCGGCCGACCTGGACGCCCTCGCCGGGGCGGGCGGGCCGGTCTGACCGCCCGTCAGACCGGGGTGACCGGCAGCGTGGTGCGCCAGCCCGCCGCGGCCGCCGCCTCGGCCGGGAACGGCGGGGGAGTGCCGCCGAAGGCCGGGCACAGCGCCTGGTGGTCGCACCAGCTGCACAGCCGGCTCTTGTTGGCCCGGAAGTCACCGGTCTCCACGGCCCGCTCGATCGCCGCCCAGATCGCCTGCAGGGTCCGCTCGAATCGGACCAGTTCCGCCTCGTCCGGCGAGTAGGTGAGCGCGTCGCCGTCCTTGAGGTACAGCAGCTTGAGCTGCGCGGCGACCACGCCCCGGGTGCGCCACAGCACGAGCGCGTAGAACTTCATCTGGAACAGCGCCTTGCCCTCGAAGGCCTCGCGCGGCATGCCGCCGGTCTTGTAGTCGACCACCCGCAGCGCCCCGGTCGGGGCGACGTCGAGCCGGTCGACGTACCCGCGCAGCAAGAGCCCGTCGGGGAGGGTCACCTCGACCAGCTCCTCCCGGCCGTCCGGCTGGATGCGGGTCGGGTCCTCCAGCCGGAAGTAGGTCTCCACCAGCTCACCGGCCGAGGCCAGCCACGCCTCGAGGCTCTCCGCCTTCGGGGCGCCCTCCTCCTCGGGTGCCGCGAACAGCTCGGGGATGCCGGGCTCCTCGCGCAGCTCCTCCCAGGCCGGTGCGACCAGGTCGCGGGCGGCGTCGAGGGTGCGCTGCGCAGGTGGCAGGTCGTACAGCCGCTCCAGCACCGAGTGCACCAGCGTGCCGCGGACCGCGGCCCGCGACTTCTTCTCCGGCAGCCGGTCGATGGTGCGGAACCGGTAGAGCAGGGGGCAGGACTTGAAGTCCGCGGCCCGGGACGGGGACAGCGACGGACGCCGGGGCACGGTGTCCGAGGCCGTCGTCCGCTCGGCCGGGGAGAGCTCCGTCGTCACCGTCATGTCCCCGAGGCTAGGTGGGCCCTGCGACAGTTCCGAGCGTCCGCGCCGCAGGTCACACCGGACGGCGTCCGTACCCTCGCCTTCCGTGAGTGCAGAGCAGGAGCAGGACCTGTCCCCGCGGCCGCCGGCCGAGCCGCCGGCCCCGGTGGCGGCCGACGACACCGCGGCCGACGCGCCCGACCCGGTCGACGGCGCCTTCCGGGTCGGTGACCGGGTGCAGTTGACCGACCCCAAGGGCCGGCACCACACCGTCGTCCTCGAGCCGGGCAAGGAGTTCCACACCCACCGCGGCGCGATCAGCCACGACGACCTGATCGGCGCGCCGGAGGGCTCCGTCGTGCACTCCACGGCGAACACCGGCTACCTGGCGCTGCGCCCGCTGTTGGCCGACTTCGTGCTGTCGATGCCCCGCGGCGCGCAGGTGATCTACCCCAAGGACGCCGCGCAGATCGTCGGCTTCGGCGACATCGGTCCGGGGATGCGGGTGCTGGAGGCAGGCGCCGGGTCCGGCGCGCTGAGCTGCTCGCTGCTGCGCGCGGTGGGGGAGCGGGGCAGCCTGACCAGCTACGAACGACGTGAGGACTTCGCCGACGTCGCCCGGGGCAACGTCGGCGCCTTCTTCGGCGAGGTGCCCGCCAACTGGTCGCTGCGGCTGGGCGATCTGGACCAGCACCCGGCGGAGGAGACCGTCGACCGCGTCGTCCTGGACATGCTGGAGCCGTGGGCGGTGCTGCCCACCGTCGCCGCCGCGCTGCGCCCGGGTGGCGTCCTCATCGGCTACGTGGCGACGACGACCCAGCTGTCGGTCTACGTGGAGGCGCTGCGCGCCCAGGCGTGCTGGACCGAGCCGTACGCGTGGGAGACCATGCTGCGGCCGTGGCACGCCGAGGGCCTGGCCGTGCGGCCGGAGCACCGGATGGTCGCCCACACCGCCTTCCTCGTCACCGCCCGGCGGCTGGCCGAGGGCGCCGTCGCGCCGATGAGGCAGCGGCGCAAGAAGCTCGCCTGATCGGCGGCCGACAGGGCCCGCACGTGTCGGGGGGATGACGTCAGGACCCACCGTGTGTGGCTGTTCCGAGCATGCGGCGCCGTCACCTCCCGCGTGTATAGATTGGCTCCCTGGCTCCCCCCGATGTGTGCGGAGGTGCGCGATGGGCGGCATTGGTCCTGACGAGTTCCGAGCGCGGCGTGAGCGTGACGTCGCCTCCCTGGTGAACCAGATCTCCTACCTCGAGGAGGAGATCGCCCTCCTGCGGCGCAAGGTGACCGACAGCCCGCGCCAGGTGCGCGCGCTGGAGGAGCGGCTCGCCGAGGCGGAGGGCCGCGCGGCCTTCCTCTCCGAGCGCAACGACAAGCTGGCCGGCACGCTGCGCGAGGCGCGCGAGCAGCTGGTCACGCTCAAGGAGGAGATCGAGCGGCTGGGTCAGCCGCCGTCGGGCTACGGCGTCTTCCTGGAGCGCTTCGACGACGGCACGGTCGACGTCTTCACCGGTGGCCGCAAGCTGCGCGTGTCGGTGTCCCCGGACGTCGTCGTGGGCGAGCTGCGGCACGGTCAGGAGGTCATGCTCAACGAGGCGATGAACGTCGTCGCCGCGCGCGGGTTCGAGCGGGCCGGTGACGTCGTCACGCTCAAGGAGCTGCTCGAGCCGGTCGCCGGCGAGCCGCGCCGGGCCCTGGTGATCGGCCACACCGACGACGAGCGGGTCGTGCGCCTGGCCGACTCGCTGGAGGGCCAGCCCCTGCGCAGCGGTGACTCGCTGCTGCTGGAGACGCGCTCGGGCTACGTCTACGAGCGGATCCCCAAGAGCGAGGTCGAGGAGCTCATCCTCGAAGAGGTCCCCGACATCGACTACGAGGACATCGGTGGCCTGGGCCGGCAGATCGAGCAGATCCGCGACGCCGTCGAGCTGCCGTTCCTGCACGCCGACCTGTTCCGCGAGTACGAGCTGCGCCCGCCCAAGGGCATCCTGCTGTACGGCCCGCCCGGCTGCGGCAAGACGCTGATCGCCAAGGCGGTGGCCAACTCGCTGGCCAAGAAGGTCGCCGAGGTGCGCGGCGACGCCGACACCAGCCAGGGCCGCTCCTACTTCCTCAACATCAAGGGCCCGGAGCTGCTCAACAAGTACGTCGGCGAGACCGAGCGGCACATCCGGCTGGTGTTCCAGCGCGCTCGGGAGAAGGCCAGCGAGGGCACGCCGGTCATCGTGTTCTTCGACGAGATGGACTCGATCTTCCGCACCCGCGGGTCGGGGGTCTCCTCCGACGTCGAGTCGACGATCGTGCCGCAGCTGCTCAGCGAGATCGACGGCGTCGAGGGCCTGGAGAACGTCATCGTCATCGGCGCCTCCAACCGGGAGGACATGATCGACCCGGCGATCCTCCGGCCCGGCCGGCTGGACGTGAAGATCAAGATCGAGCGGCCGGACGCCGAGGCCGCGCGGGACATCTTCAGCAAGTACCTGACGACGACGCTGCCGATCCACGCCGACGACCTGGCCGAGCACGGTGGCAGCCGCGAGGCGACCATCGCCGGGATGATCCAGTCCACCGTCGAGCGGATGTACTCCGAGACCGAGGACAACCGCTTCCTGGAGGTCACCTACGCCAACGGTGACAAGGAGGTCCTGTACTTCAAGGACTTCAACTCCGGGGCGATGCTGCAGAACATCGTCGACCGGGCGAAGAAGATGGCGATCAAGGACCGCCTGGAGACCGGTACCGGGGGTCTGCGGGTCGGGCACCTGATGGCCGCCTGCGTCGACGAGTTCAAGGAGAACGAGGACCTGCCCAATACGACCAACCCCGACGACTGGGCGCGGATCTCGGGCAAGAAGGGCGAGCGGATCGTCTACATCCGCACGCTGATCTCCGGCAAGGGCACCGACAGCGGCCGGGCCATCGACACCGCGACCAACACCGGCCAGTACCTGTAACGACCGGACCCGCCCAGCGACGGCCCGGCTCCCGCACGGGAGCCGGGCCGTCCGTCGTCCGACCACCTGGTCACGTCAAGTTTCCTTTACATCGTGTCGACGGAGCTTTACCTTCCTCGTGTCCAGCATCTGCGACACGGGAGGTCTGCGGTGGCGTTCCAGGAGAAGCGGGCATGGCTGATGCTCGGGGTGTCCGTGGCCGCGTACGCCGGATACCTCGCGGCGGTGCTGGGCCGGGCAGGCGAGGGTGCGCTGGCACAGGTCCCGTACGTCGCGGCCCTCCTGTGGAGCATCGCCGCGGCCATCGTGGCCGACGTCGTCCTGCAGGTCCCGCTCGCGGTGTCCGCGCGGCAGGACGCCGGCCGGAAGGACCCGCGAGACCGGGAGATCGACCGGTTCGGTGACCACGTCGGCCAGTCGTTCCTGGTCATCGGCGGGGTGGCCGCGCTGCTCCTCGCCATGGCCGAGGCCGACCACTTCTGGATCGCCAACGCCGTCTACCTGGCGTTCGTGCTGTCGGCGGTGCTCGGTTCCGTCGCCCGGATCGCTGCCTACCGGTGGGGCTTCCCGGCGTGGTGAGGCCGACGAAGGTGACCAATGCGATCCGGGCCCTCCGGTTCGCCCGCGGTGAGATGACCCAGGCTGAGCTCGCGGACCTCGTCGGGGTGAGCCGGCAGACGGTCATCGCCATCGAGCAGGGCCGCTACTCGCCGTCCCTGGAGATGGCGTTCCTGATCGCCCGGGCGCTGGGTGTGCGGCTCGACGAGGTGTTCCAGTACCCCGACCAGGGAGGGACCGATCAGTGAAGGCGACCGTGCGGGAGGAGTACGGCTCGGCGGACGTCCTGGCGGTGGCCGACGTCCAGGAGCCGGAGATCCGCGCCGATGAGGTGCTCGTCCGGGTCCGGGCGGCCGGCCTCGACCGCGGGGTGTGGCACCTGATGACCGGCACGCCGTACCTGGTGCGCCTGGGAACCGGGCTGCGTCGCCCGCGGAACCGGGTCCTGGGGATGGACGTCGCCGGGGTCGTGGAGGCGGTCGGCGATCAGGTGACCACCGTCCGGCCGGGCGACGAGGTGTTCGGCAGCTGCAGCGGCGCGTTCGCCGAGTACGCGGCCGTGCGCGAGGACCGCTGCACGAGGAAGCCGGCGGAGCTGGGCTTCGAGCACGCGGCGGCGCTGCCTTCCTCCTCGGTCACGGCGCTCCAGGCGCTGCGCGACCAGGGCCGGGTGCGGCCAGGGCAGCGGGTGCTGGTGATCGGTGCCGGTGGCGGTGTCGGCACGTACGCCGTTCAGCTCGCCGCGGCGTACGGCGCGCACGTCACCGGCGTCTGCAGCACCGCCAAGGTCGAGCTGGTGCGCTCCCTCGGGGCGGACGACGTCATCGACCACACCCGGGAGGACCTCACCGGACGGTACGACCTGGTGCTGGACATCGCCGGCAACCGCACCTTGCGGCGGCTGCGGCAGCTCCTGACGCCCCGGGGGACGCTGGTCATCGTCGGCGGCGAGGGCGGCGGGCGCTGGACGGGCGGGCTGGACCGCCAGCTCCGTGCCGTGCTGTGGTCCCTCGTCCTCCGCCAGCGGATGACGTTCTTCGTCTCGACCGTCCGGCGGGCCGACCTGGAGGTCGTCCGGGAGTTCGTCGGCACCGGTCAGGTGACCCCGGTCCTCGACCGGACCGCCACCCTGGAGGAGGTGCCCCGGGCGATGCGTGACCTGGAGCAGGGGCTGGTCCGCGGCAAGGCCGTGGTCACCCCGTAGCGGTCCGACCGCCGCGCCGCCGGGGCCCGGTCCCGATCCCCGGTGGCGACGCCCGGGTCGCTCCCCGCCCCGGCGCCTAACCTGTGGCTCATGAGCGTGCGACGGGTGATGGGCACCGAGCTCGAGTACGGCATTTCGGTGCCCGGGCAGCCGGGGGCCAACCCGACCACGCTGTCCAGCCAGGTGGTCAACGCGTGGTCGGTGGCGGAGGCCCCGACCCCGCGCCGGCCACGCTGGGACTTCGAGGAGGAGTCGCCGCTGCGCGACGCCCGCGGGTTCGACCTCTCCCCGGCGACCGCGCTGGACCACAACGACCCCGACGAGGACAGCGGGATGGCCAACGTCATCCTCACCAACGGCGCCCGGCTCTACGTCGACCACGCCCACCCGGAGTACTCGACGCCGGAGGTCACCAGCCCGCGCGACGTCGTCCTCTGGGACAAGGCGGGGGAGCGGATCATGGCCGAGGCGGCCCGCCGGGCCGCGCGGGTGCCCGGCACCGGTGCCATCCAGCTGTACAAGAACAACACCGACGGGAAGGGCGCCTCCTACGGCGCCCACGAGAACTACCTGATGGACCGCCGGACGCCGTTCATCGACATCATCAAGGGCCTCATCCCGTTCTTCGTCACCCGGCAGGTGTTCGCCGGCGCCGGCCGGGTCGGGATCGGCTCCGAAGGGCGCACCGACGGTTTCCAGCTGTCCCAGCGGGCCGACTTCTTCGAGGTCGAGGTCGGTCTGGAGACGACGCTCAAGCGGCCGATCATCAACACCCGCGACGAGCCGCACGCCAACCCGGACGAGTACCGCCGGCTGCACGTGATCATCGGCGACGCCAACCTGGCCGAGCTGTCCACCTACCTCAAGGTCGGGACGGCGGCGCTGGTGCTGGCGATGATCGAGGCCCGCGCCCTGGACCGGGACCTGACCGTCGAGGAGCCGGTCGAGGCGTTGCAGGCGATCAGCCACGACCCGTCGCTGACCCACCGGGTGCGGCTGCGCGACGGCCGGCGGCTCACCGCGATCGAGGTGCAGCGCGAGTACCTGGCGATGGCGCAGCGGTTCGTGGCCGCGCAGGGGGACGACGACGCCCAGACCGCCGACGTGCTGCGCCGGTGGGAGTCGGTGCTGGACGACCTGGAGACCGACCCGATGCGGCTGGCCGACCAGCTGGACTGGCCGGCCAAGCTGCGGCTGCTGGAGGGGTACCGCCAGCGTGACGGCCTGGCCTGGGGGGACGCGCGGCTCAAGCTCGTCGACCTGCAGTACTCCGACGTCCGGCCGGACAAGGGGCTGTACCACCGCCTGGTGGCCCGCGGCTCGATGCGGCGGCTGGTGACCGACGACGAGGTCACCCGGGCCATGACCACCCCGCCGGAGGACACCCGGGCGTTCTTCCGCGGGGAGTGCCTGCGCCGGTACCCGGCCCAGGTGGCGGCCGCCTCGTGGGACTCGGTGGTCTTCGACGTCGGCCGGGACAACCTGGTGCGCATCCCCACCATGGAGCCGCTGCGCGGCACCCGTGAGCACGTCGGGGCGCTGTTCGAGTCGACGTCGAGCGCGGCGGAGCTCGTGGACACCATCACCGGGGGGTGAGCGTTCGGCACGCTCCTGTCACACCCCGCGGGTAACTTCTGCGACAGCGCACCACACCAGCTCAGGGAGGGTGACATGGCCACCAGGGACACCGGCGGGCAGCAGCGGTCCTCGCGTTCGCGCGAGGAGACCGACGAGGTCGAGGCCTCGGTCGACACCGAGGCGAGCGAGCGCACCAAGGAAGTGACCGACGACGTCGACTCGCTCCTCGACGAGATCGACGGGGTGCTGGAGGAGAACGCCGAGGAGTTCGTGAAATCGTACGTTCAGAAGGGCGGAGAGTAGTCGTCTCGCTACTCTAAGTCATCAGTGTGATGAAGAGGTGCCCCGACTGCGGCGAGGAGAAGCCGACCAGTGAGTTCGGGCGCAACCGGGCGCTCCCCGACGGGCTCTCGTTCTACTGTCTGGCTTGCAACCGCCGTCGCAACGGTGCGTGGTACCGGACGTCGCGTGCAGCCGTCGGCAAGACCGTGCGCGACCACTCATGGGTGCCCGAGGGATCCCGCTGGTGTCCCGGATGCCGGCAGGCCGTCACGCACGAGCAGTTCTCTCGCAATTCCCGGCAGCGTTCGGGTTTCGGCAGCCGCTGTCTGCGGTGCCATCGCAGGTCGAGCAACGACGCCTACTGGACGCGGCGATACGGCCTGACCCGGGCGGACGTGGCCGCGCTCCGCGCCGGCCAGGCAGACGCCTGTGCCATCTGCGGCGCGGCCGCACCCGAACACCTCGACCACGACCACCAGACCGGCCGGGTCAGGGCGCTCCTGTGCCAGCGGTGCAACCAGGGTCTGGGGCTCCTGCAGGACGACCCGTCGGTCCTGAGGGCGGCCGCCGACTACGTGGAGGAACATCGCGACTCCTCGGTCGCCGCGGCCACGGGGCAGTTCAGCGGGGTGTCTCCTGACAACGGCTGCAGCCCGGGGTACGTGCGCTGGCTGGCAATGCGCACCTCCGCGTGAGCCCCCCACGTGGCGACCGGGCTGACCTCCCCGGACCGACCGGTGATCGGCAGCGTGATCGGCTCGCCGGTAGGGTCGGCGGCGCGTCGCGCGCCGCTCGGATCCGCGCCGGCGCAGGTCAGCGAGCAGCACGGACAGCCGCCACCGGGCGGCGGGAGAGGCGGATGGGTGAGCGAGTTCGCAACCGGTCGGAGCGGGTTCCCACCCGCGTACCTGGACCGGGTCGGGTCCTCCTTCACCGACTTCCTCGGCGCCACCGCGCCCGACCTGCTGCCCGGCCGGCGGACGCTCCCCAGCACGCCGATGGGTGACCTCGCCCCGCACGGCACCACCATCGTCGCGGCCACCTACGACGGCGGCGTGCTGATGGGCGGCGACCGCCGGGCCACCATGGGCAACCTCATCTCCAGCCGCGACATCGAGAAGGTCTACCCGGCCGACTCCTGGTCGGTCATCGGCATCGCCGGCGCCGCCGGCATCGCGATCGAGATGGTCCGGCTCTACCAGGTGGAGCTGGAGCACTACGAGAAGATCGAGGGCGTCACGATGTCCCTCGACGGCAAGGCCAACCGGCTGGCCGCGATGATCCGCGGCAACCTCGGCGCGGCGCTGCAGGGCCTCGCCGTCGTCCCGCTGTTCGCCGGCTACGACCTCGACGCCGCCGAGGGCGCGAGCCCGGGCCGGATCTTCAGCTACGACGTCACCGGCGGGAACTACGAGGAGAGCGGCTACACGGCCGTGGGCTCCGGATCGCTGTTCGCCCGGAGCTCGCTGAAGAAGACCTGGCGCCCGGGGCTGTCCGCCGACGCCGCCACCCGCACCGTCGTCGAGGCGCTCTACGACGCCGCCGACGACGACTCCGCCACCGGCGGCCCGGACATGGTCCGCAAGCTGTTCCCGATCGTCTACCGGGTCGACGCCGAGGGCGCGGTCCGGCTCCCCGACGCAGAGGTCTCCACCGTCGCCGCCGCCATCGTCGCGGAGCGCTCGGTCACGGACGGGCAGGGCTGAGCCATGACGATGCCGTACTACGCCTCCGCCGAGCAGGTCATGCGCGACCGCTCGGAGTACGCCCGCAAGGGCATCTCCCGCGGCCGCAGCGTCGCCGTGCTCACCTACGACGACGGCGTCCTCTTCATCGCCGAGAACCCCAGCTCCACGCTGCACAAGGTGGGCGAGATCTACGACCGGATCGGGTTCGCCGCCGTCGGCCGCTACTCGGAGTTCGAGAGCCTCCGGGTGGCCGGCGTCCGGCTGGCCGACGTGCGCGGCTACTCCTACAACCGGCGCGACGTGACCGGCCGGATCGTCGCCAACGCCTACGCGCAGACCCTCGGGGCGATCTTCACCGAGCAGATGAAGCCCTACGAGGTGGAGCTCTGCGTCGCCGAGGTCGGTGACACCGCCGACAGCGACCAGCTGTACCGGCTCACCTTCGACGGCTCGGTCGTCGACGAGCCGGACTTCGTGGTGATGGGCGGCCAGGCCGAGGCAGTCACCGCCAACCTGCGCCAGCACTTCACCGCCGGCCTGGGGCTGGCCGAGGCGCTGCGGGTCGGCGTGCAGGCGCTGTCGGCGGTCAGCCCCGCCACCAGCGCCAACGGCGGCGGGCACGACCAGCTGCCGGCCGAGCAGCTGGAGGTGGCGGTGCTGGACCGGCGCCGGCCCAAGCGGACCTTCCGCCGGGTCACCGGCGCGGCTCTGCGGGCCCTGCTCACCGACCAGCCGGCACCCGAGCCGGCCGCACCCGCGGAGGCCGCCGGTTCCGCCCACACGCCCAGCGCCCCGGCGCCGGGCACCCCGGCCGGCCTGGGTGACCCGGCCTCGGTCGACACCGCCGGGGGCACCGAGCAGGCGTCCGCCCAGCCGACCACCACTGACGGGGTCGGCGGCGGCACCGAGGGCAGCGGGCCGGCGGACGACGAGGGCACCGGCGGGCAGTGAGCGGCGGGGGGGGGGGGGGGGGGGGGGGGGGGGGGGGGGGGGGGGGGGGGGGGGGGGGGGGGGGGGGGGGGGGGGGGGGGGGGGGGGGGGGGGGGGGGGGGGGGGG
>NZ_JBJHAI010000039.1:0-10044 GCF_054050955.1 Modestobacter sp. SYSU DS0290
CCCCCCCGCCCCGGGGCCCGCGCGCGGCGTGCCCCGCGCCCCCGCCCCCCCCCCCCCCCCCCCCCCCCCCCCCCCCCCCCCCCCCCCCCCCCCCCCCCCCCCCCCCCCCCCCCCCCGGGGTGATCCCGGAGGATCAGTAGTCGAACTCGTCGACGTTCTCGCTGGTGAGCACCAGCGGGTCACCGAGCAGCAGCACCTTCGAGCTGTCGTCGTAGCTCACGCCGGAGATGTCGCCGCCGACCTCGGGGGAGGCGGCGAAGTCCTCACCGGCGGCCAGCTGGGTCCCCGCCCACGCCGTCAGGTAGCCGAGGTTCTCCACGTCCCACAGCACGCTGGCCGAGGAGGAGCCGTCGGCCAGGTAGGGCGCCATCGAGTTGGGGGTGCCCAGCCCGACGGTGAAGACCTGGCCGATCCGGCCGGCGTCGCGGACCGCCTGCGCCACGCCGGGCGCGGAGGAGGTGCACTCCCCGACCAGGCCGGTCAGGGTCGGGTCGGAGTTCATCAGGTCGGTCGCCATCTGGGTGGCCACCGACTGGTCCTCACCGGCGTAGACGACGTCGGTGATCTCCGCGTCGGGGTACTCGGACGACGTGTAGGCGCGCTGCACCTCGATCCAGGAGTTCAGGTTCTCCGCCGTCTCACCGCAGGAGACGATGGCGTAGCGGCCCGCGCCGCCCATGGCCTGCATGAGCTGGTCGGTCAGCGTCTGGCCGATCCCCTCGTCGGAGGCCTGCTGGACGAACACCTGGCGCACCGAGTTCGGGGCGTCGGTGTCGGTGGTGCCCACGGCGATGCCGGCGTCGGCGGCCTGCTGGAGCAGCGGGGCCATCGAGTCCGGGTCGTTGGGCGCCACGAACAGGACGTCGACGCCCTGCTGGATGAAGGACCGGACGATGTCGGCCTGGGCCGCGGCGTCGGCCTCCACCGGGCCCTGGTACAGCCACTCGCAGCCCAGCTCCTCGCAGGCCTGCTGGCCGCCGGTGTTCATGGCCTCGAAGTAGGGGATGCCCTGCAGCTTGGGCACGAAGGCCACGGTGGGGGTGTCGCTCCCGCCGCCGTCGCCCCCGTCCCCGCCGCCGGCCGAGCCGCCGCTGCCCTGGCCGCAGCCGGTCAGCACCAGGGACGCCGCGGCGAGTCCGGCCGCGAGGGACGTGTACCGGTGTGCTCTCATGCTCACTCCATCGTGAGGCGGGCGTACCCGCGGTGGGCCCGCGTCCCGGGTTCGGGAGCGGGTTCCGGGCAGGGCCCGGACGGGACGGGTCGGCCGGTGGCCACCCGGTCGCCGGGGTCGGTCGGCCGGCTCGACCGGCGTCGCCGGTGGCCGGGTCACGACCGGTCCTCCAGGTCCACGACGTGCACCCGGGTGCCCGCGGCGGAGATCGCCGCTGCGGCCGCGGGGTCCACGCCGGAGTCGGTGTAGACGGCGGTGAGCCGGTCGATGGGGACGCACGGGTGGATGGAGAAGCCGCCGAACTTCGACGAGTCCAGCAGGCCGTAGACCTCACGGCAGGAGCTGGCCAGGTACCGCTTGGCCTGGGCCTCCTCGCCGGCGAGGTCGAGCAGTCCGTGGTGGGCGGTGATGCTGTGGCCGCTGAGGAACCCGCGGTCGATCCGGCCGCGGCCGGCCAGCACGTCGCCGACCAGGCCGACCAGGGACCGCGCGGAGCGGCGGACCACCCCGCCCGGCAGCAGCACGTTGGCGTCGGTGCGTTCGCAGAGCAGGGTGGCGATCGGCAGGCTGTTGGTGACGACCACCAGGCCCCGCCGGTCCAGCAGCTGGCCGGCCAGGTAATGGCAGGTCGTGGAGGAGTCCAGGGCGATGACGTCGCCGTCGCGCACGAGTGGGGCGACCGCGTCGGCGATGGCCTCCTTCTCCGCCCGGTGCAGCCGCAGCCGGGTGTCGAACGTGCCCTCGTCGGCGGAGCGCGCGGCGACCGCACCGCCGCGGACGCGCCGCAGGGCGGAGCGCTGCTCGAGCGCCTCGAGGTCCTTGCGGATCGTCACGGTCGAGACGCCGAGCTGGCTGGCGAGCGTGCGGACGACGACCCGGCCGTCCGCCTCGAGCCGGGACAGGATCGCCTCGGACCGGGTGATCTCGTCCACGAGCGCCTCGCCTCCCGCCGACTGCGTTGTCAGTGGTGCGGTCCGATGTGACCCGCGCCGCAGAACTAAGCAGAAGGGCAAGCGAGCGACAAAGCACGAAAAGGTAACGAAAGTCTGCTAGGAGCCATTCGAAAGCGAGCCGGTTGCGAAGCAGTGTGCGAGCCGGGCACTCAGGCGGAGGGGCGTGTCTTTCGGGAGGTGACCGGGGGGTCAGTGCGCCGGGCCGCCGGGTCGGCGGTCCGGAGGGCCCGGGTGATGCCGCGCGCCGCCGTGTGCAGCAGCGGCACGACCTGCGCCCCGGCCGTCGTTGGGGACCACCACCGACAGCGCCGCGACCACCTCGCCGCGGCTGTCGCGGACCGGCACCGCCACGCCGGTGGCGTCGGGGTGCTGGTGGCCGTCGAGGACCGCGGACTGGCGTCGGCGCGCCTCCGCCAGGGCGCTGCTGCGCAGCGCCGCCGGCGAGTCGAACCCCCGTGGCGTGACGGGCCGGAGCGGGCCGGCGATCTGCGAGAAGTTGATGACGGCGTCGCGGGCGCTGAGCCGTTCGACGAACAGCACGTCGTCGGCGTCCAGGACGCCCAGCTGGACGTGGTGGCCGAGGACGGCGCGCACGTCCTCGAGGAAGGGCGTGGCCGCGTCGCGGAGGGAGACGGTGGGGAGGCGCGGGACCCCAGCTCCCACAGCCGGACGCCGATCCGCACGTGCCGGCCGGGGCTGCGCCGGCGGGGCAGGTTGCGGTGCGGTCACGGTCCGGTGTCGGACGGTTGACCGTGCGATGTGTGCCGCGCTACTTTTCCACCGCGATTGAAGCGCTTCAATTCAAGCTCTCAGGAGGACTGGTGACGATGAAGTCGACTGGCCGGACATGGGCCCCGCGGATGGCGTGTGCCCTCACGGTGTCCCTCGCCCTCGCAGCGTGCGGCGGTGGGGGAGAGGGAGGCGGCGGCTCCTCCGACGACGGCTTCACGATGATGTCGCTGAACGAGAACACCACCCAGGACTCGGTGCTCACGACGCTCAGCGAGGACCAGTGCGCCACGGCGAACGAGGCGCAGGCGCTGGACATCACCGAGCAGGCCCAGGAGAGCGTCGACCAGCAGATCCAGCTGCTGGCCGGCCAGGACGCGCTGCCGGACCTCTTCCCGGCCAACACCCCGGACCTGATCCGCGAGCTGGCCGACAACGACCAGGTCAGCAACGTGGCGGACGTGCTGTCCGGCTCGGACGCCGCCGACGCCATCGTGCCGGCGGCCCAGTCCGCGGCCGACCAGATCTTCGGCGACCAGCTCGTCCTCCCGGTCGAGCTCAACATCGAGGGCATCTGGTTCAACAAGGAGATCCTGGAGGCCAACGGCATCGCCGTCCCGCAGACCTGGGAGGAGCTGGTCGCCGCGTTCGAGACGCTGAAGGCCGCCGGCGTCCAGCCGATCTCCAACGCCGGTGCCGGCGGTGACGGCTGGGGGGTCAGCCGCTGGGTCGGTGCCTACCTGTTCCGCACGATCGGTCCGGAGGCGATGCGGGCGATCGCCGACGGCGAGGCCAGCCTGACCGACCCGGAGTACGTCGCGGCGGCCGACGCCATCGCCGAGCTCGGCGAGGCCGGCTACTTCGGTCCCGCACCGACCTCGATCGACTACGCCACGGCGATCAACACGTTCCTGACCGGCGGCGCTGCCTTCATGTACATGGGCTCCTGGGCGCTGTCGGACTTCAACGACCCGGAGGCCAACCAGATCGGGGAGGACGCCATCGGCTTCCTGCCGTTCCCCGAGGTCTCCGGTGGCGCGGGGGACAGCGACCAGACGCCCACCAACCTGGGCACGTCGATCGTGCTGTCCTCCTCGGTCGCCGAGGACGAGCAGGCCCAAGCCTGGGTCGAGTGCATCGCCGCGAACTACGGCACCGTGGCGCTGCGTGACCACGGGCAGATCACCGGGCTCGAGCTGAGCGAGGAGGTCGAGGTGCCCCCGCTGACCGGGCTGGTGCAGGACCAGATCGCGGCCACCGACGAGAGCGTGCTGTGGTTCGAGGCGCTGTTCCCGGCCTCGGCGACCACGGCCAGCCAGCAGAACGCCGGCCTGCTGGGCTCGGGCCAGATGAGCGGCGAGGACTTCATGGCCGCCGTCGCCGCAGAGCTGGGCTGACCACCGCACCCGGTGCGGGCGGGCACGGCCTCGCCCGCACCGGGTCTCGCACGTCCTGAACCACCTCGGAAGGCGGACCCCTCGTGAAGGAAGTGCTCGGCGACAGGCGCACGATCCTGCTGCTGCTGGCACCGGCCCTGGCCGTGTACACGCTGATCATGCTGGTCCCGATGGTGTGGTCCCTGGGCTACACCGTCTTCGACGGCAGCGTGATCTCCGGCTTCCAGTTCGCCGGACTGGACAACTTCAGCCGGCTCTTCAGCGACCCGAAGATCGCCGACGCGCTCTGGTTCACGGTCAAGTACGCCGTCGTGATCACCGTCGGGCAGGTGCTGTTCGGGTACGTGCTGGCCCTGCTGTACGTGTTCGTGCTGAAGCGGGCGTCGGCGCTGGTGCGCACGCTGGTGTTCTTCCCCGTCGTGATGCCGACGGTCGCCGTCGCGCTGCTCTTCCAGAAGCTGTTCGAGGTGGCGCCCCAGACCGGACCGGTCAACGCGCTGCTCAACGGCATCGGGTTGGACTCGGTCAACTGGCTGGGCGACCCGGGCAACGCCTTCCTCGTGCTGGCGATCATGGACATCTGGCGGTCGATGGGCTTCTACGCCGTCCTGCTGTACGCCGGCCTCATCGACATCCCCGACGAGGTGCTGGAGGCCGCGCGGCTGGACGGCGCGTCGGGCTGGCAGCTGGTCCGCAGCGTCGTCATCCCGCTCTCCTTCCCGGTGCTGGTCTCCTCGCTGATCTTCAGCATCAACGGGACGCTCAAGGTCTTCGACTCCATCTACGCCCTCACCGGCGGAGGTCCGGGGACGGCGACGACGCCGCTGACGCTGGCGATGTACCGCACGTCCTTCGCGTCCGGCGACTACGGCTACGGGGCGACGATCGCCCTCGCGCTGACCGTGCTGTCCCTCCTCGTGACGCTGCTGATCTTCAAGACGTCGCGGCGCGACCTGACCCAGGGCTGATCATGACGACGACTCCCGCGACCCCCGTCGCCGCCGCGCACGCCGACCTCCCCACCGGGGAGCGCCGGGCCCCCCGGCCGCGGCGCCGCCGGCGGCCGATGCGCGCACTCCGCAAGCTGCCGCTGTACACCGTGGTGGCCCTGCTGCTGATCAGCGTGGTCTACCCGCTGGTCTGGCTGGTCCTGGGGGCCTTCAAGACCCAGGACGAGTTCCTCAACTCGCCCACCTGGGCGCTGCCCGAGGACTTCACCAACCTGGAGAACTTCGGCGCCGCCTGGGGCAGCGTCAGCCAGTACCTTCTGAACTCGGCGATCGCGGTCTTCCCGGCGCTGCTGGTGATGCTGGTGATCGGCACGGCCGCCGGCTTCGCCCTCGAGGTGATGGTCTGGAAGGGGCGCAGCACAGTCCTGCTGACGTTCCTGATCGGGATCATGGTGCCCTGGCAGATGATCCTGCTGCCGCTGTTCACCGTGTACTTCCAGGCCGGCCTCACCCAGACGCTGTGGCCGTTGATCATCACCTACACGGCCGCCGGCCTGCCGCTGACGGTGTTCCTCATGGCCACCTACTTCCGGGCCATCCCGCGCGAGGTCTTCGAGGCGGCGACCCTCGACGGGGCCAGCATGATCCGCTCGCTGCGCTCGATCGCCTTCCCGATGATGAAGAACGCGATCTTCACCATCGCGCTGGTGCAGTTCTTCTTCCTGTGGAACGACCTGCTCATCGCGCTCACCTTCACCACGCGGGACGAGCTGCGCACGGTCCAGGCCGGCCTGCTCAACTTCACCGGCGAGTTCGGGGTGGTGCAGTACGGGCCGACGTTCGCCGCCATCTGCATCAACGTGCTGGTCATCCTGGCGATCTACCTGTTCCTGAACCAGCGCGTCATGCGCGGGATGGCAGCCGGTGCGGTCAAGGGCTGAGGTCGAGCAGGTCGGCGGCACCGCGGCGTCGGACGCGCAGCCGGCGCCGCGGGTCGAACGGGTCGCCGTCGAGCACCACCGGGACGCGCTGGGCATCGGTGAGCCGGCTCCCCGGCTGAGCTGGACCACCGTGGCCGGGCCGGACTGGGTGCAGGCCGGGTACGAGGTGGCGGTCGGGCGAACCGGCTCCACCACGACGACCGGCTGGCTCCCCGGCAGTGACTCGCTGCTGGTCCCGTGGCCCGGGCAGCCGCTGCGCTCCCGGGAGCGGGCCGAGGTCCGGATCCGGGTGTGCGGGGCCGACGGCACGGAGTCCGGCTGGTCGGAGCCGACCGTCGTCGAGGCGGGCCTGCTCGCGCCGGAGGACTGGTCGGCGGTCGCGATCGGTCCGGGCCCCGGCACGGCGCCGGACGGCGTGTGGCTGCTCCGCCGGGAGTTCGACGTCCGGGACGACGTCGTCAGCGCCCGGCTGTACCTGACGGCGCACGGCGTCGCCGAGGCCGAGGTCAACGGGGCGGCCGTGGGGGAGGACGTGCTCGCCCCCGGCTGGACCTCCTACGCCCACCGGCTGCGTTACGCGACCCACGACGTGACCGGTCTCCTGCGGCCGGGGCCGAACGTGCTGGGCGTGCGGCTGGCCGACGGCTGGTACCGCGGGCTGGTCGGGTTCGACGGCGGCACGCGGGAGGTCTACGGCGACCGGGTCGCCGTGCTCTGCCAGCTGGAACTGCGCCATGCCGACGGGTCCACCGCGGTGGTGGCCTCCGGTCCGGAGGGCTGGCGCGCTCTGCCCGCGCCGACCACGTCGGCCAGCTTCTACGCCGGCGAGCGGCACGACGCCCGCGCGGAGGTCGACGGCTGGTCGTCCCCCGGGACGCCGGCCGGCGACTGGCGGCCGGCCACCGACGTGTCACCCCGCGACCCGGCGACCCTGGTCGCCCCGGAGGGCCCGCCGGTGCGGTGCACCGAGGAGCTGGCGCCGGTGGCGGTGACGCCGCTGGAGCCTGGCACCTCGCTGCTCGACTTCGGGCAGAACCTGGTCGGCCGGCTGCGCCTGCGGGTGCGCGGCCCCCGCGGCACCGTGGTGCGCCTGCGGCACGCCGAGGTGCTGGAGGACGGCCGCCTGTGCACCCGACCGCTGCGCGGGGCGCCCTCGGTCGACGAGTACGTGCTGACCGGGGAGGGCGTGGAGGAGTGGGAGCCGCGGTTCACCCTGCACGGTTTCCGGTACGCGGAGGTGAGCGGCTGGCCGGGTGAACTCGACCCCGGCGCGGTGACCGCACGGGTGCACCACACCGACATGGCGCGCACCGGTTGGTTCGAGTGCTCCGACCCGCTGGTGACGCGGTTGCACGAGAACGTGGTCTGGAGCATGCGGGGCAACTTCGTGCACCTGCCGACGGACTGCCCGCAGCGGGACGAGCGCCTCGGGTGGACCGGCGACATCCAGGTGTTCGCCCCGACCGCCGCCTTCCTCTACGACTGCAGCGGCATGCTCCGGTCCTGGCTCCGGGACCTCGCCGCCGAGCAGCTGCCCGACGGGACGGTCCCCTGGTACGTGCCCTACGTGCCCGGCGGACCGATCTGGTCCCCACCCCGGCCCGGCGCCGTGTGGGGCGACGCCGCGGTGCTCACGCCCTGGGTGCTCTACGAGCGCTTCGGCGACCGGCAGGTGCTGCGCGACCAGTACCCGGGGGCGCGGGCCTGGGTCGACCTGGTGGACCGGCTCGCCGGCCCGGGGCGGGTCTGGGACCGCGGGTTCCAGCTGGGTGACTGGCTGGACCCGGCCGCACCTCCGGAGGACCCGACGGCCTCGGTGACCGACCCCCACCTGGTGGCCACCGCCTACTTCGCCTGGTCGGCCGAGCACCTGGCCCGCACGGCGGACGTGCTCGGTGAGACCGCGGACGCCGAGCGCTACGGCGTGCTGGCCGAGGAGGTCCGCGGCGCGTTCCGAGGCCGGTACGTCACCGCCGACGGGCGGCTGACCAGCGACACCCAGGCCGCCCATGCGCTGGCCATCTGCTTCGGCCTGCTGCGGCCGGAGCACCGGGCGGCCGCCGGCGCGCGCCTGGCCCACCTGGTGCGGACCGCGGGCAACCGCATCGCCACCGGGTTCGCCGGCACCCCGCTGGTGACCGAGGCGCTCACCCGCACCGGCCAGCTGCCGACCGCCTACGACCTGCTGCTCTGCGAGGAGCTGCCCTCCTGGCTGTACACCGTCCGCCAGGGCGGCACCACCATCTGGGAGCGCTGGGACAGCCTGCTGCCCGACGGCTCGGTCAACCCCGGCGACATGACCTCCTTCAACCACTACGCGCTCGGCGCGGTCGCCGACTGGCTGCACCGCACCGTCGCCGGGATCGCTCCGGCCGAGCCGGGCTACCGACGGGTGCAGTTCCGGCCGCAGCCCGGTGGCGGCCTGACCTGGGCGCGGGCGCGGCACCACTCGCCGTACGGCCCCGTCGCGATCGAGTGGCACTGGACCGACGGCCGTCTCGAGGTCGAGGTCGAGGTGCCCACGGGCGTCACGGCCGGCATCGAGCTGCCGCTGCAGGAACCGCGGGAGGTCGGTCCGGGGCGCCACCGCCTCACCGCCGACGTCCCACCGGACTGGGCCGACCGATGAGCCCGGTCCACTCGCTGCACCCGGCGGGGGCTCCCCGCACCGGCGCGGAGGTCCCGCCCGGTGGACACCAGGAAGGACGTTGACGATGGCGACCGTGGTCTACGACAAGGCGACCCGGCTGTACCCGGGTGGGGAGAAGCCGGCCGTCGACCAGCTCGACCTGGCGATCGAGGACGGCGAGTTCCTGGTCCTGGTCGGCCCGTCCGGCTGTGGCAAGTCGACCTCGCTGCGGATGCTCGCCGGCCTCGAGGAGGTCGACGGCGGCGCGATCCGGATCGGCGGGAAGGACGTCACCGACGTCGCGCCCAAGGACCGGGACATCGCGATGGTCTTCCAGAACTACGCCCTCTACCCGCACATGAGCGTCGGGGAGAACATGGGCTTCGCGCTGAAGATCGCCGGCGTGCCGAAGGACGAGCGCGCCACCCGGGTGCGGGAGGCGGCCAGGATCCTGGACCTGGAGCCGTACCTGGACCGCAAGCCGAAGGCGCTGTCCGGTGGTCAGCGGCAGCGGGTGGCGATGGGGCGGGCGATCGTGCGCAACCCGCAGGTGTTCCTGATGGACGAGCCGCTGTCCAACCTCGACGCCAAGCTGCGGGTGCAGACCCGCACCCAGATCGCGGCGCTGCAGCGCCGGCTGGGCATCACCACCGTCTACGTCACCCACGACCAGGTCGAGGCGATGACCATGGGCGACCGGGTCGCGGTGCTGAAGGACGGCGTCCTGCAGCAGGCCGGCAGTCCGCGGGAGCTGTACGACCGGCCGGTGAACGCCTTCGTGGCCGGCTTCATCGGGTCCCCGGCGATGAACCTGCTGGAGCTGCCGGTGGTCGACGGGGGAGTGCTGTTCGGCGACGCCGTCCTGCCCGTGGAGCGCACCACGCTCGGGCGCACGAGCAGCGAACGGGTCCTGGTCGGCGTCCGGCCGGAGGACCTGGTGGTCGGTGACCGCGGTCTCCCCGTCTCCGTCGACGTCGTCGAGGAGCTCGGCGCGGACGGCTTCGTCTACGGGCACACCGAGCTCGCGGGGGACCGGCACGAGGTGGTCGTCCGGGTGGACGGCCGGCAGACCCCGGCGCGGGGCTCGACCGTCCACGTCCGGCCCGAGCCCGGGCACACCCACCTGTTCAGCACCGCCGACGGGCTGCGGCTGGGCGGCTGACCGGGCCGGACGGAGAAGGGGGGGGGGGGGGGGGGGGGGGGCGCCCCCCCCCCCCCCCCCCCCCCCCCCCACACACACCCCGCCCACCACCACCCCACCCACCCCCCCCCCC
>NZ_JBJHAI010000040.1:0-7687 GCF_054050955.1 Modestobacter sp. SYSU DS0290
CCCCGCGCCCCCACCGACCCCCCCCCCCGCCCCCCCCGGCGCGGGGGGGCGGGGGGGGCGCCCCCCCCCCCCCCCCCCCCCCCCCCCCCCCCCCCCCCCACGATCAGCTGACCTGATCCCCGAGGCACGCTGCGGGCGCGGGTACTGCGGAGCGCGGGGCCGCCCTCCGTCAGACGAGGACGTCGGCCACCAGGGCGATCGACAGCAGCGTCATGTAGGTGATCGACACCGAGAACAGCCGCATCGGCCGGTCGGGGACGCCGGCCTTGATCCGCCGCAGCCAGGCGTGGGACTCCGCGACGTACCAGGCGCCCAGACCCAGGGTGGCGACGCCGGTGATCCAGCCCAGCTGCGGCGTCACCGGCACCATCAGCAGCGAGGTGCCCAGGGTGCCCCAGGCCCAGGCGACCGACTGGCGTCCGACGGTGACCGGCCCGGCCACCACGGAGAGCATCGGCACCCCGGCCCGGAAGTAGTCGAAGCGGAACCGGCTGGCCAACGCCCAGAAGTGCGGCATCTGCCAGCAGAAGACGATGCCGAAGAAGACGAAGGCCGGCCAGTCCAGCGATCCGGTGACGGCGGCCCAGCCGATCAGCACCGGAGCCGCGCCCGGCAGCCCGCCGAACACCGTGTTGTGCCTGGTCCGGCGCTTGAGCACCATCGTGTAGAGCACCGAGTAGGCCAGCACCGCGGCGGCCGCGAGGGCCGTGGCCAGCGGCGTGGTGAACAGCCCCAGCAGGACCAGGGAGACCCAGGCGAGGATGACGCCGAAGACCAGCGCGTTGCGGGGTGCGATGACCCCGCTGGGGATCGGCCGGTCCCGGGTGCGGGACATCAGCCGGTCGATGTCGCGGTCGTACCAGCAGTTGACGGTGTTGGCCGCCCCGGCGGCGAGCATGCCGCCCACCAGGGTGGCCAGGACCAGACCGGTGCCCGGCCAGCCCCCGGCCGCGAGCATCATCGCCGGCAGCGTGGTGACCAGCAGCAGCTCGACGAGCTTGGGCTTGGTCAGCGACACGTAGGCGGCCACCGTCGACCGGAGCGGACGCACCGTCCGGGTTCGGCTCACGGCGCGGTCGGCGATCGCCGTCACCGGGGGCCCATGAGCGCGGCGTCGCGCGGGCAGCAGGCCACCACGAGGTCCTTCTCCGCAGGGGGAATGGGTTGCTCGGACACTGTAGCCGGGGCCGCCCGGTGGAAAAGGGCGGGCACCACTAGGGTTTGATCACGTTGACTCTGCGCGTAGAGCGGGTAGGGCGGTCGTCGAGGACGCCGGCGCACCCACCGCTCCCGACTTCCGACCGCGCCCGACCGGGGCGGCCGTGGTGCGCACCGTCGTCCGCCCGGGGTGGGTGGGTCCCCGCGCCCCCGGGCGGCCCGACATCGACCTACCCCGAGGGAGCACCGAGCGCCACATGAGCACTGACAACTCTTCTTCGACGGAAGCCACCCGCCCCGAGGCGTCGCCCGAGGCCGCCACCGACACCGCCACCGGCTCGCCGCGTCAGCCCCGGCCGACGCTGCCCGAGGGCTTCGGCGACCTGGACCGCAAGGCCATCGACACCGCCCGCGTGCTGGCGATGGACGCGGTGCAGAAGGTCGGCAACGGCCACCCCGGCACCGCGATGAGCATGGCGCCCACCGCGTACCTGCTGTTCCAGAAGTGGCTGAAGCACGACCCGAGCGACCCGAACTGGGTGGCCCGCGACCGGTTCGTGCTCTCCATGGGCCACTCGAGCCTGACGCTGTACGTGCAGCTCTACCTGGCCGGCTACGGCCTGGAGCTCGACGACCTCAAGGCGCTGCGCACCTGGGGCTCCAAGACCCCCGGCCACCCCGAGGTCGGCCACACCGCCGGCGTCGAGACCACCACCGGTCCGCTGGGCCAGGGCGTGGGCAACGCCGTCGGCATGGCGATGGCGGCCCGCCGCGAGCGCGGCATGTTCGACCCGGAGACCCCCGAGGGCGAGAGCCTGTTCGACCACACCATCTGGGCCTTCGCCTCCGACGGCGACCTGGAGGAGGGCGTCAGCGCCGAGGCGTCGTCGCTGGCCGGCACCCAGCAGCTGGGCAACCTGGTCCTCGTCTACGACGACAACAAGATCTCCATCGAGGACGACACCACCGTCGCCTTCACCGAGGACGTCGGCAAGCGCTACGAGGCCTACGGCTGGCACGTCCAGCACGTGGACGACGGCGAGGACCTCGCCGCCCTGGACGCCGCCTTCGCCGCCGCCAAGGCCGAGACCACCCGCCCGTCGCTGATCGTGCTGCGCACCGTCATCGGCTGGCCCTCGCCCAACAAGCAGAACACCGGCGCGGTGCACGGCTCGGCGCTGGGCGAGGACGAGGTCAAGGCCACCAAGCAGATCCTCGGCTTCGACCCGGAGCAGACCTTCGAGGTCGCGCCCGAGGTCATCGAGCACACCCGCAAGGCCGTCACCCGGGGCCAGGAGGCGCACCGCGCCTGGCAGTCGGAGTTCGACGCGTGGCAGCAGGCCAACCCCGAGGGCTGGGCCCTGCTGAAGCGGATGACCACCCGCACCCTCCCCGAGGGCTGGGCGGCGAACCTGCCGACCTGGGACGCCGACCCCAAGGGCGTCGCCACCCGCAAGGCCTCCGGCGAGGTCCTCGCCGCGCTGTACCCCGAGGTCCCCGAGCTGTGGGGCGGCTCGGCCGACCTCGCGGAGAGCAACAACACCGCGGTCAAGGGCGAGCCGTCGTTCCTGCCGGCGAACCGGCAGACCAAGATGTGGACCGGTGGCCCCTACGGGCGCACCCTCCACTTCGGCGTCCGCGAGCACGCCATGGGCGCGGTCATGAACGGCATCGCGCTGCACGGCGGCACCCGCGTCTACGGCGGCACGTTCCTCACCTTCTCCGACTACATGCGCGGCGCCGTGCGGCTGGCGGCGCTGATGCAGCTGCCGGTGACCTACGTGTGGACGCACGACTCCATCGGCCTGGGCGAGGACGGGCCGACGCACCAGCCGATCGAGCACTACGCCGCGCTGCGGGCGATCCCCGGGCTGGACTTCGTCCGGCCCGCCGACGCCAACGAGACCGCCGTCGCCTGGCGGACGATCCTGGAGAACAACGACCGGCCGGCCGGGCTGGCGCTGTCCCGGCAGAACCTGCCGGTCTTCGACCGGACCGAGTTCGGTTCGGCCGAGGGCGTGGCCAAGGGCGGGTACGTGCTCGCCGAGGCGTCCAACGGCGCCCCTGAGGTGATCCTCATGGGCACCGGGTCCGAGGTGCAGATCGCCGTCGCCGCCCGTGAGCAGCTCGAGGCCGCCGGCGTCCCGACCCGGGTCGTCTCCCTCCCCTGCTGGGAGTGGTTCGCCGAGCAGGACGAGGCCTACCGCCTCGAGGTGCTGCCCCCGTCGGTGAAGGCGCGCGTCAGCGTCGAGGCCGGTGTCCCCATGGGGTGGCGGGAGTTCGTCGGCGACGCGGGCCGGATCGTCGGCCTCAACCACTACGGCGCCAGCGCCAGCTACTCGAAGCTCTACGAGGAGTTCGGCCTGACCGCCGAGGCGGTCGCCGCCGCTGCCCGGGAGAGCATCGAGGCCGCGGCCTCCGGCGCCACTCCCCCCAGCGGTGCCGGCGTCTCCCGCGGCGGGGTCTACGGCTCCGACGCCACCGGCGACCACTGATCAAGGACCCGGTGCCCCCCACCCCTCGCGAGCTCGGGGCGGGGGGGCACCGGGGCCACCACAACACCGACAGGAGGGCATGACATGGCCCAGAACGAGAACCTGGCACAGCTGTCGAAGGCGGGGGTCGCCGTCTGGCTCGACGACCTCTCGCGCGACCGCATCCGCAGTGGCAACCTGCAGCAGCTCGTCGACGAGCACAGCGTCGTCGGCGTCACCACCAACCCGTCCATCTTCGCCGCGGCGATCAGCGGCTCGTCGTCCTACGACGACCAGCTGCACGCCATGGCGGTGCGCAAGGTGAGCGTCGAGGAGGCGCTGCGCACCATCACCGCGGCCGACGTCCGGGACGCCTGCGACCTGCTCGCGCCGGTCGCGGCGCGCACCGGTCGTGACGGCCGCGTCTCGCTGGAGGTGGCGCCGGGCCTGGCCCGCGACACCGACGCGACCGCTGCCGAGGCCGCCCACCTGTGGTGGCTGGTCGACCGGCCGAACCTGTTCATCAAGATCCCGGCGACCGTCGAGGGCCTGCCCGCGATCACCCAGACGATCGCGGCCGGCATCAGCGTGAACGTGACGCTGATCTTCAGCCTCGAGCGGTACAAGGCGGTCATGGAGGCCTACATCGCCGGCCTCGAGCAGCGCCTGGCGGAGAACCCCGACGCCTCCTTCGAGGGCATCGAGTCGGTCGCCTCGTTCTTCGTGTCCCGGGTGGACACCGAGATCGACAAGCGCCTGGACGCCGCGGGCGCCGACGCCTCGCTCAAGGGCAAGGCCGGTGTGGCCAACGCCCAGCTGGCCTACCAGGCCTACGAGGAGGTCTTCTCCTCCGACCGCTGGAAGGCGCTGGAGGCCAAGGGCGCCAGCAAGCAGCGTCCGCTGTGGGCGTCCACCGGGGTCAAGAACCCGGAGTACTCCGACACCCTGTACCTGTCCGAGCTGATCGCCCCGGACACGGTGAACACCATGCCGGAGAAGACGATGCAGGCCTACGCCGACCACGGCCAGGCCGGCACCCCGGTGCAGTCCGCCTACGCGGACGCCGCCCAGGTCATGCAGGCCGTCACCGACGCCGGTGTCGACCTGGACGACGTCTTCCGCGTCCTCGAGGACGAGGCCGTGCAGAAGTTCGTCGACGCCTGGGACGAGCTGACCGGCTCCGTGCAGGAGCAGCTGCAGGACAAGAAGTGACGGTGCGCCGGTCCCCGGCGCACCCGCACCGCACCACCTGAACCACCCGACCCGCCGTCCGGCCCGGTCCTCCCGGGCCGGACGGCGGGCACCCAGCGATCGAGGACGGAGACGATGTCCACCAACCCGCTGCGCGATCCGCGGGACCGGCGGCTGCCCCGAGTTCCCGAGCCCTGCGCTCTCGTCGTCTTCGGCATCACCGGTGACCTCTCGCGCAAGAAGCTCCTCCCGGCGGTCTACGACCTGGCCAACCGCGGCCTGCTCCCCACCAACTTCGCCCTCCTGGGCTTCGCCCGCCGTGACTGGGGTGACGTCGAGTTCTCCGAGCTGGCCCGGTCGGCCGCCCGGGAGCACGCCCGCACCCCGTGGCGCGAGGAGGTCTGGGAGCGGCTGGCCAACAGCGTCCGCTTCGTCCAGGGCTCCTTCGACGACGACAACGCCTTCGACGAGCTCGCCGCCAACCTGGCCGAGCTCGAGGGCAGCCACGGCATCGGCGGCAACGCCGCGTTCTACCTGTCCATCCCGCCGGCGCTGTTCCCCGTCGTGCTCAAGCAGATGCAGCGCACCGGCATGGCCGAGAGCACCCAGGAGCGGTGGCGCCGGGTCGTCGTCGAGAAGCCGTTCGGCACCGACCTGGCCTCCAGCCGCGAGCTGAACGCCCTGGTCGACTCGGTCTTCACCGCCGACGACGTCTTCCGGATCGACCACTACCTGGGCAAGGAGACGGTCCAGAACCTGCTGGCCCTCCGCTTCGCCAACTCGCTGTTCGAGCCGATCTGGAACGGCCACCACGTCGACTCGGTGCAGATCACCATGGCCGAGGACGTCGGCATCGGCGGCCGGGCCGGCTTCTACGAGAAGACCGGCGCCGCCCGGGACGTGCTGCAGAACCACCTGCTGCAGCTGCTGGCACTGACCGCGATGGAGGAGCCGGTCGAGTTCTCCGCCGAGGAGATCCGCACCGAGAAGCTGAAGGTCCTCCGCGCGGTCTCCATCCCCGACGACGACGACATGGCGCGGTTCGCCATCCGCGGCCAGTACCAGCAGGGCTGGCTCGCCGGCCAGCGGGCGAAGGGCTACCGGCAGGAGGACGGGGTCGACCCCGAGTCGACCACCGAGACCTACGCCGCCGTCCGCCTGGGCGTGGAGACCCGGCGCTGGGCCGGCGTCCCGTTCTACCTGCGCACCGGCAAGCGCCTGCCACGGCGGGTCACCGAGATCGCGCTCTCCTTCCGGCGCGCCCCGCACCTGCCCTTCGCCCCGACCGACACCGAGGAGCTGGGGCACAACCAGCTGGTCATCCGCGTCCAGCCGGACGAGGGCATGACGCTGAAGTTCGGTTCGAAGGTGCCCGGCAGCGTGATGGAGGTCCGCGACGTCTCGATGGACTTCCTCTACGGCGAGCAGTTCACCGAGGCCAGCCCCGAGGCCTACGAGCGGCTGCTGCTGGACGTGCTGCTCGGGGACGCCACGCTGTTCCCGCGCAACGCCGAGGTCGAGGCGTCCTGGGCGGTCATCGACCCCCTGGAGAGCTTCTGGGCCGGCACCACCCCGCACTCCTACCGAGCCGGCGAGTGGGGGCCCCGGGCCGCCGACGCGATGCTGGAGGCCGAGGGCCGCGCATGGCGCCGACCGTGACCGCGACCCCTGCCCTCCCCCCACCCTCGCGAGCTGAGGAGCTGACCTCGTGACCACGCTGTGGGACACCACCGGATCCGCGGTGGTCAAGGAACTGGCGGCCCAGCGCCGCACCGGCGGCGCCGTGATGAGCGGCGTCGCGCTGACCCTGGTGGTCGTCGCCGACGAGCGCCGGGTCGCCGAGGCCGAGCAGGCCGCCGCCTCGGCCGCCGAGGCACACCCCTGCCGGCTGCTGATCGTCGTCCGCCGCCAGGTCGAGGCCCCGGTGCCCCGACTGGACGCCGAGGTGCTGATCGGTGGGCGGCTCGGGCCGGGTGAGGCCGTCGTGATGCGCATGTACGGCCGGCTGGGCCTGCACGCCGAGTCGGTGGTGCTGCCGCTCCTGGCGGCCGACGCGCCCGTCGTCACCTGGTGGCACGAGACGCCGCCGGAGCTCATCGCGCGGGACGCCCTGGGCGTCATCGCCGACCGGCGGATCACCGACTCCGCCCTGGCCGAGGACCCGGTGGCCGCGCTGCGGAACCGGGCGTCGGACTACGCCCCCGGGGACACCGACCTGGCCTGGACCCGGAGCACCCCGTGGCGGGCCACGCTGGCCTCGACGCTGGACTCCGTGGCCGGCCGGCGCGGCGAGCCGGTGCGGGTCCACGGCGGCCAGGTCGAGGGCGACCCGGCCAGCGCCACCGCCCAGCTGGTCGCCGGGTGGCTGTCCTCCCGGTGCGGCTGCGCCATCGAGGTGGTCGACACCCCGCGGGTGCCCGGTGCGTCCGGGGTGCACGCGGTGGTGCTGCGGCTGGACCAGGACGAGGAGCTGCGGGTCGAGGACGACCGCAAGGGCGGAGCGGTCATCACCCAGCCGTTCCGGCCGGAGGCCGTCGTCGCGCTGGCCGACCGCTCGCTGGGCGAGCTGATCGGTGAGGAGCTGCGCCGGCTCGACCCCGACGAGCCGTTCAGCGAGGCGCTGGAGGCGGTGTCCGGGCTCTCCGGGCTCTCCGACCGCCCCGCCTGCCGCGACCACGTCTGGTACGACCCGATGCGGCCGGAACAGTCGCCCGCGGCGGCCGAGTCGGAGCTGAACGCCGAGGAGCCCGAGGTGCCCGCCGCGTCGGGGCCCTCCGCCGCGCCCGCCCCCACCCTCCCCGACACCCCCCCCGACACCCACCACAACCCCCACAGCGCCCAGCACGACTACAAAGGAAGAGCAC
>NZ_JBJHAI010000041.1:0-5868 GCF_054050955.1 Modestobacter sp. SYSU DS0290
GTGCTCTGCCCACCGGGAGTGGGCAGAGCACGACTCCCGGAGGAGGGCCTGCGGAGGGCCGCCGACGGGGGCTGCGGAGCAGGGGACATGCCCGTCCTGGCCCACGACGGCCTCGAGACCTGCTGCTGATGTTCTCCCTGCAGCACGGCTACCGGGTGATCACCTGCCCGGGCTCCCCACACGGCATGCCGGCCACGCAGGCCGCGACGATCGACGCCGACCCGCTGGAGTTCAGCTCTTCTTCTTCGCTCCGGCGGTCTTCTTCGCCGACTTCCGGGCCCGCCCGGGCTTGGCAGGTGCCGGCTGCAGCCCCTCGGCGAGCACCGCGGCCACCGCCTGCACCCCGGGGTGGTCGGCGAGCTCCTCGGTGGGCACCGGCAGCGGGATGCACCAGTTGGGCCGGTCGGTGGTGCCGGGCATGTTCGGCCGGCGCTCCTCGGTCAGCGCGTCGTCCAGCGTGGCCGAGAGCAGCGTGGACGGCGCCGTCGCGAGCCGCCGGTAGGCGGCCTCGACCGCCTCGGCCGGCGTCGCGTCCGCCGGGACCGTGGACAGCCGCTCCAGCAGGGAGGCCCGGCCGCGCTCCAGCTCCTCGTCGGTGCCCACGCCGTGCTCGCGCTGCTCGGCGAGGTCGGACCCGGTCCACAGGCCCGCGACGGTCGGCAGGTCGTGGGTGGTCGCCGCGGCCATCGCCTCGGCCGGCCACTGCGCCGGCTCGTCCTCCTCGAACCACAGGAGGCGGTAGGACAGGATCCCGTGCTCGGCCATCGCCTCGCGCACGCCCTCCTCGACGGTGCCCAGGTCCTCACCGACCACGATCGCCTGGGCGCGGTGGCTCTCCAGCGCGACGATGTCGAGCAGGTCCTCGTACGGGTAGCGGACGTAGGCCCCGTCGGCCGCCGAGCCCTCCTGCGGCACCCACCACAGCCGGAACAGCCCCATCACGTGGTCGACGCGCAGCCCGCCCGCACCGGCCATGGTGGCCCGGATCGACTGGATGAACGGCTCGTAGTCCGCGGCCTGCAGCCGCCACGGCACCAGTGGGGGGGACCCCCAGTCCTGGCCCTGGCTGTTGAACGCGTCCGGCGGCGCCCCGACGCTCACGCCCTGGGCGAGCACGTCCTGCCAGGCCCACGCGTCGGCGCCGCCCCCGGCCACGCCGATCGGCAGGTCCTGGATGACCGTGATCCCCTCGGTGGCCGCCCGCAGCTGCAGGTCCAGCTGCCACTGCAGCCAGGCGTGGAAGGCCACCTCCTGCTCGTGCGCCGCCACGAAGGCGCGCACCGCCGAGCCCTGCGGGTCGCGCAGCTCCTCGGGCCAGGCGTGCCAGTCGGGGCCGTGCTCGTCGGCCAGGGCACACCAGGTGGCCCAGTCCTGCAGCGGCTGCCCCTGGTGCCACCACCAGTCGCGGAAGGGGCCCTCGTCCACCCCGGCGTCGAAGACCCGGCGCAGCACCCGGCGCTTGAGCGCCCAGATCGCGTCCCGGTCGATCAGGTCACCGTCGTTCAGCGCCCGGCCGGCCTCTGCCTCCAGCTCGACGGCATCGGCGCCGGCCACCTCGGGGACGCGGAGGTACACCGGGTTGCGGAAGCGGCGGGTGGCCGGCAGGTAGGGGCTGTCCTCCTGCCCCTCGGTCGGGGCGACCGCGTGCAGCGGGTTGACCAGCACGAAGCCGGCGCCCTGGGCCTGGGCGAACTCCCGCACGGTGCGCAGGTCGCCCAGGTCGCCGATGCCCCAGCTGTCCCGCCCGCGGGTGGCGTAGAGCTGTACCGCCCAGCCCCAGCCGCGCCAGCCCTCGGGCAACCAGCAGCGACCGGGGGAGACGATCAGCCGCCGGTCCCGGCCCTCGGGGGTGCGCAGCCGGTGGTAGCCGAGCGGGAAGTCCTCGGGCAGCGAGCCATCGATGCGCCGGACCTCGCCGTCCTCGCAGGTCACCTCGGCGCCCTGGACCTCCAGCGGGTCGCCGGGGCGGGCCACGATCGGGGCCCGGTCGAGCAGGTCGGTCGGCGGGTGGCCGATCACCTGCCGCATCAGTTCGATCGTCTCCTCGGAGACGGTGTGCTCCTCGTCGAGGGCGTCGAGCCAGCTGGCGTCGATGCCCCAGGCGTCGGTGGTCGGCTTCGCGGGCGTGCTGGTCACCCCCTGATCCTCTCCGCTGCCCGGCCCGCCCGCCGGGTGGGGACCCGACCGAGGTGCCGGCGCGCGGACCGTCGGCCGACCGGGCGCGCCCGGCGCCGCCCCTCCGCGCCTCCTCCGCGCCGTGCCGGGTGCGAGGCACACTTGGCCCGGGGAGGTGGTCATGGCGGTACGGGTCTGGACGGTCCTGCTGGTGATGGCAGGCGTCTTCGCGATGCACGGGCTGCAGTGCGCCACGGCGCACGACGCCGGTCACGGCTCTGGCCTGCACCCGGCGACCACCACCCTGGCCGCCGCCACCGCTGCGCGCCCCGCCCTCGCGCTCGCCGGTGCGCGCCCCGGCCACGACACAGCGGACGGCCCGGTGGTCGCTGCTGACCTGACCGCACCGACCGTGGTGGAACACGAGCGCGCCCCGGGATCGCCCGCGGGGTACCTGTGGTCGTTGTGCCTGGCGGTGCTGGCCGCGGGCGTCACCGCCTCGTGTCTCCTGCTCGCGCCCCGGCTGCTGTCCGTGGTCGCGCGGGTCCCCGCGCAGGTGTGCAGCCGCGTCGGGTCGTGGCCGGCACCGCTGCGGCCACCGGACCTCGCTGCCCTCTGCCTGCTGCGGATCTAGGCCGAACCGGCACCACCGCCCCTGCCCCGGCACCTGCTGGCCCGGGGGTGGTTCCGGCATGCCTCGATCCGACTCCAGGAGGAGCACCGATGTCCCGCCCCACCGCGCACCCGATCCACCGCACCAGCGTCCTGCTCACCAGCGCCCTGCTCGCCGGTGCCCTGGCCCTCACCGGCTGCGGCGGCGACGCCGCGGGCACCGGCACGGCGGACGGCTCACCGCCCGGCGCCGCGACCGGCACCACCGCTGATCACAACGCGATCGACGTCTCCTTCGCCGCCGGCATGCGCATCCACCACCGGGGCGCCATCGAGATGGCCCGCCTGGCGCCGGGCCGGGCGGCCGACCCGCGCGTGCTGGACCTGGCCGGTCGCATCGAGGCGGCGCAGGTTCCGGAGATCGACACGCTCAGCGGCTGGCTGTCCCGCTGGGGTGCCGAGGGGGACGGGGGCGGGATGGCCCACGGCTCGACGGACGGCGGCTCGATGGCCCACGGCTCGGTGGACGGCGGCATGACGGGTGAGATGTCCGCGGCGGAGCTGACCGAGCTCACCGACGCCTCAGGGACGGAGTTCGACCGGCTGTTCCTCAGCTGGATGATCGCCCACCACCGGGGAGCGACCCAGATGGCCGAGCGGGAAGCGGCCGGCGGGCAGGACGCGGACGCCATCGCGCTGGCCGAGCACATCCGGGACACCCAGGCCGCGGAGATCGCGGAGATGCAGGCGCTGCTGGCCGAGCTCGGCGACTGACCGACGCCGGTGCGGCGGCCCACCGCCGCACCGGCCCCCACCCGACGGACGTCCGCCCCCGGACCGCGCTGGAGATCGACATGCACACCTCGCACACCCCCCGCCACACCCCCCATCACACCCCCCGCCACGCCCCGCCCTCCCGACGTGCCGCAGCACTGCGGGTCGCCGCCGGGGTGCTCGCGGCGCCCCTCCTCGCCGGGTGCACCTCCGCATCGACCGCACCCGTGGCAGCGGACCCGACGCCCCGTACGGGGGAACTGCCGGCCGCGCACGTCCACGGTGTCGCCTTCGCGCCCGACGGCGACACCGTCCTGCTGGCCACCCACGACGGGCTCCTGGAAGCGGGGGCCGACGGGCGGGTCACGTCCGTCGGCCCCGCCATCGACCTGATGGGGTTCGCCGTGACCGGGGACCGCTACCTCGCCTCCGGGCACCCCGGCCCCGGTGTCGGCCTCCCCGAACCGGTCGGGCTCATCGAATCGACCGACGGCGGCCGGAGCTGGCAGGTGCTGTCCCGGTCGGGGCAGTCCGACTTCCACGCCCTCACCGCCGGTGACGGGGGCGTCCTCGGCTGGGACGGGACGCTGGTGCGCAGCACGGACGGCCGGGCCTGGGAGCAGCTGGCCATCCCCGAGGAGCCCGCGGCGCTGGCTGCCGCACCGGCCGGCAGCACCGTGCTGGCCACCACCCGTCGCGGGCTGCTCCGGTCGGCCGACGGCGGCGTCACGTGGACGGACGTGGCGGGGGCGCCGTTGCTGCAGGTGGTCGACTGGGCCGAGGACAGCACGACCGTCGTCGGCATCGACCCGGCCGGCACGGTCTGGCTCAGCACCGACGCCGGCGGCACCTGGGAGCAGGGGGCGCTCCTCGGATCGCCGCCCGACGCCGTCACCGTGAGCACCGCCGACGGCAGCCCGTCCCGGGTCGCGGCGATGACCGCCGAGGGACTGTGGAGCTCCGCCGACGGCGGGCGCAGCTTCACGGCCGTCCTGACGCGCTGACGTCTGCCCGGCCGCCCGGGTGCACGTGCCCGGGCGGCCGCGTCCTCGCCGTCGGCGGTGGTGCGGCGGGGGAGTGATCGCCCGCGCTGGTCGGGCCCGGGAGGGAACGAGGTGGTCACGACCGAGGGAGGTCTGGTTAGGCAAGCCGGCGGCCGAGCGGGCCGGCATCGAGGGCGACCCGGTGCTCGCCGGCCTGCAGACCGTCACCGACGGCCGGGTGGTCTTCGCCGAGGGGTCGGACTACGACGCCCTCCAGTTCGCCAGCGCGCTGAGCCTGCCCTGTCTGCTGGAGAACTTCGTGCCGAAGCTGTCCCGGGCGCTCAGCTGACCCCTCAGGCCGACCTGCCGCGTGGCTTCGCGCGGCGGGTCGGCGTCGCCGTGGCCGGGTCCTCCGGCCACGGGTGGCGGGGGTAGCGGCCGCGCAGCTCGCTGCGCACGCCGGGCCACCCGGTGACCCAGAAGCCGGCCAGGTCGCCGGTGGTGGCGATCACCCGCGAGGCGGGGGAGAGCAGCTGCAGCCGGAGCGGCCGTCCCGCGACCACCGGGGCGTCGGCCCAGCCGAACACCTCCTGCACCCGCACCGACAGCGTCGGCACCGCCGGGTCGCCGTAGTCGACCCGCAGGCGTGACCCGGTGGGCACCTCGACCCGGTCGGGCACCACCTCGTCCAGCCGGCCGGCCAGCTGCCAGGGCACCAGCGCCTGCAGTGCCGCAGCGACGTCGACCCGCTGCAGGGCCGCCCGGGACCGGGCCGCGGCCACTCCCGGGCTGTCCGCGAGCGCGGCCAACAACGAGGTGTCGTCCACCGCCGGCCACGGCTCACCGAGGCCGGCGTGTGCCGCGGCCAGCCGCTCGCGCAGCGCGACGGCGGCCGGCGTCCAGCGGAGCAGCCCGAGCCCCTCCCGGCGCAGCCCCTCGGCCACGGCAGCCCGCACCGCCGCCGGGTCGGGATCGGTCAGCGGGCGCTCGGCGAGCACCACCGCGCCCAGCCGGTCGGCGTGCACGGCGCGCACGTCACCGTCGCGCCACGACACCTCCGGCCCGGTCCGGCGCAGCGAGGCGCCGGCCTCCAGTGCGGTCGCCTCGTCGACGGCGACCGCCAGCCGGATCCGTGCGTCGGCCCGGCCCGGCGCCCGGTCGGCGGCGGCCACCGCCAGCCACGTCGCGCCGCCGAGCGCGGTCCCCGGCGTCAGCTCCGCGCCGGTCCCGGCCGCGAGCAGGTAGGTCCGGTCCGCGCCCGGGCGGCGGCGGGCCAGCCACTCCGGGTGCGCCAGCCCGACGACCAGGCCGGCCGCCTGGTCGTCGGGGTCGGGCGGGGGGGGGGGGCGGGCGGGGGCGGCGGCCGCCCCCCACCACGCCCGAG
>NZ_JBJHAI010000042.1:0-4071 GCF_054050955.1 Modestobacter sp. SYSU DS0290
CCCCCCCCCCCCCCCCCCCCCCCCCCCCCCCCCCCCCCCCCCCCCCCCCCCCCCCCCCCCCCCCCCCCCCCCCCCCCCCCCCCCCCCCCCCCCCCCCCCCCCCCCCCCCCCCCCCCCCCCCCCCGGCGTTCAGTGCGTCAGGACGGCGGCAGCTCCAGCGGGTCGTCGTCCCCGGCGCGGTTGCGCGGGTCGGCGGCCGGGCCGCTCTCCTGGACGTCCTGCTTCACCTGGGACAGCGGCGGGGGCGTCGGGATCTGCGGCGCCGTCTCGGCCGGCTGGTCGGCGATGCTGGACAGCGAGATCTTGGCCTCGGGCTGCTCGGCGGCCGGCGGCAGGTTCGAGTCGAACCAGTTGCTGGTGTCCAGCGACGACGCCGACGGCTGGGTCGCACCCGCGCCCTGCCCGCCGGACGGTGCGTCGACGTCCAGCCAGCTGCGTGCCCCCTCGCCGTCGTCGCCACCGCCCAGCTTGGACAGCCCCTCCAGCGCCTTGCTGAACTCGCTGGGCACGATCCACATCTTGTTGGCGTCGCCCTGGGCGATCTTCGGCAGCGTCTGCAGGTACTGGTAGGCGAGCAGGCCCTGGTCGGGCTTGCCGTCGTGGATGGCCTGGAACACCGTCTCGATGCTCTTCGCCTGCCCCTGCGCCTGCAGGAACAGCGCGGCGCGCTCACCCTCGGCCCGCAGGATCCGGCTCTGCCGCTCGGCCTCGGCGTCGAGGATCGCGGCCTGCTTCTTGCCCTCCGCGGAGAGGATCGAGGCGGCCTTCTGGCCCTCGGCCGTCGTGATCGCCGACTGCCGCTGGCCCTCGGCGGTCAGGATGACCGCGCGCTTGTCGCGGTCGGCGCGCATCTGCTTCTCCATGGAGTCCTGGATGGACGGCGGCGGGTCGATCGCCTTGATCTCCACCCGGGCCACCCGCAGACCCCACGGGCCGGTGGTGCCGTCGAGCACGGTGCGCAGCTGGGAGTTGATGCCGTCCCGGCCGGTCAGCGCGCCCTCGAGGTTCAGCCCACCGACCACGTTGCGCAGCGTCGTGGTGGTCAGCTGCTCCATGCCGGTGATGTAGTTCGCGATGCCGTACACGGCCAGGCGCGGGTCGGTGACCTGGAAGTAGACGACGGTGTCGATGCCGACCTGCAGGTTGTCGGCGGTGATCACCGGCTGCGGCGGGAACGAGATGACCTGCTCGCGCAGGTCGATGGTGGCGCGCACCCGGTCGACGAACGGCACGAGCAGCGCCAGGCCCGGCGACAGGGTGCGGCTGTAGCGGCCGAGCCGCTCGACGACCTTGGCCTGCGCTTGCGGGACGATCGTCACGCTCTTCGCCAGCACGAAGACGACGAGCACGGCGATCACGATCAGGGCGATCAGGGCGGCATCCACGCGGTCTGCGCTCCGTTCCTCGGTGGTGCGGAGCCCTGATCCTGCCTTCCAGGGCCCCCCGACGTCACGACCGGCCGCGCGGTGTCACCCGATCTCGGCCCGGACCGGCCAGTACCGGTATCCGGTCACCCACAGCCCGGGCAGCACCTCCGTGTCGCCGGTGGTCACGAAGCCCAGCCGCTCGTACAGCGCCCGGGCCGGACGGTTGCCGCGGCCCGTGGAGACGACCGTGGGGCGCTCTCCGGCCAGCTGGAGGGTCCGGCGCACGAGGGCCGTGCCGATGCCCTGACGGGCGGCGCCGGGCGACACCACGAGCCGGTCGAGGTCCAGCAGTCGCGGCGACTCCGTCCACGCGACGGCACCGACCAGGCGGGTGTCCGACCACGCGCCGATCCAGGCGAGCGGCGCCGCGCGCAGCTCTGCCAGCCCCTCCCCGAGCGGCGGGATGCGGTCGTCACCGATCAGCGCGGCCTCGACCGCGTAGGCCTCGTGCTGGAGCTGCAGCAGATCCCTGGCGAGCTCCTCGTCCGTGGCCGGCCCGACCCCCCGGAGCTCCACCCCCGCGTCAGAGGTGGCTGACGTAGGCGATCGGTCCCTCGATCTGCACGATGCGCACCGCGGCGCCGACCTCGTAGGCCTCTCCGTCGAGCTGGGTGCGGGCGGTCCACTCGTCGTCACCGAGCCGGACCCGGCCGTCGGTGTTGTCGACGCGCCGGCTGACCACGGCCTCCCGGCCGACGTAGGTCGCGACGCCGTCGATCTGCTCGGGCGTGCGATCGACGAGGTGCCGCTTGGCGATCGGGCGGACCACCACGAGGAGGCCCGCGGCGACGACGACGAACGCCAGCAGCTGGAGCCACACCTCCCCACCCAGCAACGCGACGCTCATGCCGCCCAGGGCGCCGCCGGCGAACATGAGCAGCACCAGGTCCAGGCTGGCGACCTCACCGGCCGCGAACAGGCCTGAGGCGATCAACCAGAGCAGCCAGGCGGGCACCCCCCGAGTCTGGCACGCGGTGCTGTGCCCGGCCGCTCGCTGCGCCCCGCGTGCCGCCCACCCGGGCGCGACCACCCGGCGCCGTCGTAGCCTCGGTCACCGTGCACGATCTCGCCGCCGGCCGTCTCGCCGTCTGGGCCACCGCCTGGCTCACCGGCCGTTCCTCCTTCGACGAGGCGCTCGACGCCGTCACCGGGGACACCGCCCACCGGGTCGTCGGGATGCCCGGCACCGACGAGGCCGTCCCGCTCGGCTGGGCGCTGAGCGCGCTGCGGGGGCTCGGCGAACAGCGGCTCCACCTGGCGTTGCCGGCGCCCGGGGACACCCGCGGGGTGCCCGCCGTCCCCGCGCTCACCGCGCTCGCGCTGGAGTCCGGGCAGGTCGCGGTGGGCAGCCAGGTGGCGCTGGTGCCCGAGGAGCTGGGCACCGAGATGGTCGCCTGGACCGCCGTGCCGCTGGACCCCACCCGACCGGCCGCACCCCCCGCCGAGGGGACGCTGCGCGCGGCCTCCGGCGCGCTGGATCTCGCCGTCGGGGACGCCGCCCGGACGCTGGCCTCCCTGGACCTTGCCCGCTGGCACCCTGAGGTCCCCTCGCTGCTGGCCGGGCTGGCCAAGGGCGTGCGCGCGCCCGGGCTGCCGGGCGACCACGACCCGCTGGCGGTGTCGGTGCTCGGCCGGGCGCAGCGGCTCCGGCAGGTGCTGGACCTGGCGATGGCCGATGCGCCCGGCGCGGCGGTCACCCACGCCCAGGCGGCAGCCCGGGACGAGGCGCTGCGCCCACTGGCCACCGCCGTCCGCGAGGCGACGGTCGCCGCCTACAACTGGGTGCCGAGGGACTGAGCGGTTGACCTTCGAGCCGCTGGAGACAGCACCATCGGCGGCATGGCCCCTCCCGACCCGTTGCTCCAGATCGGCGCCTTCGCCCGGCTGACCGGTGTGACACCCAGCATGCTGCGCTTCTACGCCGACTGCGGGCTCCTCGCCCCGGCGCACGTCGACCCGGTGTCCGGGTACCGCCGCTACTCCCCCGACCAGGCCGACCGGGTGCGGCTGGTCCGCCGGCTCCGCGAGCTCGGGCTGCCGCTGCCGACGGTGGCCCGGACGCTGGACGCACCGCTCGCCGAGGCAGAGGCGGTCATCCGGCACCGGGTCGAGCAGCTGGCGCGGGACCTGGACTCCGCGCAGACCAGCGCTCGCGCCGCGGTGCGGCTGCTGCAGCAGCGCACGGGCTGGACGTCGGTGTCCGCCGCAGCGCTGGCCGCAGCGGTCGGCCGGGTGGCACCGGCGGCCGAGGGCTGTCCCGAGGCGCCTGTGCTGGCCGGCGTGCTGCTGGAGCTCACCCCCGGAGAGCTGGAGCTGGTGGCCACCGACCGCTTCCGGCTGGCCGTGCAGACCCTGCCGGCCCGCGGCCCGGCCGGGCAGACCCGCCTGGTGGTCCCGGTCGCGGCGATCGAGGCACTGGCAGGGTGGGCCGCCAGTGCGGACACGGTCGGGCTCCGGGTCGACGGGAACCGGCTCACCGCCCGCCGGGACGACGGCGCCGTCCGGGAGGTGGAGTCGCTGCCCGGCCGGTACCCGGACCACCGGCTGCTGCTGACCGGCCTCGGCCCGCCGGTCACCCGGGTCGCCGCGGCCCGCGGGGACCTGCTGGCGGCGCTGGACGGGTCGGCGGTCAGCCGGCTGACCG
>NZ_JBJHAI010000043.1:0-3524 GCF_054050955.1 Modestobacter sp. SYSU DS0290
TGGGGGGGGGGGGTTGGTTTGGGGGGGGGGGGGGGGGGTCGCGCGCGCCCCGCGCCCGCGGGCGCCCCCCGGGGGGGGGGCCCCCCCCCCGCCGCGCGTCACTTCAGGCTGCCGATGGACAGACCGCCCTGCCAGTACCGCTGGAGGCCCAGGAAGGCCGCGATCAGCGGCAGGATCGAGATGAGCGAGCCGACGATGACCAGGGTGTACAGCGACACCCCGCCGCCGTTGTTGGCACCTGCCAGCCCCTGCCAGAGGTTGATGCCGACGGTCACCGGGAACAGCTGCGAGTCCGAGAGCACCGCCAACGGCAGGAAGTAGTTGTTCCAGGTGCCGACGACCGACAGCAGCAGCACGGTGACGACCGCGGGACGCATGAGCGGCAGGGCGACCTGCCGGAACACCCGGAACTCCCCGGCGCCGTCCATCCGGGCGGCGTCCAGCAGCTCGTCGGGGACGGCGTCGGCGCAGTAGACCCGCATCAGGTAGACGCCGAACGGGCTCAGCATCGACGGCAGGATGACCGCCCAGACGGTGTTGGTCATCTCCACCTCCGACAGCATCACGAAGGTCGGGATCACCAGTGCCGTCATCGGCACCATCACCGCGCCCAGCAGCAGGGCGAAGGTGAGCCGCCGGCCGGGGAAGTCGAACTTGGCGAACGCGTACCCGGCCAGGACGGCGAGCACGGTGGCACCGACTCCCCCGCCCAGGGCGTAGAGCAACGAGTTGCCCAGCCAGCGCAGGTAGATGCCGTCGTTGTAGGTGAACAGCGTCGACAGGTTGTCGAACAGGTGCAGGCCGTCGCCGAACCAGAGGGCGCCGTTCGGTGAGTTGAACAGCCCGCCACCGCTCTTGGTGCTGGCGACGACCAGGAACCACAGCGGGAGCACGAAGTACAGGACCAGGAACGCGAGGAACACGTGCGAGGCCCAGGCGCGCCGGCCACGGCGGCGGGGGGCGCCGGCCGAGCCCACGGGTGGGGCCTCGACGTCGGCGGTGCGGGACAGGACGCTCACTTGAGGAACCCCCCACGCTTGCGGGTCAGGAAGAGGAAGACGTAGACGCCGATGAACACGACGATGCCCAGCGCGAAGGAGATGGCGGAGGCGTAGTTGAACTGCGCGAACCGGAACGCCAGGTTGAACGCGTAGACGTTCGGCGTGATGTCGGTGGTGATCGCCCCGTTGGAGATCGGGGTGAGCACCTGGGGTTCGGTGAAGAACTGCAGCGTCCCGATCAGCGAGAACACCAGGATGAGGATCAGCGCCGAGCTGATCATCGGGATCTTGATCCGCAGCGCGATCTGCCGGGCGTTCGCGCCGTCGATCCGCGCCGCCTCGTACACCGCCGGGTCGATGCCCTGCAGCGCCGCGTAGATGATGATCATGTAGTAGCCGGCCCACTGCCAGGTGACCACGTTGGTGAAGCCGTAGAAGAGGTTGTCCCGGCTGAGCAGGAACGGTGCGGAGTCACCGAACACCTGCTCCAGCGGCCCGAAGGTGGGGCTGTAGAGGAAGCCCCACATCACCGCGCCGATGACCGCGGGGATCGCGTACGGCACGAAGATCATCAGGCGGGAGAAGCGGGCGAAGCGGCTGGTGAGGGAGTCCAGCACCAGCGCGGCGGTCAGCGCGACCAGGATCTGCACCGGGATGACCACCACGGAGAACCGGACGACGAACCAGACGCCGTTCAGGAACGCCGGGTCGGTGAAGGCGCGGGTGTAGTTGTCCAGACCGGCGAACCGCTCACCGGTGGCCAGCCCCTTGGTGAAGAGGCTGAGGTAGAAGGCGTAGAGCAGCGGGGCCACCAGGAAGACCAGGAACACCACTGCGAAGGGGGCCAGGAAGGCCCACCCGATGAGGCCCTGGGAACGGCCGCGGCGTCGCCGTCGGCTTCGTACGGGGGCCGGGTCCGCGGCCGGGATCTGCTGCCGCGGCGCCGTGTCCAGCGTTGCCATTGCGGTCTCGCTCTCGTGCGGGGGGAGGTGGAGGTGGTCCCGGGAGCGGGGGTGACCCGCTCCCGGGACCCGGACGGGTCGGCGGGGCAGCTCAGTTGAGCGTGAAGCCCTGCTGCGTCGCGTAGTTCTCCATCTCCGCCTGCAGGTCGTCGAGCGCCTCGGAGCCGGTCTTCTCCCCGGCGTTGATCGCGGCGATCTCCTCGGTGAACTGGGCGTAGAACGTGGTGCCGAACGGGCTGTACGTCGAGCCCTCGTAGGCCTCGGCGGCGGGGATGTAGACGTCCCGGTTCGCCGTCTGGCCGTCGAAGAACTCCGACTCGTTGTTGATGAACTCCGGCGAGCCGAGCACCGACTGGTTCAGCGGGAAGATCGTCTGGCTGGTCCACCCGTCGGTGAGCGAGGCCTCGTCGGCGTAGAGCTCCATGGCCACCTTCGCCGCGAGCTCGGGCTGCTCGGACTGACTGGTGACCGAGAACACCGAGCCGCCCCAGTTGACCGACACCGGGTTGTCGGCGTCCCACTGCGGCAGCGGCGCGACGGCCCACGTGCCGGCGTCCTCGCCCTCACCGGCCCCGGCACCGGTGAGGTACCCGGGCGCCCAGGCGGCGGAGATGTAGGTGGCGTAGTCCCCGCGGATCGCACCGGCGATGTAGTCGGTGGTGAACTGGTCCTGGGTGCCGACGAGCCCGTCGCGCACCAGGCCGGCCCAGTAGTCGAGGACCTCCTTGGCCTCCGGGCTGTTGAGGTCGATCGACAGCTGGGTCGGGTCGGCCGAGTCGTACGTCCAGGGCTCGGCGCCGTTCTGCTGCATGAGGGCGACGGTCGGGGCCGGCACGTTGGCCGGGAAGTCGCCCATCAGGGGCCCGCCGGCGGCCTTGAGCTGCTCGCCCGCAGCCCGGTACTCCTCCCACGTGGTGGGCGGGGTGATGCCGTACTGGTCGAAGACGTCCTTGCGGTACATCATCGCCATCGGGCCGCCGTCGACCGGGATGCCGTAGACGGCGTCGCCGCTGGAGACGTCGCGCCAGGCGCCTTCCCCGAAGTTGCCCTGCACCTCGTCGGCGCCGTACTGGGTGAGGTCGACGAGGGCCTCCTGCAGCGCGAAGACCGGGACGGTGTCGGTCTCGAGCATGACCACGTCCGGCGCGCCGGTGCCGGCGGAGACCGCGGTCTGCAGGCGGGCGTACTCGTCGGCGCCCTGCCCGGCGTTGGTCAGGCAGACCTGGACGTCGTCGTGGAGCTCGTTGAAGTTCTCCACGACCGTCTTCATGTTGGGGTACCAGGCCCAGACGGAGACGACGGGGGCCTCGGTCTTGGTGATCGGAACGCTGCAGTTGCCGCTGTCCGCACTGGCGGTGCCGCCACCCCCGCCCCCGCCACCACAGGCGGAGAGAGTGGCCAGGGCGGTGCCGGCGCCGATGACGGCGGTGAGGAGTCGGGTCTTCACGGTGCTCCCTGTTGATAGTGACGCCCACTGACGTCGTCGTCGTGGGGTGGTGCGGTGGAGCGGGGGCACCGGCCGGAGGGGGTGCCCCGGTGCTGTACCGGGCCGGCCGCGGCC
>NZ_JBJHAI010000044.1:0-2842 GCF_054050955.1 Modestobacter sp. SYSU DS0290
AGAAAGTCATGTGTTAGTGGAAGGCCTCTGGAAGGGGTCGCCGTAGAGGGTGAGAGCCCCGTACACGAAAACTCATGACCTCCCGAGTTGTATCCCAAGTAGCACCGAGCCCGTGAAATTCGGTGTGAATCTGGCGGGACCACCCGCTAAGCCTAAATACTCCCTGGTGACCGATAGCGGACAAGTACCGTGAGGGAAAGGTGAAAAGTACCCCGGGAGGGGAGTGAAATAGTACCTGAAACCGTGTGCCTACAAGCCGTGAGAGCTCTGCCTTCGGGTGGGGTGATTGCGTGCCTTTTGAAGAATGAGCCTGCGAGTTAGCGGTACGTGGCGAGGTTAACCCGTGTGGGGTAGCCGTAGCGAAAGCGAGTCCGAACAGGGCGATGGAGTCGCGTGCTCTAGACCCGAAGCCGAGTGATCTACCCATGGCCAGGTTGAAGCGCGGGTAAGACCGCGTGGAGGACCGAACCCACTTCGGTTGAAAACGGAGGGGATGAGCTGTGGGTAGGGGTGAAAGGCCAATCAAACTCGGTGATAGCTGGTTCTCCCCGAAATGCATTTAGGTGCAGCGTCACGTGTTTCTTGCCGGAGGTAGAGCACTGGATGGCCTAGGGGGCCCACAAGCTTACTGAAGTCAACCAAACTCCGAATGCCGGTAAGTGAGAGCGTGGCAGTGAGACTGCGGGCGATAAGGTTCGTAGTCGAGAGGGAAACAGCCCAGATCATCGGCTAAGGCCCCTAAGCGTGTGCTAAGTGGAAAAGGATGTGGGATCGCAGTGACAACCAGGAGGTTGGCTTAGAAGCAGCCACCCTTGAAAGAGTGCGTAATAGCTCACTGGTCAAGTGGTTCCGCGCCGACAATGTAGCGGGGCTCAAGCACACCGCCGAAGCTGTGGCATTCACATATATCCCGTCCAGGACTTCGTGTTCTGGGCCAGGTGTGTGGATGGGTAGGGGAGCGTCGTGTGGCGGTGGAAGCGGCGGAGTGATCCAGCCGTGGACGCCACACGAGTGAGAATGCAGGCATGAGTAGCGAAAGGGGAGTGAGAAACTCCCCCGCCGGATGACCAAGGGTTCCTGGGCCAGGCTAATCCGCCCAGGGTGAGTCGGGACCTAAGGCGAGGCCGACAGGCGTAGTCGATGGACAACGGGTTGATATTCCCGTACCCGCGAAAGAACGCCCATGCTGAACCCAGCGATGCTAACCATCCAAAGCGTGTGACTGACCTTCGGGTCTGATCGCGTGGAGCATGGGATCCGGACTGGTAGTAGGCAAGCGATGGGGTGACGCAGGAAGGTAGTCCTACCGGTGAGTGGTAGTACCGGTGCAAGGGTGTGGCCCGTGGGGTAGGTAAATCCGCTCCACATACAGGGTGAGGCCCGACGCATAGCCGAATGAGGCGAATTGGATGATCCTATGCTGCCGAGAAAAGCCTCTAGCGAGTTCTTAGCGGCCCGTACCCCAAACCAACTCAGGTGGTCAGGTAGAGAATACCAAGGCGATCGAGCGAACTGTGGTTAAGGAACTCGGCAAAATGCCCCCGTAACTTCGGGAGAAGGGGGGCCATCTGCTGTGAACCGCCTTGCGCGGGGCAGCGGTGGGTGGCCGCAGAGACCAGTGAGAAGCGACTGTTTACTAAAAACACAGGTCCGTGCGAAGTCGAAAGACGATGTATACGGACTGACGCCTGCCCGGTGCTGGAACGTTAAGGGGACGGGTTAGCTCTTCGGGGCGAAGCTCAGAACTCAAGCGCCAGTAAACGGCGGTGGTAACTATAACCATCCTAAGGTAGCGAAATTCCTTGTCGGGTAAGTTCCGACCTGCACGAATGGCGTAACGACTTCTCAGCTGTCTCAACCACAGGCTCGGCGAAATTGCACTACGAGTAAAGATGCTCGTTACGCGCGGCAGGACGGAAAGACCCCGGGACCTTCACTATAGCTTGATATTGGTGTTCGGTTCGGCTTGTGTAGGATAGGTGGGAGACTGTGAAGCGGGCACGCCAGTGTTCGTGGAGTCATCGTTGAAATACCACTCTGGTCGAATTGGATGTCTAACCTCGGTCCGTGATCCGGATCAGGGACAGTGTCAGGTGGGTAGTTTAACTGGGGCGGTTGCCTCCCAAAATGTAACGGAGGCGCCCAAAGGTTCCCTCAGCCTGGTTGGCAATCAGGTGTTGAGTGCAAGTGCACAAGGGAGCTTGACTGCGAGACTGACGGGTCGAGCAGGAGCGAAAGCTGGGACTAGTGACCCGGCACCGGCATGTGGAAGCGGTGTCGCTCAACGGATAAAAGGTACCCCGGGGATAACAGGCTGATCTTCCCCAAGAGTCCATATCGACGGGATGGTTTGGCACCTCGATGTCGGCTCGTCGCATCCTGGGGCTGGAGTAGGTCCCAAGGGTTGGGCTGTTCGCCCATTAAAGCGGTACGCGAGCTGGGTTTAGAACGTCGTGAGACAGTTCGGTCCCTATCCGCCGTGCGCGTAAGAGACTTGAGAAGAGCTGTCCCTAGTACGAGAGGACCGGGACGGACGAACCTCTGGTGTGCCAGTTGTTCCGCCAGGAGCACTGCTGGTTGGCTACGTTCGGCAGGGATAACCGCTGAAAGCATCTAAGCGGGAAGCTCGCTTCAAGATGAGGTCTCTCACCGGGTTAACCGGGTAAGGCCCCCGCCCAGACCAGCGGGTTGATAGGCCGGAAGTGGAAGCGGCGTGAGTCGTGGAGCTGACCGGTACTAATAGGCCGAGGGCTTGATCACACACACCATCCAGCCTCTTTGCAGGAAGTGTCGCGTCCACTGTGCAGCTCTGAAACGACGAACTATTCCACCGTGTGGTGGG
>NZ_JBJHAI010000045.1:0-2474 GCF_054050955.1 Modestobacter sp. SYSU DS0290
CTGGGTTGGGGATTCCTTTGGTTGATTGACATCGAGAGTGCTAGCTCTCGGTTCTCAGCCGTGGGTTGAATTCATCTACGGAGAGTTTGATCCTGGCTCAGGACGAACGCTGGCGGCGTGCTTAACACATGCAAGTCGAGCGAGGCCCTCCTTCGGGGGGTGCCCTAGCGGCGAACGGGTGAGTAACACGTGGGCAACCTGCCCTCAGCTCTGGGATAACTCCAAGAAATTGGTGCTAATACCGGATGTGACCGCTGACCGCATGGTCTGGTGGTGGAAAGATTTATCGGCTGAGGATGGGCCCGCGGCCTATCAGCTTGTTGGTGGGGTAGTGGCCTACCAAGGCGACGACGGGTAGCCGGCCTGAGAGGGTGACCGGCCACACTGGGACTGAGACACGGCCCAGACTCCTACGGGAGGCAGCAGTGGGGAATATTGCGCAATGGGCGAAAGCCTGACGCAGCGACGCCGCGTGAGGGATGACGGCCTTCGGGTTGTAAACCTCTTTCAGTAGGGACGAAGCGAAAGTGACGGTACCTACAGAAGAAGCACCGGCCAACTACGTGCCAGCAGCCGCGGTAATACGTAGGGTGCAAGCGTTGTCCGGAATTATTGGGCGTAAAGAGCTCGTAGGCGGTCTGTCGCGTCGGCTGTGAAAACCCGAGGCTCAACCTCGGGCCTGCAGTCGATACGGGCAGACTGGAGTACTGCAGGGGAGACTGGAATTCCTGGTGTAGCGGTGAAATGCGCAGATATCAGGAGGAACACCGGTGGCGAAGGCGGGTCTCTGGGCAGTTACTGACGCTGAGGAGCGAAAGCGTGGGGAGCGAACAGGATTAGATACCCTGGTAGTCCACGCCGTAAACGTTGGGCGCTAGGTGTGGGGGCCATTCCACGGTCTCCGTGCCGCAGCTAACGCATTAAGCGCCCCGCCTGGGGAGTACGGCCGCAAGGCTAAAACTCAAAGGAATTGACGGGGGCCCGCACAAGCGGCGGAGCATGTTGCTTAATTCGATGCAACGCGAAGAACCTTACCTAGGCTTGACATGCACGGAAATCTCGTAGAGATACGGGGTGCCTTTGGCGTCGTGCACAGGTGGTGCATGGTTGTCGTCAGCTCGTGTCGTGAGATGTTGGGTTAAGTCCCGCAACGAGCGCAACCCTCGTTCTATGTTGCCAGCACGTGATGGTGGGGACTCATAGGAGACTGCCGGGGTCAACTCGGAGGAAGGTGGGGATGACGTCAAATCATCATGCCCCTTATGTCTAGGGCTGCAAACATGCTACAATGGCCGGTACAAAGGGCTGCGATACCGCGAGGTGGAGCGAATCCCAAAAAGCCGGTCTCAGTTCGGATTGGGGTCTGCAACTCGACCCCATGAAGTTGGAGTCGCTAGTAATCGCAGATCAGCAACGCTGCGGTGAATACGTTCCCGGGCCTTGTACACACCGCCCGTCACGTCACGAAAGTCGGTAACGCCCGAAGCCGGTGGCCCAACCCTTGTGGAGGGAGCCGTCGAAGGCGGGATCGGCGATTGGGACGAAGTCGTAACAAGGTAGCCGTACCGGAAGGTGCGGCTGGATCACCTCCTTTCTAAGGAGCACTGGCCGCCACATCGTGCTGGATTCGTCCGGTGTGTGGTGGTCCAGAGTCACGCTCAGGCCGTGATGGTCGCCCAGTTGTGGGTGGCTGCGGGTGTCTGAGGTGTCGCTCGAGGGTGGAACACTGACCAGTTCGGCTGGTGGCCTGGTGCTGCCCCTAGTACGGCCTTCTACTCGTTCGCGGGTGGGGGGTGTGGAGCGGGGTGGTGTGGGTGGCTGGTCGTAGGCACGCTGTTGGGTCCTGAGGGAGCGGGCACTCCTGTGTGGGGTGGTTGTTCGTCTCTGGTGGCAGGGCCTCGTTGCTCGTCATACCGCTGATCGTCTGCTGCTTGTGTGGTGGGGGTTGGGTCTGGTGGTGGGTGGTGTCGGGGTGACTGTTCGTCGTTTGAGAACTGCACAGTGGACGCGAGCATCTTTGTAGGTATCTGGATATCCGCACTGGTTCATCACTGCGTTGCTCCTGGGGTTTGTTCCTTGGGGGTTGTGGTGGTGGGTGGGTGTGGGTGTTGTTGTGTGGTCAAGTTGTTAAGGGCACACGGTGGATGCCTGGGCACCAGGAGCCGATGAAGGACGTAGGAGGCTGCGATAAGCCTCGGGGAGCTGCCAACCGAGCGTTGATCCGAGGATTTCCGAATGGGGGAACCCCGCACCAGTCATGTGGTGTGACCCGCGCCTGAACACATAGGGCGCGTGGAGGGAACGTGGGGAAGTGAAACATCTCAGTACCCACAGGAAGAGAAAACAACCGTGATTCCGTGAGTAGTGGCGAGCGAAAGCGGATGAGGCTAAACCGATCGCATGCCAAGCCGGCAGGCGTTGTGCGGTCGGGGTCGTGGGACGATTCGGACGGTTCTGCCGAACTGTCAGGGAGT
>NZ_JBJHAI010000046.1:0-2283 GCF_054050955.1 Modestobacter sp. SYSU DS0290
CCCGCCGCGCGGCCGCCGCCCCCCCCCCCCCCCCCCCCCCCCCCCCCCCCCCCCCCCCCCCCCCCCCCCCCCCCCCCCCCCCCCCCCCCCCCCCCCCCCCCCCCCCCCCCGGGAGGGGGACGACTGCGGGCGGGCGCCCGCCGATCAGCGCACGGCGCGGATCTGGGTGCTCGTCTGGGACAGCGGTGACCAGGCGTCGGGGTGCGGCTGGCCGGCGTCCACGACCCAGCCCGGGGCGCGGGTCGCGGTCGTCCGGCCGCGGGTCTCCGGTCGGGCGCTGAGCCGCACGATCAGGGTGAGCAGCACGAGCAGCCCCACGAGCACGCCGGCGATGATCAAGAGCGTCGAGAGCATGACTGGAAGTTAGTGGTGCGAACCGGTCCGTGTCAGAGCCGCGCGGGGGCAGAAGTAACCGAAGATGATCGGAAGAGTGTGGTCACTCTGCCAATTCGATCGATCTGTCGACTCGAACTGGACCATTGGTCTGGTCAGAGTCTGCCAGAGAGCGGCGACTTCGTCACCGGGGTGTCGGCGGCGCGGGGTCGACGAGGTCGGCGAGCACCTGGGTGAGCAGCCCGTCGGGCACCGCCTCGGGGTCGGGCAGCCCCTCCACGGCCAGCCCGTGGGTCAGGGCGAGGACGACGACGGTCAGCGAGGCGGCGTCCCAGCCGGTGTGCACCGGGTGCTCGGCCAGGAACCGGTCCACGACGGCGGCGACCCGGCCGCGCAGCTCGCGCCGGGCGGTCACGAACGCCGTGCGCACGGCCGGCTCGCGCACCGCACGCTGCCAGAACTCCAGGAACAGCAGCTGCCAGGCCGGGTCGCGCTGGGCGAGCTCGGCGCCGACCGCGGCCAGCGCGGTCGGCAGGTCGACGGTGCGGTCGAGAGCGGCCTCGACGGCGGCCACCCGGGTGGCCGCCTCGGCGTCCATCAGTGCCAGGAAGAGCTCGTCCTTGCTGCCGAAGCTGGAGTAGACCGCGCCCTTGGTGAAGCCGGCCGCGGCGGCGACCTGGTCGAGGCTGGCCGCCGCGTACCCGCGCTCGGCGAACACCGCACCGGCCGCCCGGAGCACCCGGCTCCGCACCTGCTCCTTCGGCAGGCGGGGTGTGCGCGGCGTCGCACCGCCCGGCCTTGTGCTGGTCACGGCTCTGAGGATACTGAGCGGTATCGGATACCGTCCAGTATCGAGGAGTGCAGGTGAGCACCGCGCACGGTCAGCACGAGGTGCCCCGTCGGGAGCTGCTGCCGGGGGTCACCCGGCGGGCGGCGGTCCTGGTGGTCGGCGTCCTGCTCCTGCAGCTGGGCTTCGTGCTCAGCTACGTGGGCGCCTTCCACGCCCCGACCCCGCGGGAGGTCCCGCTGGCAGTCGTCGCCCCGGCGGGTGCCCCGGCCGGCACGGCCGAGTCGATGGCGACCCGGCTCGACGGCCTCGACGGTGACCCGCTCGACGCCCGCGCCGTGGCCGACGAGGGCCGGGCCCGGCTGCTGCTGCGCGACCGGGAGGTCGACGGCGTCCTGCTGCTCGGCTCCGGCGCGGAGGACACCCTGCTGGTCGCCGGCGCGGAGGGTGGCGCGGTCAGCTCAGCGCTCACCGAGGTGCTCAGCGCCGTCGACGCCGCCCAGCAGCGCACGCTCACCGTCGACGACGTGGTGCCCGCCGCCGACGGCGACGCCCGCGGGCTCTCCGCGTTCTACCTGGCCGTGGGCTGGGTGGTCGGCGGGTACCTGGTGGCCTCGATCATCGGGGTCAGCGCCGGCTCCCGGCCGCTCACCCGGGCACGCGGGCTGGTCCGGCTGGGCGCGCTGGCGCTCTACGCCGTCGTCTCCGGGGTGGGCGGCGCGGTGATCACCGGGCCGGTGCTCGACGTCTTCGACGGTCACCTGCTCACCCTGTCGGCCTTCGGTGCGCTGCTGGTCTTCGCCGTCGGCGCGTTCACCATGGCCCTGCAGGTGTGGACCGGGCTCATCGGCATCGGCCTGGCGATCCTGCTGTTCGTCGTCCTGGGCAACCCCAGCGCCGGGGGCGCCTACCCCGCGCCGCTGCTGCCGCCGTTCTGGGCGGCGATCGGCCCCTGGCTGCCGCCGGGCGCGGGCACCAGCGCCGTCCGCGGGATCGTCTACTTCGGCGGTGCCGGCGCGGGGCAGGCCTGCCTGGTGCTCGCCGGTTACGCCGCCGTCGGCCTGGTCGCCACGGTCCTCGGCTCCGGCCGCCGCACCGCCGCCGACCCCGAACCCGCCTGACGTCGGGCTCTCGGTACCGAGAGCCCGACGTCACGCGTCGAC
>NZ_JBJHAI010000047.1:0-1636 GCF_054050955.1 Modestobacter sp. SYSU DS0290
GAACCTGCAGGCCTGGGCACGCACCGGCTACGAGAACGGGCCGCTGCGCTACCCCACCACCGACGAGGGCGCCCTCCCCGACGGGCGCGGGATCGCCCAGTGGTTCCAGGGCGGCGCCGTCTACTGGTCGCCCGCGACGGGGTCGCACGCCCTCACCGGCGCACTGCTGCAGGCGTGGATCGGCCGGGGTGCGGAGAACGGCCCGCTCGGGTATCCGCTCACCGACACGTACGCGGTCACGGGCGGAACGCGGATCGACTTCCAGGGCGGGACCCTCACCCTGGACACCGCCACCGGGACGGTGCGCTGAACGGCCCCGCGGGCGTCAGCCGCAGGTGATCTCCGCACTGAGCGACCCGGTGGACCCGCCGCCGCCGAGCAGGTCGGCCTCGGCGGTGAGCGTCCCGCCGTCCACGCGGTAGTCGCCCGCGGCCAGGTCACCGACGGCCCGTACGTCCTGGTCCTGGAGCACCAGGGTCGAACCGTCCTGCTCGAACCGGAACGTGAGCGTCGCGGTGTCGCTGGCTCCTTCGACCACGGTCACCCCGGCGTCCTGCCGGCAGGTGCCGGAGAACGGCCCGGTCAGCTCGCCCAGCCCGGCCCATCGCACGGTCACCTGTCCGCCGGCCCGCCCGGACGGCAGCAGCGCCGTCAGCTCGGCGAGCTCCGCGCCGGCCGGCGTCGGGGAGGCGGGCGGCGTTCCGGTGCTCGGCGTTCCGGTGCTGGGCGTTCCGGTGCTCGGCGTCGCAGCGCCGGGCGTCGCGGTGCCGGAGGAGGGCACCGCGACCTCGCCGTCGGCGGTGCACCCGGCCAGCGACGCCAGCCCGATGGTGGCCAGGGTCAGGGTCCGGGCCAGGGCGCGGGCTCCGTGGCTGTTCACGGCGTGCCGGCGGCCGGTGTGCCGGCGGTGGGGGCCGGGGCGCCGTCGTCCGTCGCGGGACCCGGGACCGGTGCCGGGACGTCCTCCCCGGCACCGGTGTCGCCGGAGGGGGCCGGGTCGCTGGTGCCGCTCCCGGTGGCGCCGGTGGTCCCGTCCGCGGGCGGTGCGGGAAGCGGGGCCGGTGACGCCGCCGGGCCGCTGCCGGGCGGCGTCTGCCCGGTCGCCGGCACCGGGTCGTTGGCGACCGGGGCCGGCGCGACCGTCCCCGTGCCGTCCGAGCCCTGTGCCGCGGGCGCGACGGTGCTGACCAGGCCGTCGGGGGCCAGCAGCAGCGCCCCGCCCTGGAAGTCCAGCTGGGTCCCTCCGCCGGGGACGGCGACGGGGTCCCCGACCGGGTACCCGAGAGAGCCCAGCTCGGCGCCCTGGTCGGTCCAGGCCCGCAGCAGCGGACCCGGGAGCGCGTGGGCGCCGGTGGCCGGGGAGGCGTAGACGGCGCCGCCCTGGAACCACTGCGCCGTGCCGCGGCCGTCGGGCAGCGCCGCCGGGCTGCTGGTCGGGTAGCCCAGGGGTCCCTGCTCGTAGCCGCCGGCGCCCCACGCACGCAGGGTGGCGGCGGTGATCGGGTGCGCGCCGGTGGCGGCGGTCCAGTAGACGGCGCCGCCCTGGAACCACTGGGCGATCCCGCGCCCGTCGGGGAGGGCGCCCTCGTCGGTGGTGGGGTAGCGCAGCGGCCCGTTCTCGTAGCCGGTGCGTGCC
>NZ_JBJHAI010000048.1:0-1024 GCF_054050955.1 Modestobacter sp. SYSU DS0290
CGTGCTCTGCCCACCCCGGGTGGGCAGAGCACGACTCTCCGGGGAGCCGGTCGCCGGGGGCCGGGCCGACGGGTCTCCCGGGTGTGGTGCAGTGGTCTGGTGCAACCGGGCAGTGACCGTCGGACGTGGCAGCGCTACATCGCGCTGGGGGACTCCTTCACCGAGGGGCTGAGCGATCCGGACCCCACGACGCCCGACGCCTTCCTCGGCTGGGCCGACCGGCTCGCCGGTCACCTGGCCGCAGCTTCTCCCACCGGGGAGGTCGAGTACGCCAACCTCGCCATCCGGGGCCGGCTGCTGGCCCAGGTGCTCGACGAGCAGGTGCCGGTGGCGCTCGCGGCGGAGCCCGACCTGGTCAGCCTGGTCGCCGGCGGCAACGACCTGCTGCGCCCCGGCGTCGACCCCGACCGGCTGGCCGCCGACCTGGAGAAGGCCGTGGTCGCCTTCCGGGACGCCGGCGCCGACGTGCTGCTGGCCACCGGCGTCGACCCCCGGCAGACCCCGATCATCCGGCGCACCCGTGGCCGGGTCGCCGTCTTCAACTCGCATCTGTGGTCGATCGCCGCCCGGCACGGCGCCGTCGTGCTCGACCAGTGGGGCGCGGCGTGGGTCCAGGACGCGCGGATGTGGGACCCGGGTGACCGCATCCACCTGACCGCTGAAGGGCACCGGCGCACCGCGCTGGCCGCCGCTGCGGCACTCGGCGTCCCGGTGCCGGGGGAGGACGTCGACTGGCGGACGCCGCTGGAGCCGGCCCCGCCCAAGCCGGTCCGCGAGGTCGCCGCCCAGGAGCTGGTGTGGGTCCGCGGGTTCGTGCTGCCCTGGATCGGCCGACGGCTGACCGGTCGCTCCTCCGGCGACGGCCGGGTCGCCAAGCGCCCGGCGCCCGCACCGCTGGGCGGTGCCGCACACCTGGGATAGGCCGTCCCCGGGGGGGGGGGGGGGGGGCCCCCGCGCGGGGGGGGGGGGCCCCGCGCGGGGGGGGGGGGCGGGGGCCCGACCCCCTCACGGCGCAAAACGCTAG
>NZ_JBJHAI010000049.1:0-852 GCF_054050955.1 Modestobacter sp. SYSU DS0290
GTTACGGCGGTCATGGCGAAAGGGAAACGCCCGGTCTCATTCCGAACCCGGAAGCTAAGCCTTTCAGCGCCGATGGTACTGCCCGGGGGACCGGGTGGGAGAGTAGGACGCCGCCGGACAATCTTTCAACGAACGGGGGTCGGAGCATCTGCTCCGGCCCCCGTTTCGTGCGTTCAGGGCCTCCTCTGCGCGCGCGGGCCAGGGCCACGGTGTGGCCGGGTAACCGCGATCCGTCCCGGCGGCGCTCAGGCGTGCGCCGATTCCCAGTGAGGTACGTAGACACCATGACTTCTCCGCGACGCGGGCCCGAAGGTTCTGACCGAGGGCGAGGCGCTTCCGCCGGCGGCGGTGGCCGTGGTGGGAGCGGTGGCAGCGGGCGCACCGGCGGACCGCGACAGGGCGGCGCTGGGGACCGGGGCCGGCCCGCCGGTCACCGTGGGGCCCGAACGGGCGGGCCGGCCAGTGACCGTCCGCAGCGCGGTGGCGGTGACCGTCCGCAGCGCGGTGGCGGGGACCGTCCGTCGTGGCAGGACCGTGGCCCGGCGGGGGACCGTCCGCAGCGTGGTGGCGGTGACCGGCCCTCGTGGCAGGACCGTGGCCCGGCGGGGGACCGTCCGCAGCGTGGTGGCGGTGACCGCCCCTCGTGGCAGGACCGCCGTCCAGCGGGTGACCGTCCGCAGCGCGGTGGTGGGGACCGTCCGCAGCGTGGTGGCGGGGACCGTCCGTCGTGGCAGGACCGTCGCCCGGCCGGTGACCGTCCGCAGCGCGGTGGTGGGGACCGTCCGCAGCGTGGTGGCGGTGACCGGCCCTCGTGGCAGGACCGTCGCCCGGCCGGTGACCGTCCGCAGCGCG